>JAFYBJ010000057.1 GCA_017540265.1 Lachnospiraceae bacterium
TAACTTAGAGCAGGTTCAGATGTTTGTCGATGAGGAGCTTGAGGCTGTAGGCTGCAGCCCCAAGGCACAGATCCAGATTGACATAGCCGTGGAGGAAATATTTGTTAATATTGCCAGCTACGCGTACAGTCCGGAAACGGGGCCGGCATGGATAAGGGTAGAGGTCTGTGAGGCGCCCCTCAGTGTTTCACTGACTTTCATTGACAAGGGGGTTCCTTATGACCCGCTTGCCAAAGCTGATCCGGATACAAGCCTTAGTGCGGATGAAAGACAGGTAGGCGGTCTGGGGATATATATGGTAAAGGAAAGCATGGACGAGGTTAATTATGAATACCGTGACGGGCAGAATATTCTGACCCTTAAGAAGAATATACCTGAGATTTGATTCTTTCAGGATATGAAAGGAAAAGTTTTGTATTATGAAAAAGGACGGAATGGTAAAGGGCGGTCTGCTGCTGCAGATTGCGTTTGTCTTTATTGTCGGGACGGCGCTGACCACACTTCTTTCTTATTTCTCATTAATGGAGATAGCAGACAGTAATGTATCCAGGGAAAATACCCGGATGTCCAGAGTCATAGCCGGGGAATTAAGGAGCATGTTCGAGGATTATGCCGCATATGAGTGGGTGGTAGGATATCTGATCGAACACTGTGAAGATCTGGAACCGGAATATGATACGGATACAGAGACCGCGGTAAGGGAAGTTGATTTTTGCAAGCGTTATGACCTGCGCCTGAAAGAGGTTACTGAAGAGCAGCTTGAGCAGATGCCGGAGGAGGACAGGAGAGCTTTTGCGGAAATGGTATTCAACCACTGGCTGCTTCGGATGAATGACATGAAGAAAGCCTATGATCTGGTTTTCTTATATTTTGTTGCCATGGAGCCTGATTACAAGACAAGTGTGACTATCATAAGTGCAAAAGATGAGGGTCAGGTGAGAGGATATGAGGATGGAAAGGCATTTCCCATGGGATTGCGTCTTAACCATACGGATGCGCAGTATGCAGCACTCATCAATGTTGAAGACGGAAACGATCACAGGGTCAGTTCGGATATGTTCGCAGATTATTATAACTATCTTTTCAACAGCGGGGATAAGCTGATAGTTTCGGGCATTACCTTTGATATACGTGATATCACAAGTGAAGTACGTGCCAGGAGCCTTGGAAGTCTGGTGCTTTTTTCATGTCTGCAGATAGCCCTTTCGGCGTTCGCACTGCTGCTCATAAACAAATATGTCTTAAGTCCTCTTGACACGGTAAAGGGAGCGGTCACCGAATATGCGGCAAGTAAGGATGGCACCGTAGTAAGGAAGATTCTGGATAATATTACCGTAAGGAATGAGATAAGACTCCTTTCAAATGAATTCTCGGGAATGATAGGAGAACTTGAGGATCATATTGAACAGATAAAGACCATTTCCGAGGAAAGGGAGAGGATAGGTGCGGAGCTGGATATAGCAACGGAGATCCAGGCAAATATGCTCCCCGGAAATTTCAATGTATACAGTGACCATCCGGAATTTGCGCTTCATGCTTCCATGGATCCTGCGAAAGAAGTGGGCGGAGATTTTTACGATTTCTTTATGCCTGATGAGGATCATATCGCTCTTGTCATAGCGGATGTGTCCGGAAAGGGAATTCCTGCGGCGCTCTTTATGGTGATAGCGAAGACTCTTATCAAGAACCGGACTCTTATGGGAGGTACGCCTTCACAGATACTTTCAGATGTTAACGATCAGATCTGTGAAACAAATGCTTCCGGCTTTTTTGTAACTGTATGGCTTGCGATCGTGGATATACATACAGGAAAGGGCATGGCATCCAATGCGGGGCACGAGCATCCTGTGCTAAAGAGAGCCGGCGGGCAATATGAGCTTATAAAGTACAGACATTCACTGGCTGTTGCGGCGATGGAAGGTGTGCCCTTTGAGGAACATTCCTTTGAGCTGCATCCCGGTGACCGTATTTTTGTATATACTGACGGCGTACCCGAGGCAACGAATATGTCTGAGGAACTCTATGGAACAGACCGCATGCTCGAGGCATTAAACCGCGTGACTTCACCGGAGCCGGAGAAGCTGCTTTCAGAGCTGACAAAAGATATCAGCAATTTCGTTGGCGAAGCTGAACAATTTGACGATACCACCATGCTGATATTTGAATATCGCGGAACAGATACAGAAAAGGAAATTGATAAGAGTGGAGAATAGCACAAAAAGGAAAAAGGAAAGAGAAACTCTTATAGACATCATGAAGGCTGTGATGATCTTAGTGGTTTCTTTTTATCATCTGGTATACAGAACAAAGGACGGATTTACTGACAGAGCCATAAGGGAAGTGGGGTATCTTACGATACCGTTCTTTTTTATGCTTTCGGGATATTTTTACCGTAAGTCGGATATGCCATTCGGGAAGATGCTCGCCCATCGAATGAAGGAGATCCTGTTGCCGGCGGTTATTGTGACGGGAATAATGTTGATCGTACTGGGACCGTATTATGCCCTTGTATACGGATATGGTTTTAAGGAATGGATAGAGGATGTGACGATCACCTATCTGAGACCTGAATTAACCGCGGTTTTGTTTCCTTCTTTCGGAGAAGGAGGGCAGCTGTTTCAGAATATTTCACCGGTCTGGTATATCTGGACCCTTTCATGGTCAAGCCTCCTGTTTTATCTGGTGATGCGTATAAGCTACGATAGAGCGGAAAAAATGGCCGTACCTGTATGTGTAATGTGTGTGATGATCTTTGCAGGCGCTCTGCTTTATGCTTACGGCCCTGCGCTTTCATGGACCCTGCAGTTGGTTCCCTTATATACGGGGATAATGATGATGGGAACATTTATTGCAAGATACAGGGTTTTTGAAAAGCTTAAAGCCCTGCCTCTGCTGCCGTCCGTTCTCATATCTGTCGTGTTCGGCGCGCTTCATTTCCTATTGTTCGATAATTTCGGTATGGACGGAATGTATCTGGGGATCCTCGGAGAAAAGGATATCCTTACGGCGTTTATATTTGTGATCCAGACACTGATAGGGGGATTCTGCATATTTACTCTTGCCCGTATCCTGGAAAAGATCCCCGTAATGAAGGATGCTCTGGCATGGACGGGGCGAAATACGCTGACCATACTTTTGTTACATGCGGAGTTTGGCGGTCTTGCTGCAGATATGCTGCATACATATAATAAACCCGGTCTGCACTGGTATCTGGATCCGTTGCCTGCAGAAACCGTGATCAAATCCGTGATAAGCTTTATCATCGCTATGGCAGGCTGTGTGATTGTTATATTACTGAAAGAGAAGACGGCAAAGCGCAGGCTGAAATAAAAAGGCAGTATAGGACTATGAAGAAGGTAATTGAAAAGAAAAAGAATAAAAAGCTCCTTTTACAGATTGGGCTTATCACCTTCCTGTATTCCCTGTTTATGATCGTGATAGTTTCCAAGTTGATGTATGCCGTGGGTATCGATGCGCATGTGCATGCAAAGCAGGATCAGCTCATGGAAACATTAAAGCGCATAGATGCAAATCTGTTTGGAGATCAGGACGGTGCGTATTTCCTCAGTGGAAATATCCTTGACTATATCGAAGCCCACCAGGATGTGATCAGTAAAAAAATGAGGATAACGGATTATTACTATGAAGAAGAGGTGGGGTATGAGTTTTCTAAAGATTATATGGAATGGATTGATGCGGGCAGGAGCAGAGATGATTTTTTCCGTGAGCTGCCGGAAAAATACATGACTTATGCGTCATGGAGTATATATTTTTCCCTCTGGTATTCATTGATTGAGGAACAGCACGATTATTCCTACAGAGAGCTGGCGCTTTTGGACATAAGTGACGGAAAGACAGCCAGGGTGCTGTTCTATGCCGACGAGGACAGTGATGCAAATATTATGGAGTATTACAACGACAGCGCCGCCTTTGTGGATAAGTTTGAAAAGAAGTATCCTTTCGGCTCTGAGTGGGAGGATCTTAAGGATCACCCGATGTTACAGGATCTGATAAAAGGCAAAAGCAGGGAACCTTTCATTGAGACTGACTGGAGAGCGGACGGTGATGAAAATATACGCGGGTATTATCCTGTACTTATAGACGGGAAGCTTCGCTGTGTTCTTATGGTCAGTCTGGAATGGGCGGAGTTTCAGGACCGTATGCTGGCACGTTCGGAAAGGCTGTCATGGATCGCGGCGCTTGTGATAATGATCTCCGAGCTGCTTTTGTTACTGTATGTGAATCTTGCGGCGGTAAAACCTTTAAGCAGGGTTAAGGATTCACTTAACAGATACATAAAGACCAAAGATTCAGAGGCTGTTGTAAGTGAGATGGGAGAGATCGGACAGCGTAATGAATTCGGGCTTTTGGCCGATGATATCTCGTCCATGGTACGCGAGATCGACCGTTATACAAAGGAAAATATGGAACTTGCCGGTGAACGTGAAAGGGCATCTGCAGAGCTTGGCTTAGCTTCAAGCATACAGAACGGGATGCTGCGTCACAGTTTTCCGGATACGGCGGAGTATGCAATATCCGCATTAATGCATCCGGCGAAGGAGGTCGGAGGTGATTTCTATGATTTCTTTGAAGTGGATGAAACACACATAGCTCTTACAATAGCGGATGTGGCGGGAAAAGGTGTGCCGGGAGCACTATATATGATGTCCGTACTGTCCGTCCTAAGGGGAAAGACCCAGCCCGGCAAAAAGCCTTCGGAGATACTTGCAGATATAAACAGCGTATTGGTGAAGGGTGATTTCGGTGATATGTTCGTTACTGTTTGGCTGGGTATCGTTGATCTGGAAACCGGGATCATTACGGCAGCCAACGCGGGACATGAGTATCCCTTCATAAAGAAAGAGGATAGCTTTGAAATGTTAAAGGACAGGCACGGGTTTGTGCTTGGCGGAATAGAGGGCGTGAAGTTTTCCGATTATGAGATCGATCTGTCAAATGGCGGAACGATCGTAGTCTATACAGACGGTGTTCCGGAGGCAACGGCCGCTTCGGAAGAAATGTACGGAACAGACCGTATCCTTGAGATACTTAACAGATCAAAGGATGCAGGCCCGGATGAGCTTGCGGATAATATCAAAAAGGATGTGGATCTTTTCGTGGGAGATGCGGAACAGTTTGATGACCTTACGATACTTTGCTTTGAATTCAAAAAAATAAAGTTATTTTAAACTGAATGACTTGCACTTTGCTTGCACAGGCTCTGCTAAAATCCTGCATGTATCAAATGATTGTTCTATGAACAGGAGGAAAAGAAAATGAAAATGAAAAAGTTTTTAACTGTAGTTGCAGGTATGAGCATGGCAGCAATGGTGCTTGCCGGATGCGGCGGAAATGATCAGGGAACCACAGCACCCGAGACAGAGATCGCTGAGGCTGTTACAGAGGGTGCTGCAGAAGTTGTTTCCGGCGCTGCAGAAACTGTTGCCGAGGGCGCTGCAGAAGTTGCGGAAGGTGCTGCCTCTGCTGCAGCAGATGAGATGATCAGCGATGAAGAAAACAATGAGCTTGTACAGGCTACCCTTACATACATGGGCGGGCTTTATGTAAACGGTAATCCGGACAATGACATGGAACTTGCAATATTCAGAAATGAAGAGGGCGATGTTATCTACATCATTTATGAGCTTGGCAGTTACGAGTATGGTATGTACACCACCGAAGATGCTAAACTGGATGACGGCAGGGAATATGAAAAGATAATCGTTAATGATGAGAAGACATATGGATACTATTTTGCAGACAATCTTGAGGAGGGCATCCTTATATCCGCAAACGGCGAGGTATATGATGCGCTTGCACTTGACGAGAGCGTTGCAAGAGACCTTGTAAGAACTACCATAGTAGGAGAATAAAATGCTTTTAACTGTATCTGAGAATGCAGCTACAGATAAGACTATGTCGCTCTTAGAGGACCTGGTGGCGCAGTTTGCGAATGTTGAATTCGACGGACCGCTCATGCTGGTGGTTCTCATGCTTGCTGCCGGATATATATGCCTGGAAGGCTACGGCATATATAGGATGGCTCTTGCTGCCATAGGCTTTGCCGTGGGCTTTAAGAGGGCACATCTTGTGATAGATTATTTTTCGCTTCAGCTTACGAATGAGCAGATGATCATGGCTCAGGCTGTGGCGGGACTGATCTGTGCAGTGCTCGCATGGAGCCTTGTGCAGGCAGGCATATATATAGCGGCCTATCATTTTGCCCAGGCGAACCTTGCTTCGGCGCTTACGGCGATCGTTCTGGAGCATGTGGATATCCCGGAACTTCTTATACCGGTTGCCACAAGGATCATAGGTCTTGCGATCGCTGCCGGCATAGCCTATCTTGCCATGAAATCCGAGAGAATGGTGGTGGTAGTGCTTACTGCCGTGATAGGCGGTTTTGCGGCGGTAGATTATTTTGTGCAGTTGATCCATGTGTTCCCTGTTGATATCTCGTATCTTGATAATGCGCCGGATGTGGTATGGCTTGGAGCAAAGCTCTTCCTGTCGGCGGCAGGTGTGGGTATACAGGGCACAAAGCAGGCAAAATAGCAGATTTGAAACGGATGATCCGTTAAAGAGGAATAAAATGAAAAAGAGAAATCTTATAATAACAGCGCTTCTTACCATGGCTGTAATGGCAGGATGCGGAGATACAAAGGCACCGGAAGCTGCGCCTGAGACAGAAGAAGCTGCAGTAACAGAGGAAACTGCTGAAGTCGGAATGGCAAATCCCTGGAGGGATAGCACAGAGGAAGAGGCAAGGGCAGCAATCCCCAGGATGTTTAAAGCTCCCGAAGGTGCAAAAGACCTCCGGTGGACGATGATGGATGACGCTTCCGAATACTCACCTATGGTGGACCTTCAGTTTGTTCTTGACGGAATGACTTTTGATGCAAGGGCAATGGTCACCGGTGATGACTACGAGGATATTTCCGGGCTTTATTATGAATGGGCTGCGGAAAACGATGTGACCCTTGCAAACTGGGCCGGCGGAGAAATGCAGGGAAAGACTTTCCGCAATATCAATGAAAGCGGAATGATCGACCTGATCACCTGGTATGATGTGGAAATAGGCATTTCATACTGCCTTTCCGTTGCGGATACCGATCTTGAGGGCTTTGACATACAGGCTGTAGCTGAGCAGATGTATACAAGAGAGACAGAGGTAGGGCTCGGACTTCTGCGTGATAATGAGGATATGGCAAAAGAAGAGATTGAGAATGCGCTTCGTCCTTATCTTGCGGAAGCATACGGAGAGAATGCCGCAGATTTCAATATTGAAGTAACAAAAGTATATGACGATGAAGAGACTAATACGGAGGAGTTCTTAACAAGCTTAGGTCTTGCGGATGAAGATGTAGCCTTTGAAGTAAGCTATGAGATCAAGCCTAAAGAGGGAATTGACGAGGATGGCCTCATGCTGCTTACGGTTCCTGATGGCGTATATGATGAAGCAAGCGGACTTGTAAAAGAGATCCATCGTGTGGGTGTGTTAACACTTAAAGACGGAAGCTATGCGATAAAGAGCGAGAATTTCGGTACAGGGTGGTAAGCAGTGTGGTTTATGACTGACAAGTAAATATAAAACCGGGCAGCCTTCAACTGCCCGGTTTTTTTAAATTATGTTTGTTCTATAGCAAACGAATTTAGAAATTGCCGTATCAGAGCCTGCAAATGCCCTGCTTACGGTGTTTGCAGGCTCTGAAAGTGCAATTTGTTAATTCGTTTCCTATAAAACTTGCACTTTGCTTGCATATGCAGAAGTAAAATACAAAAGTACATTAAAACCGCAATATTTAAGGAGGAATCAGTTATGCCGGGTGATGGAAACAAAGATAAGAATACAAATCAGGAAGAGAATATTCAGGAGAATGTACTCGGGGGTATTCCTGTTCCTGAGGAACATGTGGAATATGAACCGGATCCGAACGAGACCAATTATTTCGCCGGAGTAAACGAGCAGTCCGAAAAGCATGAGGATGAGGAACTGAAGCTTCATGAGATAGATCTTAATGTCCCTCAGTTTACGGATGAACAGGTTAAAGAGGCTATTGATAAAGATAAAAAACTGGAAGAGGAAAAGCAGGAAAAAGAACTGCACACCCTTGAGGATTACGATAAATTTGTATATCAGCAGGAACAGGTTCTGGATATGCTCAACAGGAAGAAGCAAAGCCTGGAGGATTATTCCAGAACTCAGAATGAACTTCTTGATGCCAGAAAGAAGGAGATATCAGATTATCTGCTTGAAAACCGTAAGTCCAATAAAAAGAAGCCCGAGCAGAATCTTCCGAAAGATCTTGATGCTTATGATAAACTGTCAGATCAGAGAATCATGAAAGTGCGTATAGATGATGTCATAGCGAAAGAGAAGAAGCTCCATGATCAAAACACGACTATGTTTGAAGCTGATAAGCTAAACTATGATCAGTTGGAATCATATCTGGGTCAAAACATTCAGCTGAATGAGTTAGCAAATCAGATAAATACAGAGGGGCTTGACAAATTAAGCCCTAAGGACAAGACATGGTTTGTGAAAAACTCGGGAAATCCGAAGCTGACCAGTTCTACATTAAGTGATTATCAGCAGTATTATAACCATACGCAGCGCGCTTATAAGGACTATCAGGATAAGAATACCGATTACCTCAATGCCACCGGCATCACCACAAGGGATCAGCGCAAGAGCCAGGCGGATGATTTTGAATTCTACCGGACTATGGTGGCCAGGCAGCTTATGATCAAACAGACCATCACTAAGATCGCAATGGGACCGGAAGGTGTGGTAAAGAATTTTGAAGCGCTGGAGAAGCTGGGAGCGCAGACAAATGTAAGAGAGTTCAATATCATGAACGCGTCGGTAAAAGAAAAGCTGTCTGCTGCTGCAGCGGTGGATAACAGCAATCTGAAGGAACTGGGCTATACCTTTGAGAATGCGGAGAAGGCTCTTGACGATTATTATGAGCTTGACAGGAAGATAAAGGAATATCGCCCCGTTATAGAGGAACAGATACGCCTCGATAAGGCGGTCAACCCTGCTACGTGGGGCAGTGCTGACATTATAGATACAGCGAAAAAGCGTGAACAATGGTTAAAAGATCATTCCTCACGCTATGTTGATGATTATTTCCGCAGGGACGGCTCAGAGAAAAAGAATGAAGAGCCCGGGCTTAAGGCGTTATCGGCGTCTTATGATCCGGATAAGGATCAGATTGCATACAGAGATAAGCTGAAAAAAGAGACGGATCAGGCAAGGTTTGAGTATTTCAAGGCTGCAAAGGCTCAGCAGATGCTTCAGAAGAATGCTATCAATAAGGCGATCAAAAAAGAGAATGAAAGGATAGACAGAGAGAACAAGCTCATAGAGCAGGAAAAAGCCAAGGAAAAAAAGTGGAAGACCCAGGCAGATTGTGATCAGAGATTTATTGAGGACGCGGAAAAGAGAGCATCTGAGGCAGCCTCAAAGCGCAGGAAGATGATGCTCGGATCTATGGTAACGCGCTTTGCTACCAAGCTTACAGGGGCAGTGGGGGATACCGCGGAAAAAGCCGGAACGATAGTTGCCGAAGGCATCGTAAGAGGAGAAAGGGTCCAGGTTGAGGGTGAGTTAAAAGCGCTTAATGAAAAACTGGACAGCAAACAGACCAAAGCTACAGCCTCCCTTTATATTGCGCAGCAGAACAGGAATGAAGCCAGAATACTGAACGCTGATGATTCCAAAAAGAAAAATAAGGATCTGGCTTTCTCAAAGATAGTTGAAAGCGGAGACCACACAATGAAGGCGCAGACCGCAAGTGCCTCTCATATTTCCCTTGAGGAAGAGATAAAGAAAAAGGAAGAGGAGCTTGTAAAGGCAAAGGAAAAGGAAGCTGCAGGAATAGCTGCTATTGAAGAGAAGATAGGCGGCGCGAAGCAGAGGGATATAAACAAAAAGCTCGAACAGAACAAGATAGATGTTTATGAGAATAATGTATCTACGCTGGCGACAGAGCTCAATAATGCTACCAAGACCATTGACTCCGTAAAGGTCGGAGAGGATCTTACTCTTTCCGGTGATCTTATAAAGGATCTGGCCAGTGGGAATAATGATCTCCGCAGGCAGAAGCTTGCGGTAGAGGAGAAAGACCTCATCAATGCAGATAAAGAGCTCAAGGCCACTATGGCAGACTTAAACAGATACGGGAAGAAGTTAGGCGAATATCTGACTCCTGACAACATGGGCAAAGTTGACACCATTGTGGGCATTGCGGAGATGCTCTATAACGCATACAGCAGTGTTTCCGGTTATCTGGATAGTAAGGAAGAGGAAAAACAGGATGAGGCGGACGCAAATAAGGTAAAAGAGACTGCAGAGGAATACAGAAAGCAGGCCAAGGATGCAAAGGATGATAAGACCAAAAATGAACTGAATGAAAAGGCTGCTGCCCTGGAAAATGCCGCAAAGAAATATGAGAAGGATGATGATCCTTTTGAGCTTAACATAAAGGATACTATAGGGGATCTTAAGGAGAAAGCAAAGAGCATTAACGAATCCCTGCAGGGCGGTGGTGAGGAAAAGGAGACCATCATCCAGAATATCACAGATCTTACGCTTGAAGCGGGACAGATAATAAACTTCGTGTCAAAGAAGCTTGACAGCATAGCTGCAGGCATGGAACTTTCCTATGAGGAGGCGCTCGCCAGGGAGGATTCGGAAAAGAAGTTCTTATCCAATGTAGAGGTGATAAAGAGTAGCAAGCAGGGAAGTGTGGTACAGACTGCGCTTAATGATATCGATGAGCAGAAAAACACCCATATTGAGCTCATGAAAAAGGATCTTGATGATAATGCCGAGGCTATAAAGCTGCAGGAGAAGATCTTAAATGAGGCAAAAGCTTCCCGCAAGGCTTATCTGGATTCGATAGAGAAACTTGCGAAGCGTGAAGAAGAGGAAAGAAAGGAAGCGCTTAAGAAGGCTGAGGAGAAGCTTGCGGATGATAATAAGAAAGCAGAGACCGACACGAAGGATACGGAAGAAATAAAGGCGGCAAGGGAGGCTCTTAAGAACGCAAAGATTGCGGAGGAGGATGCCGGGGCTGCAAAGGATTCAGCAGAAAGGGATTACAGGGTAAAGAAGGGTACCAACGCTCTGGCAAAGGCAGATGTTGAGGAAAAGAAGCATCTGCAGGAAGTGTTCAAGAAAGAGCAGGAGAGGAACGAAAAGCAGGCAAAGGATATCCAGAATGACAGTAAATATAAAGACCAGTTCCAGAAGAGGGATGCATTCTTAGCTTTAAGGCAGGGTGAGGCTGATAAGGCTAAGAGTACTATAAGAAAGACAGCTGTGATCAGCTTTTTCGTGGGTGTTGCCAATTCCGCAGCCCAGAATGCCAAGGGCTTCATGGATCAGCTCACCATAGGAGCAGCGGAGTCCGTGGTCAAGGGCAAGGCAAAGCAGATGGAGGATGAACTTAATGATCTGGAGAATGCCTTCAGACTTAAGGGAGAGACAGCTCTGGCAAAGACCCGCTCCTCGCAGGAACATATAAGAAATTCCAGCATGCTTCTGCCTGAAGTAGAGAAACTGAAGAAGGAAAAAGAAGAGAGAGACAAAAAGAAAAAAACTAATATAAAGGCAGACAATAATTATCAGGAAAAATTTAATATTTATGATGCGGAAGTAAAGGCTGCGGACCAGGACAAGGAAGACGCTAAAAAGCTGCATGAGGAACGCAATAAGATAGCGGAGGATATAAAGAAAAAGAGGGAGGAGTTAGCAAAGGCCCGCGCCGAGGAAAAAGTGAAACTCGATGCTCTCCATAAGCAGCTTAAGGAGCAGTATAATGTCAATCCGGAAGAGGCCGAGATAACCATAGATATAAAGACGGGTCTCAATCAGCTTAAGGCGGAGACCGCAAAGAAGGCGGTTGAGAAATATATCGAGCAGAAAAAGGATTTCATAGATATACTCACATCCAACGCTTATATAGAGTCGGACGCAGCGCAGAGACAGGTTATCAAAGAGCAGGTAAAGAACTTAAAGCAGGATAAGGATGTAGAGGCAAAGGCAGAGAAACTTGATAAATACAGCGATAAGTTAAAAGGATTGTTTACTCCGAACAATATGTCCAGAGTGGATACCATAGTATCTGCGGCTGAGACATTAGTGGGACTCTACGGAAGCGTCAAAGGTTTTATTACCGGAAGCGGCGGAGGCGATAAGGAGGATGAGGAATCCAAAGGCATTGCCGGTAAGATCGCAGATATGAAGGAAAAGGCTGCCGATATTCGTAAAGGAATGATGGAAGCTGACGGCGATGCTGGGAAGGAGCAGGGTGTAATAGACAATATCCTGGATATCGCAGGCAGCATGCGTGAGATCACGGATACCATAGCAAAGAAGATAGACGGTATGGCGAAGGACTATGAGGAGACCCTTGATGACCAGAGGGAAATCAAAGCGCATGCGGACAGTGAAGTAAAGGCATACAAGGAGATTTTTGACAAACAGCCGGAACTTCCTGTCGATCAGGCTTTTGCGAAAAAGAGAGAGGCTGATTTCAAGAATATTGATGAGAACCTCAAGGATTCCATAGCGCTTTCCGAGGAGGCTTTAAAGAACAGCGTAAAGCCCATGGAAGATGCCGAAAAGGAGCTTAAGGGTAAGGAAACCGCATTAAAAGATGCAGGGGAAAAGGTAAATGCCGCAAGGGATGAGCTTAACAGGCTTGTGGATATCGAGGTGCAGAAGGAAAAAGGAAAAGCCTTACATGATTTCCGTGAGACTAAGAGAGAAATTGAGAAAGAGAGAGAGTCATGGAAGGATGATTACCATGACGCGTTAAATGAACTCTTCCCTATGTCTGAGCAGGAGATCCGCGCTGAAGAGCAGTATAAGGAAGCGAAAAAGCGTGCCGAGTTGGAAAAGGCGCATCTTGACAAGCAGAATGCACTGATCGAGGAGAATAAGAAGCTTCTGGAGGAGGAAAAGAAAAAATCCGCAGATCGTGAGAATGAGCTTAAGAACAGGCTTGAGAATACTATCGATGACCAGAAGCAAAAATTAGCTGATCAGATGGCGGAGATCGAATCTCAAAAGGCAAAGCTTGCTGAACAATTAAAACTGATAGAAGAGCAGAAAGCTAAACTCGAACAGAATCAGCAGCAGAAGCAGCAGGAGGAACAGCAAAGGCAGGAGGCGCTGGATCATGAGTATGCCGTTGCCCAGCAGAAAAAGAATGAGAATTATAAAAAATTAGATAAGCTGGATGACATCCTGGCTAATCTGATAGAAACGGATAAAGGCTATTTTGGTCATAGTAATTCCAAAAAATATGAAAAAATGCTGAAGGAATTGGATAAATTCGTAGGTGACAGAGAAAAGAATGTGGATCTCACCCCTGAAAAGACCAAGGATCTCAAGAAAGCCCTGGTAGAATACCTCGATCATGTGGGTATGGGCGTGGCTCACCATCACAATGGAAACGTGCGTAAGGAAAATGCCCTTGCGGCGCTTGATCTCATCGATCATGAAAAGGCCCATGATTATGAAGTGAAGGCATCAGTTAAGAGAGAGGGAGAGAAGGACAGGAAGCAGATAAGTCTTGATACTCTCATGGATAGGGAAAACGTAAAACGTGATCCGAACAAGCCCAAGAACAGGAAAGTATCCGATGTGATCAAGGCAGAAAAGGGTGCAAATGATCTTAACAATCAAAAGGCAAAAAAGAAGTAATAAGGGCGCACGAAAAAAATAATAGTAAAAAAACAGGCGGTAGTAACCGCCTGTTTTTGCTGTGAAGAGCCTTTGATCCGCTTGCATTTTACTTGCACTTGGAAATGTATAATTATGACAAGTTATATTAAAGGAGGTAAAAGATATGCCGCGACCTGAAGATAATAATAACCAGAATACAGAGGTAAACTCAGAGGGGAAGATATATCCGTGGGAAATCGAAGGGATGGATTTTTCACTTTATAAGTCCCTGGATGGTTACGGCCTCCAGATGAATGATGCCTCAAGACTCATAGGAAGGGATAAGGAGGAAGAAGAACTACAGTCGGATATGACGAACGGCATGGCCGCGGATAATGATTCTTTTTCAGAGGAAGATGCAAAGAAGGTCGTCGGAGGTGAAACCGGACATATCTTTTTATATGGAGAATCCGCCGGCAATTATTATACAAGCAAGCAGATACCGGATGCGATCGATCTGTATAAACAGATAAGGGATATACAAAAGGATATATCCAAACAACTCCGCAGCAGACATAAGGGAAATGATGACGCGGAGTCAAGATATTATCAGTCAAGGGCAAATGAATATGCGGATATGCTCGACCTTGATTCAGAGGTGGCAGATCCCGAAAGAGGCGGAAACCTCTTTCAGGCGTATTTCAATGCACCCTATACTTCAAGATTCAGGGCTATAGCCGGAGGCTTTCCTAAATTCGGCACGGATGGATTTGAAGAATGTATCGATATAATGGATCAGAAAGGTGTCCCCGGAGAAAAATCCATCTATGATGATTATATGACCATGATGACTGCCTACAGCAGGGAGTTAAATGTGCAGTATCACAGACAGCAGATGGAAAAAGAAGGTTGGGATGCCGGTAAAGAAAAGACCTATTTAAACGAACTTCGTCTGGAACATCAAAAAAGCATAGAAGCATTTGATAAGCTCTGGGAGATCGATGATCACGGGCAGTATGACAAAGCCCTGAACAATCCGCTGGATGCTCTGGTAGGTAAGAGTGCGTCAAACCACCGTGATGCAAACGATGCTGTTGGATATTTACGCGGTGAGGTACGCGCCATTGATCTGGGCTATGACAGCAGTCATCTGCATATCCTGGGACAGGTGGGGATGCAGGAACAGTCATTAAAAAAGAGGGAATCTGAGCTTTCGATCGATCATAAGAATGCAGAGAAGGAGCTTGAGGATTTCAAAAAAGATCCGGAAGCATACAGAAACAGAAATAATGACAATAAAGATGTGACACTGGAATCCCTGCAGGAAAAGCTAAAAGGCATAGAGGATAAGCAGGAGCAGTTAAAAGAATACAAAGAGGAATTCGGGCGGTTCAAGGATGAGATCTGGGGGAAAACCGTAAATTCAAAGGAGGAAATGCAGTCTGCCGAAAACAGGGTAAACGATTTCTTTTCATCCCACAGGGAAAAATACAGGGAGCTTCAGAAATGTCAGGACACTTATAAGCAGGGGATAGATTACAATAAGGAAAAAGCTGCAAAGGCGCCGGAGATTTCAAGGCCCTCTCTTCACAGCGGTGATATAAATGCGTTCATGCAGATAAATGATATCATGACAAGCTACCTTGGCGGTGAGGATAATTTCCCCGGCATGCAGGAGAAGCTCTTAACGAGTGTGGGATCCGTAGGAAGAAATATTACGGATAAGACTTTAAATTCAAAGAAAGATAAAGAACTGAATCCCGGTTTTGATAAGGACTGCAAGCAGCTTGCGGGTGAAGTATCGGATGCGATCACTAAGAATGAAAATGAACGCATAAAGGACGAGGATCATCCCGCTGTGGAAAGACTGCGTTCGGGATTTGCGGAAACTGCAAAAATAATGGCTGACAGCATGCGTGAAGGCGTTCATATAAATGAGGTTACCGAACGTGGGTTCTTTGGTGTACAGACATTGAGCCCCCAGTTTAATCAGGATATGTTCAAACCGGAGAATGCGGATAAGTTAGAGAAAGCGCTTAAGGATTATCCTCTTGACAGGTTTGTGGAGCTTGGAAACAAGCTTCAGCGGGGCAGGCTCGACTATATTAAAAAAGAAGGCGGCATGTCACAGAAGGAAAAAGATGCCTATAACATGGAAATGAACACCATGCGGGAGGAAATGACGGAGCTTTCGAAGGAACTTCATGAAAAATCATTAAATCCCAGTCCCGAGACCCTTTCGCTTTTCGGCAAGCCTGCCTATCTGACTGCCGAGACAACCGGGTTTATAGGAAATCGCGGGCTGGAAACGATCATAAAAGATTACGGGAAAGATTTTTCGGTAACGGATATTTCCGATAAGCAGATGGACCGACTTTCATCTGCTCTTGATAAGGTAAGCGCCAAGCGTATGGGGCTTTTTGACCGTGAGGGAGATGAACGCCGCTTTATGAGGGAGCAGGCGGAGAAGATGCAGGAGAATCTAAAGAAGCTAGGAAGCGGTATGATCGATTCCCCTGCCGGACCCAGACCGATGACACAGAATGAGAAAAAAGACCTGCTTTCCGAAACTATTGACGGATTAAACGATCTGAGTACCAGGGCGGATACTTATATCGCACATGCAACAAAGAACGGGACCAAGACGCCGAGCGGTGCGGGAAAGACGCGTCTTGAAGGTGCAAGAGATCTTAAAGATCTGACATATGAACTTCAGGAGTCACTGACAAAGGAACTTCAATCCCAGATGAAGCGCGAAGCTTCACTGGTGCAGAAAAAGGCCGGTGACCGAAAGAGCATAAGTTTAAAGGAACTTCAGGAAAAGGATAAAAAGACAGAGCCCGAACACAAGGGCAGGAACAGCGTCCGGGAGCCGCATAAAAGGCCGGCTCTCGAGAGTGCGAAGCACGGTATGAATGACAGCCTTCAGAATAATAAAGCGGTCGTGCCGAAGCGTAAATAAATACAGTCGTATAAACCGGGTGCTTGCACTTTGCTTGCACCCGGTTCTTTATAATACAAAGCAATGTTGATACAACTTATCGTTGAATAGAAAAACGGTGTACGAAGTCGAAAGGAGAAAAAAATGATATTAAGCACAAACGGAGAAAAAATCAATGAGAACGACCTTCAGGTGATGGAGGAGATGATAAGAGGCTCCATCGAGTCACATATTGAACGTCTGAAGCATTTCAGGGACAGTGACACTGCAGAGGAACCCGAATTTTATGACCCTATCATAAATGTCTACGAGGAGGGGTTAGCGTTTCTCCCGATGAGGCTTAAAGAAGCCGTAAATGGAACAGAGGAAATCTCTGCTGTGGATTTCATGCACAAATTGTTCGGCGACATGGGAAAGGACGCCGCAGATGCCATCAATATGACTTCGAATGAGATGATAAACTTCGAAAACCTCATAGCGGGCGGCTGGGGCGAAGAACACATTATACAGAAAGTATTTAATGCCGGTGCGGACGAGAAGGACACGGCAGAGGGTTATGATAAGTCAGCATCAGATTTTCATTTTTCCGGACAGAAGCTGGAGGGGATCGAGGATATCGTATCCTATGATCCGGATAAGGACCGTGTAAAGGGGCTCTATCAGGGCAGAACTGCCAATTCCACCACACTTGGCCGGGATCCGCAGAAACTGAGGGAAGAACTTGCGGCACTGCCGGAAGGGGAACAGTATGACAGGCGCAGGGAAGTACTGCAGTCGCAGATCGAAGGTTATGAAAACGGTACCTATGGACTGAATGTCGGCGCAGAGGTGGCAAGAATGCATTCCTCCGAACTGCGTGATAAGAATAAAGTGAGCTTTGGTGATGTTTATAAAGCATATTCCGAGATCAACAAGGCTATGCGTCCCGGGGATGAGGCCGGCGGAAAGCTCCGCGGCGAGGGCGTGAAAGCCGGAGCGATCAACGGAGTTGGTGCATCGGTTGTTCCGGAAACGGTATTTAAGACCATGCAGACCATTGCTGACGGCATGAATGAGATAAAGAATACTGAAGATCCGGCGTTGAAGAAGTCCATGGCAGTAGAACTGGCTTCCTTTGCATACCAGATGACGCTTTCCGAGCATTCCTTTAAAGACGGGAATGGAAGGACCTGCAGGCTTTTTGCGGATACTATATTGCAGACCTTCGGCCTGCCTCCGTATACTCCCTCCAAGGATGAGGCAGTTAATCTTAAGATGCATACCATCGGAGAACAGATGGATTTTGCGAAAGGCACAGAGGTGCTTTTTGACGGCGTTAAGGAAAGCAGCAGGGTGCTTGCGGGAGAGCGGGCACTGGAAGCGAACAGGGGTGTGATAGGTGAAGCGGGAGAGATCACGGAATTCGTCCGAAAGCAGGCAGAGATCAAAAAGCAGTTTGATGAGGAGCCTGTTCCTGATCCCGTAGCACAGCCGGCCGAATATCTTGCACATAACAGCAGGGAGCGCTCGGAGGAAAGAAAACTTCAGGCGGTGAAAAAAGCGCTGGAAAACGCTCCGGTAAGCGATGAGCAGTGGGATATGGCATATAATGCCGTCATGGGAAGCATAAACGGGAAAAAGAAACTGCCGGAGGATGCGAAGCTTGTGGATTTTGCGCAGGCACTCGAAATACGTATGACTCCCGAGCAGAAAAAGGCAGTCAGTGACGCAATGAACGCTTATCGTGATCCTGTGGATATGCCGGCAGAGGAGAAGGTGGATCATATCTATCAGAACAGGGCGGCAGAACTGAAAGCAAATATCCCGGCGGATATTGCTGCCGATAACGATCTGAAGGCACAGTATGAGCATTCACTTGACTTTGCAGCAAAGCATCTGACACAGGTTAAAGAGGCTGTGCGTGCAGACCTTCTCAGTGTAGACAAGGATATCCAGCATATGGAGAACGCTGTGGATCAGAACATTAAGAATGTAGTGCGTCCGCAGTATGAAAACGGCAAATATGATAATCTGGTCGTTAAAGACAAGGCAAATGAGATCATCCGTCTGGCGGAGGGAAAAGATGCTGTCTATGATGAAGTCATAAATGAGGGTATCAAATTAAGCGATAAGACCAAGGAAGGGTATCGCCTGCTTTTTGCCAAAATGGATGAGATGGGAATGCTGGCTTATCCGTATGCGGCAAATGGTGAAGACGGATCCAAGGCTTATTGCTTTGCTAAGCTTCATACTGATCGTAGCACATTTACCGAAGCTATGGACTCCGGAGATCCCGGCAAGATCATAAGTGCACAGATAATCTATGAAAAATCACTGCGTGATTATGACGAGATCTTTAAGATCGCCAAGGAGCATTTTAACCAGGAGCCCGGAATTTTCCCCGGAAATATGGACAGCATACGAAACAAGGGTGTTCCGTTTGAATTTGCCGGCGATATGAAGACTGCGGCACAGGTCAATGCCGTATTCCAGACATATATCCAGTGCAAGACCTCAGGAAAGAATCCGGAGGAATACCTGGAGGAATATCTGGCAAATCCCGCAGGCATGCTGCTGAAGGATGCGGTGAACAAACTGAAACCGGTAAGTTTCCAGGAAGTGAGTAAGGGGTTGAACCTGGAGGATTCTCTTGATCTGCTGGCCGGAGTGGGAGAATATGAATTTACAGCAGATGATGTAAAGTATGCCGTTCCTGAGATACTGTTTGGCAGGCAGATCAATACGGCAAATATGTTAGAGTCTGATCCTGGACTCAATAAGAGAAACCAGGTGGTCGCCTATACTACGACAAATGCTGTCCTGAATAATGCGATCATGGGTGATCAGATGCATAAGTTCAAATATTTTAATCGAAATAATGCTCCGGATGGGGTCCGGCATATGAAGCAGACGATTAAGAACCTTATGCTGGCAAAGGATGAGGACAGAAATCTGAATGCCATGTTCTCGGGGGAACCGGAGAAGGATCTGTTTGGACATAAGATCGGAGAAGGTTTTGATGCAACGGCATATATTGATCGAAAGCCTGTTGACTACGAAGGGATCATGGACCGTACAAACCGTCTGATCAACCGCAGTGATATGTATGGAGATTTTGCCAGCATGTTATGGTTTGCAAAGGACAACCGTGTGCGTCAGATTGCTGCCGAACTGTATCTGGAAGTGCTCACCGCACATCCGGAGGATGCCGATAAGCCGGAATATAAAAAGATGCAGGAGGAGTTAAACAAAACCTATGATGCTGTTGCAGACAAGGCTTCGGAGGAGACAAAAGAACGCGCCCGCGTACAAAAAGAAGCAGCAGCTGAAATGCTGGCGGAGAATGCCCTGAATTACCGCATCGCCAACGAGCCTGCGGCATATCTGGAAGGCCTTGAAACAGAGGCACTGAGGACGGGGGATTATAAAAAATATGCAGAAGGTCTGATCAGGGTGCAGATGCATGAACAGATGCTTGCCGATGAAAAGCAGAAACGTCCTCTGACGGATGCAGAGCGACAGTTTAGTGAACAACTGGAAAACTATCTTGACCAGACCTTTAAAAAGGGACCGGACGGGATTCCTGCAAAGGGAGCAGAGTTATTCCAGAATGCGGCAAAGGCGGTCAACGCCATCTATCTGGAAGACTCCTTCCGTTTCGCTGAAGAAGCAGAGGAACTGGCGGGGCGTATACGTAACGGAGAGGCTTCCGTGGATGCGGTTTATACAGACATAAAGAAGGACTATCATGGCAGCCGTATTCTTGCTAACCGTATCCTGGCCGATGGGGAGAGGGATCTGAGGCTTCAGGCCGGTCAGGCTCTTAAGGCAAACTTCGAATGGAATTCGCCGAAATATGAGAACGGTGCTGAAATGTATTCGGAGGATGAGAAGGAACAGACCGCGGAATTTATCAAAAACGGGAAACTTGGAAAAAATGCCGCGCAGCGTGAACGTTATCTCGGAGAGGTTCAGAGTGGATTTACGGTATCTTTGAATGATTACGGAAGTAAGGGCCATAAAGGAAATGAAGACTCACCGTTGGATCCTGCAGAGGTTGGGAAAATGCTGGAAAAGAGCCTGGATAACACGGAAAATTATTATGCGTCCATGTTAAAGATCAGCTTTGAGGCATCGGAAAGGCTTAAGGAAATGGACGGTGCAGGGATCGGAGGAAGGAACGGATCCGATGAGTTTAAGGCAATGTACGATGCATTGCAAAAGGTATCCGGGCTGTCCATTGAAAATACGCCCCTTGAGGTTGAGCAGTCCTTAAAAGACTTAAAGGACAGTGCGGAGAAATACAAGGAAAAGATAGATGACCAGACCTTTGCCAATTTCAGGACGAAAGGCAAGAACCGCTATGAAATGGCGGAGAAGCTGATCAATATCGCGGGCCACGAATATAACGTGATGCATGTACAGTCACATGGGGAAATTGATCCTGATGTAAAGCTTGGCACACAGATCAACCATGCTGCGGAGAATCTGGATGAGTATAAGCAGAAACAGGTACTGAGACAGGCACAGAATGTGAACGTGCCTGTACAGAATGTAAACGCTCCCGTACAGAATGCAAATGCACCGCAGCAGGAGCAGCGTCGCAAGATGGATCCGAAGGAAGTAAAGGAAATGCTGCGTGGTAACGCTCCCAGAGAGGATGTTCGTCAGAGAATGCAGGAGCGTCGCAGCCTGCATTCAGAAAAGAAAGCGGAAAAGCTGGAAGGACCGGAGGCTCCCATCCGCAGGACCAAAACCGGAGTATAACGGGCCAGAACCGGGTGCTTGCACATTGCTTGCACCCGGTTTTATATAATACAAAACGA
Source organism: Lachnospiraceae bacterium (assembly GCA_017540265.1). Classification (GTDB taxonomy): domain Bacteria; phylum Bacillota; class Clostridia; order Lachnospirales; family Lachnospiraceae; genus NK4A136. The sequence goes on from JAFYBJ010000057.1 coordinate 21,428, forward strand.
TGTAAGGTTTCTTTAGCGGAGGTATAAAAAATGGGTGATCTGGAAGATAAGTACAAAGGAAAAGCGGAAAAGTCAAAGTTTGAAAAGACCAGGGAGATCCTTTACGGATACAGATATGAAAACAGCAACTTCATGGAAAAGGGCTGGTACAATATATATTCTTACTGGCGACTTAAGAAGACGGAAGCGGCAGATTCCATCAAATCGGGCATGAGGTCCGTAGCGAAGGCAGCAGGATCCATAAAGGAAAGCTATAAGGGATCGCTGTTGCAACAGGCTGTAAATACTGCCGGAAGCAAGATAAAAGGTGCAGCCGTTACCGTAAAAGAACATACAGTAAAATTTGCGAAGAATGCAAAGGATTTAATGATGGCGGGTGCCCAGAAGGTATATGAAGTCGGAAAGAGCGCCATAAACAGTGAGCTGGTGCAGAAAGCGGCAAAAAAGACCGGCGGCTTCTTTAAGGCATCCGGCGCATGGATCAAGGATAAGGCCATAAAGTCGGCTTCCTGGTTTGCGAGTACAAAGGCGGCGAAGGCTATAGCTTCCGGAGCGAAAGCTACTGCGGAGGTTGCCACTCTTGCTGCGGGAAAAGTGGCGGATGCCATGGCGCCTGCTGCAAAGAAGGTGGGAAGCTTTATTGTCGATAAGGCAAAGAAAGTTGCAGGGGGTGCAAAGTTTGCCGGAGGAAAATTAAGAAGCGGTCTTAAATTCCTTGCTGAAAAAGTATCCAGCGCCTATGACAATGTAAAGAGCCGCTATATTGACTGGTCCTTTGAAAGAAACAGAAAGTACGGCGTAGAGCAGCAGCAGATCGAGAATATGGTGCGCGAGAAGACAAGAGGTCCTGCCTACCAGGAACGCCTTAAGCGCTTCAGGGAGGATATCTCAAAGGATAAGGATATCGCAAACCGTATAAAGCTCAGGCAGGATAAGGAACGTATAAAGAGAAATGCCGGAGCTATGGAGAAGGGAAATACCGGTGATGTGGAACTTGCCGACATGTCTCCCGACGGCAGTTTTAAAAAGGACGATCCCGGAGCCGGAATGCTCCAGAGTCTCAACAAATACGATCTCGGAAGCGCTCTTATCGAACCGGAGCGCCATAAGATAAGTTTAGATGACCTCAGACAGAAGGATAAGGATGAAGATCTTCTTAAGAAGAACGGCATAGATCCGAAGAACATCCCCATGACTGTTCCAAAGGAGAACAATATTGTGGGACAGGGGACGAAATCCGTAAATGAGATCAAAGAAAACATCAAGGAGATGAATGAGAAGCTGGAGGGCAAGATAGAAAAGACTGCCGATCTGGCGGATACCGCGGGAACCTTCATGTTTCAGCTTGGCTCCACCAAAAACAAGCTTTCGGAGGATACAACGACAAACTTAAATACCGGATCTTCCGTTATGTGGGCGCTTGGTGCAAACTTAAATGCATTAAACGGTGAAAAGCCGGATCTTAAGACCAGCAACGAAGCCATAGGCTCAAACCTGATGCTTATGGAGGATGTCCTTGACAGGCATGACATACAGCTCCCGGTGAGCAATCTGTCAAAGGCTTTCGGCAATCTCCTCAATATAGCTGACGGTAAGCAGAGAGAGAAGAATCTCATCAATTTCACAAGCAATGTTTTGGATGAAGCCGGACAGATATTAAAGATCTACGGCGGCGACAATACCTTTTCAAGGCTGGCAAGCACCTTTAATTCACAGATGACCTATACTGCCGACCAGGCAAAGCCGGGTGCCAATAATTTTGAAAAGAGCAAGGTTGCCTTAAACAATATCCAGGCCGGAGCGGCGATGTTAAAGGATATTGTGAAGGAAGCCGGAGGCAATTATAAGCTTCTCGATCAGGCAAAGCTGCTTAAGCCTGTGCTCAACATAATAAAAGGCGTAGAAGAATTCAACAAACTGACAAAGAAGAATGAGAAGATCAATGCCCTTACGGATGCGGACAAGAGCATGAACTTAACCGACAAGAACGTGATCCGTCATCTGTCCATGAATGCAAACGACCTTGTAAAGCAGAACAAGGACAGGCAGAAGGGTGTGATAATGAATACCATTCAGAATACAGCGCTTTCGACTGCAGGAATATTAAGCGGTGATATGATGCTTACAAATGCCATAGGTACTGCACTTAGCAAGGTATCTCCCACGCAGCTGCTCATGCATCAGCTAAAGAATAAGACTGACAGCGAACTGATGATGGAGGATGTATTCGGCTCAAAAGAAAATTATGAGAAGTATAAGAATCAGTACGGTCTTCATAAGGATGATATAGAAAATGAGATCCTGCGCATGTCAAATACAGCAACTGTAAAGGAATATGCAAGCAGGGTGCGGGCTGAGACAGCGCTTCATCTTCACAGCCGTTCAAAGCAGGCTGAAAAGTACGGAATAGAAAACGGCGCCACAAAGATTAAGGAAGCTGCGGAGCTGGGCGGCAAGACCGCTAAGGATCTGTATAAGGAGATAGGCGGCAGGGAAGATTATGATAAGATAGTAGGGCGTTCAAAGAAGGACGTTCATAAGCAGAAGGTTGAGGAAGCCAAGAAGCGCAGGCTGGAAGAAAGAAAGCAAAAGGAGCTTGAACTTCAGTCGGGGGCAAAAAGCAGGAACGGCAAGTCAAAATAATCTGATATAATGAACAAAAAAAGAAAAGGAGAATTATCATGGCAAATGCATTGGAAATTTTAAGAGACAGACTTTCAGAGGATTCAGTGGAGTTATCTTATGACAATATCGACGGCATCAATACACTGCGTCTGGTGCTTGATTCCATCGGAGAGGCAGAGGATGGCATAGTGGTGCTCGAGTTAAGCGACATCCCCTTAGAGGAAGAGGCGGATTACGGATATTATCATTTCATATCCGTACTGGCAAATAATATCGAAGCTGAACAGATAGCGGATACACTGGTAAATCTTAACCGTATCAATATGGAGACTCTTCTTGGAAACTATGCCGTGGTTGAGGAAGCGGGAACGGTGGTACACAAGTATGTTCTGCGCACGGGAACCATGGATGAAAAGAGTAAGGCTGATCTGCTCTATGACTGCATGGTGGATGTTATCGCTGTCATTCATAATGATTATGACAGGATACTTGCATCAATAGGCTGATGAAACGGGCATGAGAGAACTTGTAAAGAATGAGCTTGCAAAGCTTGGTGCAGGATTAAGTGATGAGCAGGCAGTGAGCTTTGAAAAATATTATGAGCTTTTAGTTTCCTGGAATAAGAAGGTAAATCTTACGGCCATTACCGAAAAGGAGGATGTGGCGGTAAAGCATTTTGCGGACAGTTTAGGGCTTGTGCTTCTTAAGGATGAAAAAAGCGTAAAACGTATCCTTGATGGTGAGGGGCTAAAGCTTATAGACGTAGGCACCGGAGCGGGGTTTCCGGGAATACCTTTAAAGATAGTATTTCCGGGCCTTAAGGTGACACTCCTCGATTCGCTGAATAAGCGTGTAAACTTTCTGAATGAAGTCATAACAGAGCTTGGTCTTAAAGGGATAGAAGCTGTTCATATGAGAGCGGAGGATGCAGCCCATGATAAGGCTTACAGGGAAGGCTATGACATAGCGGTTTCGAGAGCCGTGGCAAATATGGCCGTGCTTTCGGAATACTGCATTCCCTTTGTTAAAAAAGGCGGATGCTTCATGGCCTACAAATCCGGTGAGTTCATCGAAAGCGGAGAGCGGGACAGTGCTTTAAAGGCGGTTAAGATACTGGGAGGAGAGCCTGTCTCATTCCATGAATATAAGCTTCCGGGAACGGATTACGGAAGGTGCATTGCAGTTATAAAAAAGACAGAGAATACGCCGAAGAAATATCCAAGAAAAGCGGGGCTCCCGTCAAAGGAGCCCCTGCAATAAAGACATTACATATATTGCCTTCAGTGTTCCATACGCCATTTGATGGAGCGCTGAAGGTAATCTATATATTTGGGATCTCTGCACATGTTCTTTCCTTCCACGTCGGAAAGCTTTGCGACGGGGCGTCCGTTTACTTCAACCACTTTAAGCACCTGGTTCATGTATTTTACATTGGTATCGGCTACGATGTAAGTTCCTATGCCGAATACCACCTTTGCCCTGTCTTTAAAGGCACGCCTTATGGAATGAGCTTTTTCAAAATCAAGGCTGTCCGAGAAGAGCAGGGTCTTTTCTTTTGTATCTATTCCAAGGCTCTTATAATGTGCCAACAGCTTTTCGCCCCATTCAAAGGGATCGCCGGAATCATGACGCACGCCGTCAAAGAGCTTGGCATTTACTTTATCAAAATCCTTTAAGAAAACATCCGTGCCGATGCAGTCGGTTAAGTAGGTTCCGTTCTCGGTGCCGTATTCCTGATGCCATGCATCCATGACGAATTTGTTTGAATAAGCGGGATTCCTTTCGGGATATCCCTGGCCGATGGTCTGGATAAGCTCGTGGGCTATGGTTCCAACGGGACGTATGCCGTGCTTCTTTGCAAATTCAACATTGCTGGTGCCTACAAAGGCGCTGCCGTTAAAATCCGCGGTTGCTGCTGCAAATTTCCCGATTATCACATCGAAGGAATGTTTTGAAAAACGTCTTCTGGTACCGAAATCGGAAAAGACACCTAACTGAAGCTCACCTTTTTTAAGCTTTTCTATCTTTTCATCTGTTCTTTTATACAGCTCTTCCTCAGCGGACGCATAGGCATCGTCTGCAAGCTCCATCTTAAACCAGGTTTCGGATATTATGCTCATAACGGGGGTCTCGCAGTAGGTTGTAAGGAACTGGGGACCCGTTACGGTAAGACTAAGCTGCTTGTCTTCGCCAAGCTTTATATCGAACCATTCATACTGGGGATGATAAATGCTCAAGAAGGATATGTAGTCCTTTGAAAGCCAGGGACAGGATCTGCTGAGATAATCAAGCTCTTCTTTCGTGAATTTAAGTGAACAGAAAGCTTTTACCTGTTCCTGTATCTCTTCTACCATTTCTGCGGTGAAGTTTCTGGATGCGGCATCCCTGTTCCTGTATTCCCATACCACATTGGCGTCGGCGTACTGATGGAGCAGGCACTGTCCCATGTTGAATTTGTAAAGATCGTTATCGAGCAGGCTTGTGATGATCTGTTCTTTCATTTTTTGTCCTCCTGTCCTTGGGGCGTTATATCATACAATTATATCACTTTGGCGGTATTAATATTGTTTTTTTATGAGCACCAGAGCCTCATGTACAGCGAGACAGGGGTGATATCCGGGACAGGGATCAGATGAAGCTTATCAAAACTCTTCGTGCTCTCGTAGGTGATGCCCTTTATGGTGCCGGTTATATATACGGGGATATTTTTTTCATATGCTTCCAGACAAAAGGCATGGGTATCTTCCGATTCTGTGTTTATGGTGCCGGAATGGAAGCTTTCGAATATGATATAACGTATTTCGCTACTGATATCCGGATATTTCATGCCCGGGAAGGCTTTGAGCCTCAGTATGTGTTTTGCGGGCTCCGGGAAAACATCTGTCATTTCAGAGGCAGAGGGCAGAGTTTCCGACAGCTTTAAAAGGCAGTCCCGGTATTTGCTGTCATCGTATAAGATGTTTGGCGAAAGTATATTGTTATCCGACGTGCAGACATGCATAGTGCCTATTGACCGGAGTTCATCATCGTATATATCCGCTTCCGTCAGATAAAGGGGGCGGTGTATATAGACGGTGCCGTTGTGATTCCTGTAAGGGACATAAACGCCGCGCATTCCGGCGTTTATGATATCCGCGGCGGCTTTAAGATTATCGGTGCCGCAGGCTTCGGGATCGGAAAGGGGCTTATCCGAGGATACGAAGCAAACGGGGATGCAGTCCGGATCAAGGGAGAGCATAAGTGCGGCCGCTGTATAAGAGAGGGTATCGGTGCCGTGAGTCACCACGATGCCGTCAAAGTCTTCTTTTGCTTTTTCTTTTACAAGCTTTGTTAAAAAACTTATTTTTTTCCCGCTCATATTTTCACTGAGTGTTATGAAGGGGGTCATGATCTCAAAGTTTATGTTATTAAAAGTTTCGGGATATTTCTTCTTAAAGGCATCCAGTATCAGCAGTGAAGGCTCGTCAGAGGTGCCGGTATATGAGCCCTTTATCACGCTTCCTATGGTTCCGCCTGTGGTGATAAACAGGATATGCATCCATAAGTCTCCTTTTGTCAGATCTGTTTTCCATACTTTAAGCGAAGAAGGCATATTTTTCAACCGGTCTGTTTTCTGCAGGAGTATATTTTAATAGGAAAGGAACTTGATTTTATACATATTAGCATGTAGAATGATTGCGTTCGGGGACGTAGCTCAGCTGGGAGAGCGCAGCGTTCGCAACGCTGAGGCCGGGGGTTCGAACCCCCTCGTCTCCATTCAAAATTCTTACATATCGGAGAAAGATCATCATGAAAAATTATAAAGCCAATATCATATCGCTTGCAATGATAATAGCGGGCGCTGTGCTGGCGGCTTTCTCCATTGAAGAATTCTTAAGCCCGAATAGGATCTTTGACGGCGGTGTCACCGGTGCATCCATGATACTGGTTTCAAAGATCCCGGTAAGTCTGGGTATCATGGTCGTTCTTTTAAATATACCGTTCTTTATGGTGGGATATAAGAGGCTTGGGCGCGTGTTCATAGTAAAGTCCGTGGTGGCTATAGCCACTTTCTCTCTGTCGCTTTCCGTATTTGAATCCATGGAACAGATAACAAGGGATCCGCTGCTTGCTACCATATTCGGCGCACTGTTTCTTGGCTGCGGCGTGGGACTTGTACTGAGAGCCGGCGGCTGTCTTGATGGCACTGAGATAGTGGGCATACTGGTAAGCAGGAAGAGCGACTTTTCCACGGGCAGGGTTGTCCTGCTCATAAATGTAGTCATATATTTTGTTGCAGGCCTGATCTTTGGTATAGACAGCGGAATGTATTCCATGGTGATGTATTTCATTACTTCAAAGGTGATAGATATCGTAGACACGGGCATGAACGGTTCAAAGGCCGTAATGATGGTCACGACGGATGGAAGAAAGGCTGCCGATGAGATATATAACCGTCTCGGAAGGACGGTGACTTTCTTACGGGGCGAGGGACTGGTTTCCGGCTCGGGGAAGGATGTGCTTTACTGCGTTGTGAGCAGAGCTGAGATATCGGAACTCAAGACGATAATCAAATCACTGGATGCCAGCTCCTTTACAACAGTCACCGATATTACGGAAGTGATAGGAAATCACATAAAGAGCACTAAAAAGCCTCCGGTAAATGAAGAGGAATGATATTCGCCGCAAGTACATTTCCGGTGGACAAATATCCGTTTTCTGATTATAATGTACCGGATGGACCGCTCAGAGGAAAAGAGACGGAAAGACAGAAGGGAAGCGGCAAAGCTCCTTACGATGGTGAGCCAGTTTGCTTTCACCATGCTGACGCCGGTGCTTGGATGTTTCTTTGCAGGGCTGTGGCTTGATAAAAAGCTCGGCACCGGATTTCTTGCGGTATTGCTTTTCTTTATAGGCACGCTTGCCGGTTTTACAGGAGTTTACAAACTTGCAAAGGAATTCATGGGGGGGAACGGAATGGCCCCCGGAAGCGCGAAGGACACTGAAAGCGCTGTGGACAGGGATACTGATATCGGGTCTCATAGCTGAGGCGGTTCTTATTATTTTTTTTGACAGGCCCGTATACAGGAGCGCGGGTCTTATCATCGGAGCGGTATGTGCCTGCTTTATGGCATGGCATATGGGATACAGCATAATAAAGAGCTGTGACTTTGATGAAAAAGGCGCTATGGCAGTGATGCGTAAGGGCGCTGTTTTGAGGTTTTTGGCAGAAGCGGTGATCATGTGCACAGCCTGCATTTCGGGGCTTGCGGATCCCGTCAGCATGTTTGCCGGGATGTTCTTACTTAAGATAGCGGCATATGCGGCGCCGTTTACGGAAAGATTCCTGCCTGTGACGGAGGCTTTGAAGACTGTTCACACCCCACCTGCTGATGAGGAACGGGACGCTTTCGGATATACAAAGGCGGAAAGGGCAGCCCTTGATGAGGAACTGCTTAAACAGCCGGAGTGGAAGCGCAGGGAAATAGAAAAGATGCGGAAGGATTTTGATGATGCTTTTAACCATTGATGATTTCAGTGCAGACAGCTTCATGGTGGGCGGGGTATTCCCGCTGCATTTCGGGGATACCACTCTCTGGATCACAAGCACACATATTTGTCTGCTGATAGTTGTTCTCACACTTACGATCTTTTCTTTTTTCGCAAGGGCTGCCATGGAAAAGAGCGGTGATGTTCCCAAGGGCCTTGCCAATATCGTGGAAATGATCGTGGAACTCTTAGACGGCATAGTTAAGGGCACCATGGGAAAGCATGCCGGGCCTTTTAAGAATTATATCGGTTCCATATTTATCTTTATATTATTTTCGAATCTTTCAGGACTTCTCGGGCTTCGTCCCCCCACTGCCGATTACGGTGTCACATTCCCGCTCGGCATACTCACGTTCACACTTATCACATTCAATAAATTCAAATATCAGAAGGTGAGCGGCGTGATAAAGGGACTTTGCGATCCCTGGCCTTTCTGGCTGCCTATAAATCTTATCGGTGATTTTGCGGTGCCTATATCACTTTCACTCAGGCTTTTTGCAAACATACTTTCCGGAACGGTCATGATGTCATTGGTTTACGGACTGCTTTCCACGATAGCTTATGCATGGCCTGCGGCATTGCATGTATATTTTGATATGTTCTCCGGCGCGATCCAGACATACGTGTTCTGTATGCTGACGATGACTTACATAGCAAGCGCCAGGGACACAGACTGACCATAGGAAAATACGGTGCGCAAGTGCCGTGTGATATAGAAAACGAAAAATCGTTTGCTATAATAAAGATCTACAAACATTACCAAGGAGGAACGTATCATGTTTGATCAGAATTTCATTTACGGCTGTTCTGCCATAGGTGCGGGTCTGGCGGTTATCGCCGGTATCGGTCCCGGTGTCGGCCAGGGTATCGCAGCAGGACATGCGGCTGCAGCAGTAGGACGCAATCCGGGTGCAAAGGGCGATGTGACATCAACCATGCTTTTGGGACAGGCAGTTGCGGAGACCACAGGTCTTTACGGCCTTCTGGTTGCCATGCTCCTTATGTTCGTTAAGCCCTTCAAGGCTTGAGTTATTTTCGGGGAATATCCCGGGAAAGGAGACTATAAGGCTTGAATATAGACTTGAACATGCTCCTTACGGAGACTATGGAGCCCAGGCTTTTCGGCCTGGATCTGCAGCTTTTGTTTGATTCGGGGCTTACACTGCTTGCGGTGTTCGTTCTTTTTCTTGTACTTTCCTACAATCTCTTCAATCCTGCAAGGAAGATCCTTGAGGGCCGCAGCGAGAGGATAAAGAATGATCTTGACTCCGCCGCAAAAGATAAAGAAGAGGCGGCAAAGCTGAAAGAGGAATACGAAGCAAAGCTTAAAGAGGCGGATAAAGAGGCAGAGCGTATACTTGCCGAGGCGAGAAAGCGCGGGCTTGCCAATGAGGAACGCATCTGTGAGGAGGCAAAGAAGGATGCCGCCGGCATCATAGAAAGAGCGAAGGCTGAGGCTGAACTCGAAAAGAAGAAGGCAGGAGACGAAGTGAAGCAGGAAATGATAAATGTAGCTTCGTTAATGGCTGCGAAGGTGGTTGCGAAGAATATCGACACCACCATCCAGGATGAACTTGTGGAAGATACGCTTAAAGCGATAGGTGAGAGCACATGGCAAAGCTAGCATCTGAAATCTACGGGAAGGCGCTTTTTTCCCTTGCTGTCACGGAGAATACAGTGGATGAGCTTTATGAGGAAGCAGAGCTTCTTTCGGAAGTTATGAAGACTACTCCTGAATTTCTCATGATGATGAATCATCCGAAGCTCACAAGAGAGGAAAAGGAAGGCGTAATAAAGGATGTGTTCGGAGGCAGGGTCTCTGCATACTTCGAAGGATTCCTTCGCGTGCTTCTCGACAAGGAACGCTTCTCAGAACTTCCCGGAGTTATAGCCTGCTTTCAGAGCCTGGTAAGGGAGTATAAGGGAACGGGAGTTGCCTATGTGTCATCTCCCATGGCTTTATCCGACAAGCAGGAAAAGGCCATTGAGGCAAAGCTCCTTGAGACTACAAAATACAAGGATATGGAGATGCATTATTCTGTTGACGAGAGTCTTATAGGCGGTCTTGTGATAAAGATCGGCGACAGGGTGGTGGATTCCAGCATAAAGACAAAGCTTGAGGGACTTACGCGTTATTTAAAGAATTCTCAGGCAGTATGATTTTTCAATAATTTTTTCAGAAAGGTGCGGACAGATCCATGAATTTAAGACCAGAAGAAATCAGTTCGGTGATCAGGGATCAGATAAAGAGATACGCTGACAAGCTTGAAGTCTCCGAAACAGGTACTGTCATCCAGGTCGCTGATGGTGTTGTCAGGATCCACGGTCTTGAGAAGGCTATGCAGAGTGAACTGCTGGAATTCCCCGGCGGCGTATACGGCATGGTCATGAACCTGGAAGAGGACAATGTGGGTGCGGTGCTTTTAGGTGCATCGGGCAATATCTCCGAGGGTGATACCGTAAAGACTACGGGCAGAGTTGTGGAGGTGCCAGTAGGTGATGCCATGCTGGGACGTGTGGTAAATGCCCTGGGACAGCCCATAGACGGCAAGGGACCGGTTGATACCGGAAAATTCCGCCAGATAGAGCGAGTGGCTTCCGGCGTTATCACAAGACAGTCTGTTGATACTCCTCTTCAGACCGGTATAAAGGCTATCGATTCCATGGTGCCCATTGGAAGAGGTCAGCGTGAGCTTATCATAGGCGACCGCCAGACCGGTAAGACAGCGATCGCTATCGATACCATAATCAACCAGAAGGGCCAGGGTGTGAAATGTATCTATGTTGCAATAGGCCAGAAAGCATCCACCGTGGCAAATATCGTTAAGACACTGGAAGAATACGGCGCCATGAATTACACGACAGTGGTGGCTTCCACTGCATCGGAATTAGCGCCCCTTCAGTATATAGCGCCTTACGCAGGATGTGCGATAGGTGAGGAGTGGATGGAGAACGGAGAAGATGTGCTTGTGATCTATGATGATCTTTCAAAGCATGCCACCGCTTACAGAACACTCTCCCTGCTGCTCAGACGTCCGCCCGGACGTGAGGCTTATCCCGGCGATGTCTTCTACCTGCATTCAAGGCTTCTTGAAAGAGCTGCCAGGATGAACAAGGATTACGGCGGAGGATCGCTTACGGCTCTGCCCATAATAGAGACACAGGCAGGCGATGTTTCGGCATATATCCCCACAAACGTCATCTCCATCACAGACGGGCAGATCTATCTTGAAACGGAAATGTTCAATTCCGGCTTCCGTCCGGCCATCAATGCGGGTCTTTCCGTGTCCCGAGTGGGTGGTTCGGCACAGATCAAGGCCATGAAGAAGATAGCGGGTCCCATACGACTCGAGCTTGCACAGTACAGAGAGCTTGCAGCTTTCTCCCAGTTCGGTTCCGACCTGGATGCCGATACAAAGGAGCGTCTTGCACAGGGTGAGCGCATAAGGGAGATGTTAAAGCAGCCCCAGTACAAGCCCATGCCGGTTGAAAAGCAGATAATCATCATATATGCTGCCACCAAGAAGTATCTTCTTGATGTGGATGTGGATAAGGTGCTTCGTTTTGAAACCGAACTCTTTGATTTCATTGATACAAAATATGCCGAGATCCCCGAGGAGATCCGCACTAAGAAGGAAATGTCAAAAGAGATCGAAGATAAGCTTGTAAAAGCGATAGAGGAATTCAAGAAAGATTTTCATTAAGTGCCCGGGAGTTTTGATCTATGGCTTCAATGAAGGATATTAAGAGACGCCGCTCCAGTATCGAGAGCACGCAGCAGATCACAAAGGCGATGAAACTCGTCTCCACCGTGAAGCTGCAGCGCGCAAAGCAGAGAGCGGAACAGTCCGAACATTATTTCAATTCCATATATGATACCGTAAGCTCCATACTCGCAAGAGCAAAGGGCATAGATCATCCCTATCTGAGGGAAGGGAAGAGCGGCAAGAAGGCTGTTATTCTCATTACTTCGAACAAGGGACTTGCCGGCGGATATAATTCCAATGTGATAAAGCTTATCACAAAGAATGAATCCTTTAATCCGGAGAATACAAAGATATATGCCATAGGTATAAAGGGCAGGGATGCCATGCGTCATGCCGGTTTCGAGATCATGAAGGATTTCTCCGAAGCGATAGAGGCACCGGCATACAGGGACGGAGCCGAGGTGACAAAGGAGCTGCTTGCAGGTTTTGAAGCGGGAGAGATAAGCGAGATCTATCTTGCCTATACCTTCTTTAAGAATACCGTAAGCCACATTCCCACCTTGCTTAAGCTTCTGCCCGTGGATATGGAAAATAAAAAACCTTCCGAAAAGGAAGGTACGGAAAAGGAAGCTTCTCTAAAGGATGCTCCCATGAATTTTGAACCGGAGGATGAGGAGGCACTTTCCCTCATAATCCCCAAATATGTGGCCAGCCTTATATACGGTGCCATGGTGGAAGCCCAGGCTTCAGAGAATGGTGCCAGGATGCAGGCTATGGATAATGCGACAAATAATGCGGCGGAAATGATCGACAAGCTGACGCTCCTATACAACAGGGCTCGTCAGGGCGCCATAACACAGGAACTTACGGAGATCATCGCCGGAGCAGACGCCATAAGTTAACAAATTGTAACTATCACCCCCTCCGGGGTGCTGAATGTTTGCAACAAATAAACGAAAGGAATTCAGGAAATGGCAGAAGAGAAAAAAGGAAGTCTGAGCCAGGTCATAGGAGCCGTGCTTGACGTAAGGTTCAATGACGGCCTGCCGGAGATCAACGAAGCTGTCAGGATTAGAAGACAGGACGGTACGGATCTTGTAGCGGAGGTTGCTCAGCATCTGGGTGATAATACGGTGCGCTGTGTGGCCATGGGACCTACGGACGGACTTGTAAGGGGAATGGAAGCCATAGCTACCGGAAGCCCCATAAAGGTTCCTGTCGGAGAAGCATGTCTGGGACGTATATTCAACGTTCTTGGCGAGCCTATCGATAACAAGCCTGCGCCGGAGAATGTTGATTATGAGCCCATACACAGACCGGCGCCTGAATTTAAGGAGCAGTCAACAGAGACCGAGCTTCTTGAGACCGGTATAAAGGTGGTAGATCTCCTCTGCCCGTACCAGAAGGGTGGAAAGATAGGTCTCTTCGGCGGCGCCGGAGTAGGCAAGACCGTGCTCATACAGGAGCTTATAAGCAATATAGCAACAGAGCACGGCGGATATTCGGTATTTACAGGTGTTGGAGAGCGTACCCGTGAAGGTAACGATCTTTATCATGAAATGAGTGAATCCGGGGTTATAGAAAAGACCGCCATGGTATTCGGTCAGATGAATGAGCCCCCCGGAGCGAGAATGCGTGTAGGCCTTTCAGGTCTTACAATGGCAGAATATTTCCGTGACAAGGGCGGAAAGGACGTGCTCTTATTCATCGATAATATATTCCGTTTTACCCAGGCAGGTTCCGAAGTTTCTGCACTTCTCGGACGTATGCCTTCAGCCGTGGGTTACCAGCCCACACTTCAGACCGAGATGGGTGCTCTTCAGGAACGCATAACATCCACGAAGGACGGTTCCATCACTTCGGTTCAGGCCGTATATGTGCCCGCCGATGACCTTACGGATCCGGCTCCTGCGACAACATTCGCACATCTCGATGCTACCACCGTTCTTTCACGAAGCATATCCGAAATGGGTATCTATCCTGCGGTGGATCCTCTTGATTCCACATCCAGGATACTTGATCCCAGGATAGTGGGTGAGGAGCATTATGAGGTTGCCAGAGGAGTACAGGAGATACTTCAGAAATACAAGGAACTTCAGGATATAATAGCCATACTCGGTATGGACGAGCTTTCCGAGAACGACCGTATAGTCGTGGGACGTGCAAGAAAGGTGCAGCGTTTCCTTTCACAGCCTTTCCACGTGGCTACACAGTTTACCGGTATGGAAGGAAAATATGTTCCCGTTTCGGAAACCATCAGAGGATTTAAGGAAATACTTGCGGGGCAGCATGATGATATTCCCGAGGGATTCTTCTTAAATGCAGGCTCCATCGATGATGTGGTGGAACGCGCAAACGCAAAGAAATAAAAGGAAAGCATTCAGATGGCGGATACATTCAGATTGAAGATCATCACTCCCGACAGGGTATTTTATGAAGGGGACGTGGTGATGGCGGAATTCAATACCACGGAGGGCGGCATAGGCATATATAAAAACCATGTGCCTCTTACCGTGATCATTCGTCCGGGCGTGCTCACCATAACAGAGCCTGAGGATGAAAAGAGGGCAGCTCTTCATGCAGGTTTTGCAGAGGTGCTCGGAGATAAAGTCACGATACTTGCGGAGAGTATCGAATGGCCTGACGAGATAGATATGGAAAGGGCCCAGTCAGCCGAGGAAAGGGCGAGGGAACGCATAGCGAACAAGCCTGACGGCGTTGATCTGGACAGAGCCGCTGTTGCTCTGCAGAGAGCTATAGCGCGTATAAACTGCCTCAAATAAGAAATTACTAGAGCATGAAGCCCTCCCAAATGACTGGGGGGGCTTCTTATCGTAAGGGAATAATGGATATAAAAGAGGTCATAAAAAAAGCAAACCCGGGAAGTGTGATGTTAAAAGCGCTGTATTGCGCAGTTGTGTTCATCGCATCTCTTTTTATATTAAGTGCCATAATGAACAGGGGAAATACGGATATGACCGCAGTCATGGAAGAGCCATCATTTCCCGATATCGTATTCGTAAAGAACGGTCTGGAATACAACCGTATGCACGGATATTCACAGGATATGGACATTGCGATGATGCAGGGAACTGTAACACCTCTTTCGGACGACAGACTCTTAGATATTTATGTCAGGAAGTATGGAAATACTATAAAAAGCATAAACTTCACCGTGCGGAATATCGCGGACGGAAGGCTTATTGAAAACAGTGCCGTTACGGAATATCACGAAAATGAAGAGGGGATAAGGGCGGATCTTATCTTAAAGGATCTGCTGGAGGAAGGCCGTGAGTATTCGCTTATGGTGACTCTCGTGGGAGAGGACGGAAGAGAATTCGATTACTATACCACGATAATCAAACGTGCGGATCTTTCTGAAGCGGAAAAGCTTGATTTTGTTTATTCTTTTCATAAAAGCACCTATTCAAGAAATGAAGCTGAAGAAAAGCTGGCAAAATATATGGAAAGCGATGAGACCGGAGATAATACCACCTTAAGCCGGGTGGATCTACATTCAAGTCTTGATCAGCTGGCATGGGGAGTATTAAAGCCGGAGGAGATCATAAGTCCGGTAGCGTATATTAACGAGATCGATGAAGAGACTGCGGATATAAGGCTTGAGTATGCGGTAAGGATAGCGGATATCGAGCATAATCCCGAGCTTTTTGTAAGTGAGAGTTACAGGATAAGGCTTGGTGGAGAACGTATATATCTGCTTGATTATGTGAGGGAGTGTGAACAGATCTTTAAACCGGGCATCAGTGTGATAGCGGGAAATAAGATCGTGCTCGGGATCACGGACAGAGAAGTAGTAATGGCGGAAAATAATGACGGTTCGGATCTTGCCTTTGTAAATGCAGGCAGGCTGTTTGTCTATGATTCCTCAGATGAAAGTCTTGCATATGTATTTGGGTCACATGACGGAGATATTTCTGACAGAAGGGAAACGGAGAGAGAAAACGGTATAAGGATCTGTTCCGTTGATGAGACCGGAAATGTACGTTTTATCGTATACGGATATATGAACCGGGGAAAGCATGAAGGCAGTATGGGAACCGCGGTCTATTATTATGACAATGTATTGAATACCGTTATGGAAGAAGTATTTATCCCTTATGACGGGGCTTTTCCCTGTCTTGCCGAAAATATAAAAAGACAGGTCTATGCCGGATCGGATGGTTTTGTATGCTCATACAGGGATGGCAGTTTTTTAAAGACTGTCCTGGACAGCAATGTAACGGAAGTCCTTGCGGAAGGTCTTTCGGAAACCGAATTCAGGGCTTCTAAGGACGGAAGCATGGCGGCCTGGGTTGAGGCCGGAAATGCTTATGATGCCGGAGAAATGCACATTCTTAACATGGTCACGGGAAGGTCGACGGATGTTAAATCCGAAAAAGGTGAATACATAAGGCCTGTAGGATTTTTCGGGAATGATGTGATATACGGCATAGCACGTGCCGGGGATATATATGAGGATAAATCCGGAAGAACGGTATTCCCTATGTATTGTTTAAGGATAAAGGGTGAAGACGGCAGTATAAAAAAAGAATACAGGGAAGAAAATATATACGTGACCGGTATCGAAGAGGGAAGCGGCATGTACAGGTTAAAACGTGTAAAACTTACCGGAAGCCGTTTTGAAGAGATCGAAGATGACAGGCTTATGGACAATTCCACACCTGTTTACGGAAAGAATACCGTAGCTCCCGTGGTGACGGATGTTTATGAAACGGTCATCCAGATCGCGTTAAAAAGAAATGTGTCCATAGACAAACTCCAGTACCCTGAGCCAAAATTCGTGATATTCGAAGGAAACAGGACGGCGGAGCAGAAAAAGAATGAAGCCGGAAGACAGGGTTTCTATGTATTTAAGAGCGGGGCTGTTTCGGGCCATTACGATATACTCGCGGATGCAGTCGAAAAAAGCATTAATGAAGGCGGTGTAGTAAGGGATCCGGCAGGCAGGGCGGTGTATATGAAGACGCAGCTGATCGCAAAGAATCAGATAATGGCGATAGAGGCTCCGGGGAGAGCTGCAGAGGGGGCATCATACACGGCTGATGACTGCATACGCAGGGTGGCGGCCTTTGAAGGAATAAGGCAGAAGGGTGATGCAAATTCAATGAGCGATAAAAAAGAGGTGCTTGCGGAATTTAAAGAATCCCTTCCGGAATATGAGATACTGGATCTCTCCGGATGCAGTATGGAAGCGGTGTTCTATTATCTTGCAATGGATATACCCGTGATCGCTTTAAAAAACAATGCATATGTTCTCCTTACAGGGTATAATGATACGGAAATAGTTGTATATGATCCCCTGGATGGAAGTCTTTCAAAAAAAAGCCGCCAGGTGCTTAACGGAGAATTTGAAGATTCCGGTAATATTTTCTTTACATATTTAAGGTAACAGGAAGATGGTGAAAAGATCTTTTTATAAAATACGGATTATGGTCCTTGCGCTTGCAGTGGCATCCTTATGCATGTTTAATTCCTATGATTCGTTTGCCGCTCCGGATCCCGATACGGATACATCCGGGCTTGAGGCCGAAAAAAAGGAAGCGGAGAAGGAACTTAAAGGGATAAAGGCATCCATCGAAGAACTGGCCGCAAAGAAGGCGGATAAAGAAGAGGAGATGGATCAGGTATCGGAAGCTCTTACCGAGGTATTGGCATCGATAGAGCAGCTTGATATACAGATAGAGGAAAAGGGAGCGCAGATAGAAGAGACTGCCGTAAGCCTTAATGAAGCTGTGGAGAAACAAAATGCCCAGTATGAGGCCATGAAGATCCGCATCCGTTATATGTATGAAAAGGGTGATGCGGGATATGCGCAGATGCTTATGGAGGCCGGAAGTTTCGCAGATATGCTGACAAAGGCTGATTATATCGAGGAGCTTTATGTATATGACAGAAAGATGCTAAGCGATTACGAGCAGTGCGCAAAAGAGACCGAGGCGTTAAAAAAATGTTTTGAGGAAGAAGAGGAAGCTCTTATTGCTTTAAAGAAAGAGAGCGAGAATGAAAAAGCCAATATGGAAGGAGTGCTTGCGGAGCTTGAAGAGAGCGCTGCGGCCTATGCCGAAGAGATAGCGGAAGAAAAGGCTGAGGCAGACCGGTATGAGGCAATGATAGCCGCGAAAAACGCGGAGATAAAGAGACGAAAAGCCGAGGCTGAGCGCAGGGCAAGAGAAGAGGCAAAGCGCAGGGAAGAGGAAAGGAAAAAAGCTGAGGCTGCAAAAAAGGCTGCGCAGGAAGCCGCAAGAGCCGCTCAGAATGCAAAAGCGGCCGAAAGCTCGGCGAAAGAAGCAAGGGATTCCGGAACTGTGACCACAGGCAGCGGAAGCTATGATATATCTTCCATATCTTCTGCAAAAGGAAGTGAGAAGGGTAAGAACATAGCGGCTTTTGCATGCAAATTCATAGGGAATCCTTACGTGCCGGGAGGGACCAGCCTTACAAACGGCGCAGACTGTTCGGGCTTTGTATTTTCGGTATACGGTGAGTTTGGGATCAAGGTTCCGCGAACATCTTATGAACTGCGGAGCGCCGGGAAAGAAGTGTCATATTCGGATGCGCAGCCGGGAGATGTGGTCTGCTATCCCGGTCACGTGGGTATATATATTGGCAACGGCATGATAGTCCATGCCAGCACTGTTAAGACCGGTATCAAGATATCGAATGCCAATTACAGAGATTTTATAACGATCAGAAGGATAGTCTGAAATGTCGGAAGAAAATAAAAAAAAGTTAAAGCCGCAATACATCATACTGATCATAAGCCTTGTCATATTGCTTTTGATATATCTTTATGGAGTTTTCCGTTACCGGGACAGTTTCTTTCCCGGAACGTTTATTGACGGAAAAGATTATTCGGGAATAAAAGTACAGGCTGCGGATGAAAGGCGTTATGCAGAGGATCAGAGCTATACACTTTCAATAAAGGGACGCGATGGGCTTGCAGAGATCATCAGCGCAAAGGAAATAGGGCTTAAGACTTCTTATTCCGAGAGTATGCCGGAGCTTAAGAAAAAGCAGAATGCTTTTCTCTGGCCATCCTCATTGTTTAGTGACAGCAGCATAAATCTTATAAAGACTGTAAGTTATGACCGGGCAATGCTTGATAAAAGGGTAGCTGCGATAGAGACCTTTAAGAATGCAAAGGAACCTGAAGATGCGCATATAGGCGATTATGTGGAAGGATCCGGCGCTTACTCCATTGTAAGTGAAAATGAAGGAAGCGCGGTGGATGGGGAAAGGCTTATCGAAGTGCTTGATACATCCATTAAAAACGGCATAAGGGATCTTGATATAGACCTGGCGGGATGTTATAAGACTCCGCTTGTGAGGTCAACAGATGAGGGACTCCTTAAGGAACTTGAAAAAGTAAATAAATATAAGGATGTTGTGATCAATTACAAATATGCGGAAGCGGTGATCACCATCGATTTTGATGAGATACACGCGCTTATCGATGCATCGTCAAATACGGTATCCGTGGATGCAGCAAAGGCAGCGGCTTTTATAGACTCATTTGCAGAAGCTCATGATACAAGAGGTGTGAGTGAGAATTTTACCACGGTTTCAGGAGATACCATACTTTTACCAAAGGGAAAGAATTACGGATGGGAGATAGACAGGGAAGCTGAGACTGCGGCCCTTATAGCTGATATTGAAAAGGGAGGCGTCACCACAAGAGAGCCGTTTTTCTCCTGCACTGCCTGGGCAGGCGGAGAGGATGATATAGGCGACGACTATGTGGAAGTGAATATGACAAAACAAAAGGTATATCTCATAAATGACGGTAAGGTTGTTTTTGAATCCGACTGTGTGACGGGACTCATGAATAAGGAAAGGGCCACTCCCGAGGGAATATACGGAATAACCTATAAGAGAAGGAATGCCACACTCCGTGGGCCGGGATATGAATCACATGTTAAATACTGGATGCCCTTTAACAGGGGCGTGGGGCTGCATGATGCCCTCTGGAGAGGAAGGTTTGGCGGTACCATCTACATAAGGAACGGATCTCACGGATGTGTGAACCTTCCGCTTAAATCGGCGGAAACAATATACAATTCCGTTGAAAAGGGATTTCCGGTGATATGTTATTTTGAGCCTGAAAAGGAAGAGGAATGATTTGGGGATTTTCTTTGAAGAGATAGAAAAACTCTGCGGAAGGGGTGACACACCTTTTCATATGCCGGGGCATAAAAGAAAGATGCTTAAAGAAAGCGGCACTTCGTCAGCTGAAGCATTTTTTTCGGAATGGTATAAAAGAGATCTTACGGAGATAAACGGGAGTGATGACCTGCATGCGCCGGAAGGTATCATAAAGGAAGCTGAAGAAAGAGCAGCAGGGCTTTTTAATGCAGAGCACGCATATTTCCTTGTAAACGGCAGCAGCGCAGGCATTCTTGCTTTGTTAAGTGCATATTTAGACCCGGGGGACTGTTTTATTATGGCAAGGGGTTCCCACGTATCGGCATATAATGCAGTGATGCTAAGAAGGCTTGAGCCGGTGTATGTCTGCGGAGATACGGATGAAGAAAGCCTTGCGGAGATCTGTCCCGGCAGGGAGATCATTAAGAAGGCGCTTAAAGAACATCCGGATGCAAAAGCCGTATTTATCGTATCTCCCACCTATGAGGGGTTTTATGCGGATATAAGGGGGATCGCGGAAGCCGCACACGAAAAAAACATACCCCTGTTAGTGGATGCCGCCCACGGAGCGCATTTTGGTTTTTCGAAACATTTTCCGGAGAATGTTATCTCGGAAGGCGCAGATGCAGCGGTGATAAGCCTGCACAAGACACTTCCCGCTCCCACACAGACAGCGCTGCTTCTTACTTCCGGTGTTTTTGACAGAAGAGAAAGATTAAGATATTTCCTTTCCGTATACCAGTCTTCATCCCCATCCTATCTGTTGATGGCAGGAATAGATGAATGTGTGTCTTTAACGGAAAGATTCGGAACGGATGCCTTTGAAAGCTTTGCGGAAAGGGTAAGGGGCTTAACTGAAAGTCTTAAGTCTTTAGAGAATATAAAGCTAAAAGGCGCTTATTCGGAAGGGGATAACAGACCTGAGCCCGGGAAGCTTATGCTCATTCCAAAAGATCATTCATCAGGCGCAGAGCTTTCAGCTTACCTTGAAAAAAAGGGGATAACAGCTGAATTTGCCCTCCCTACTTATGTGCTTTTGATAATAAGCGTTTGCGATGATGATAAGGATCTGAAAAGATTAAGAGAGGCTCTTCTTGATGCAGATAAGCAAGCAGCTTTCTGGTTAAAAGGTATGAAAAAAAATAACGGATCCAATGCTGCGGTCAGGTATATACCCGGGAAAATGATGCCTTTGTGGAAAGCTGCAGAGAGTAAGTCCGAAGAGACAGATATAAAAAGCGCTGAAGGCAGGATATGTGCGGAGTGTGTCTCTGTTTATCCGCCGGGCAGACCTTTATTCGTTCCCGGGGAGGTATTTGATACAGAGGGGCTTGAACTACTTAAAACAGCTGAAGAAAAAGGACTGAAGATAAAAGGCAGGCTTATGGCCGTAAATAAATGATAAGTGATATGGAGAGAATATGACATTACAGCAGTTAAATTATGCTATAACGATAGCAGAGGCAGGCTCTATCAATAAGGCGGCGGAGGTCTTATATGTCTCCCAGCCTTCACTCACCGGTTCCATGCAGGAACTGGAAAAGGAAACAGGTTTTGCTATATTCAGACGAAGCGGAAGGGGTGTTACCTTAACTCCGGAAGGTGCGGATTTTCTTCTTTATGCCAGACAGGTAAGCAATCAGTTTCAGGAATTGCAGGATTACCTCGGCAAGTCAAAGAACAGGAAGAAGAAATTTTCTGTTTCGACCCAGCATTATTCTTTTGCGGTAAAGGCTTTTGTGGAGCTTGTGAAGGAATATGATACTTCAAGATACGAATTTGCCATAATGGAGACAAAGACAAAGGATGTGATATCAGATGTGGCAAATATGAAAAGTGAGATAGGGATACTTTACTTAAGTGATTTTAACCGCTCCGCCCTTATGAAGCTTTTAAAAAACGCGGGGCTTAAGTTCTTTCATATTATTGACTGCCGCCCATATGTTTATCTCTGGTCGGGACATCCGCTGGCGAAAAAAAGTTCCATAAGCTTTGAGGAACTGACCGATTATCCCTGTCTTTCTTTTGATCAGGGAGATACCGCATCTTTTTATTATGCGGAGGAGATACTGGGTACGGAAGATTATATCCGTACGATAAAAGCCAATGACAGGGCTACCATGTTAAATCTTATGATAGGTCTTAACGGATATACGCTCTGCTCCGGGATAATATGCGAGGAATTAAACGGGAGCGACTACCTTGCTGTTCCCTTTGATATGGATTCGGTGGAAGCAGACAGCAATATGGAAATAGGTTATATCATCAGATCAAATACTGTGCTTTCCTCTATCGGAGAGCTGTATATAAAAAAGATAAAAGAATATCTGGGGGAAATAAAAAAGGAGGTATCATCATGAGAGAATGGAAGGGTTACAGTCACGGCATCGATCTGGGAGGCTGGCTTTCCCAGTGCGATCATACAAAAGAAAGGTATGAAAATTTTATAGTAAAGGATGATATAAAGCGTATCAGTGAATGGGGACTCGATCATGTAAGACTCCCGGTGGATTATGAGGTGGCTGACGGAGCGCCGGAATATATAGACCGCTGCCTTGAATGGTGCAGAGAATATGGCTTAAACATGGTGCTGGATCTGCATAAGACCTATGGTTATTCCTTTGACGAAGGGGAAGGTGAATGCGGCTTCTTTGAATCTGAAGAATATCAGGAAAAATTCTACGGTATATGGGAGAAGCTTTCTGAAAGATATAAGGATGTTAAAGAAGGTCTTGCCTTTGAGCTTCTTAATGAGGTTACAAAAAAGGAATACAGCGATGCATGGAACCGCATACTTACGGAATGCATAAAAAGGATAAGAAAGACACTGCCGGAAATAAAGATAATAACCGGCGGATATTACAATAACAGCATAGAGGCTCTGGAAGATCTGGCAATGCCTTATGATGAAAATATCATATATACCTTCCATTGCTATGAACCTCTCATATTCACGCATCAGGGTGCATACTGGATATCGACCATGGACAGGGCTTTCAGGATACCGGTTGATGCAAGCTATGCACAGCTTGAAGAAGCTTCCGGAAAAAATCTTCCCTATGTGGTGGAAGGTTTTGAAGGATTTGATCCGGATAAATCACTGGGAGAGGAATATTTTGAAAGACTTTTTGCAAAGGCAGTACGTGTGGCTGAAGAACGTAATGTACCTTTGTACTGCGGCGAGTACGGTGTTATAGATCTGGCTGCGCCTGAAGAATGCCTTAAATGGTACAGTCTGATAAGCAGCGTGTTTAACAAATATAACATAGGCAGGGCTGCATGGAGCTATAAGGAAATGGATTTTGGTTTTATTGGAGAGCGGATGGAACCGTATCTTAAAGAGCTTGTAAGCTTGCTCTAATTCATAAGCAGGAGTTTTAACGGATCATTTTGAGGAGATAGCATGGATATACTTAAAGCGCGACATATTCTTGAGATAGATGAAAATGCCGATGAGGCTGTCATAAAGAAAAGCTATAAAAAGCTGCTGCCGGTTTATAATCCCGAGGATGATCCGGAAGGTTTCAAGCGTTTAAGAGAAGCCTATGAAACCGCCCTTGAAGCACTTAAGGAAACGGACAGTAAAGAAGAGGAAAAGCCGGATGATGAAATTGAACACTGGCTGGATAAGGTAAGGAATGTGTATGCCGATATGGAAAGGCGTACGGATACCGGAGAATGGAGGAGACTGTTTGAAGATCCCCTGGTTCAGGCTCTGGATACGGCTTTTTCTTTAAGGGAGCGTTTCCTGGTTTGGGTGATGGATTATCATTTCATGCCATGTGATGCATGGAAGGTGATAAATTCAAAGCTTGCTATACCGTCCGAAGCCGATGAGCTAAAGGAAAAATTTCCGACGGATTTGATAGACTTTGTAATACATCAGGGAGAGAGTGAGAATTTCGGAAGTTATTCTTTTTTTGAGGTACCGCCCGGAACGGAAGTAGATGTTACGGATAAATATATTGCGGAATATTACGGACTTAACAGAAATGTTTCAGGCCTGGAGGCTTCGCTTAATTACGGCAGGCTTCCGGAGAACGGTGAGACAGAGGGAGGCTTTGTCATTCCTTCGACAGCGGAAGTATATAAAAGGGAGGAATACGCGGAAAGCATAAAGTCCGTAAAAGAGATGATGGAGGGCATAAGAGCCTATGGAGTATATCATCCCTATGAGGATCTGGAAAGGATAAGGTTTGCCATTCTTTCGGGAAGTGCGGAAACCGAAAGTGCAAGGGACGGAAGGGTCAATATAAAAGACCTGGCGGTGAGTCTTAAGGAACGTTACAGGGATGATGCATATATCTTAAGGATAGCGGGAGAAGCCCTGGCAGCATCGGATGAATGGGAAGAAGCAAAGAAGTTTTGGGAGGAAGGTCTTAAACTTGATCCGGATCACGGTCCCACTATTCTTGATATGGCCTCCTATATCTTCCATACGGAAGATCCGTCAGATGCCGAGAAGTACTTAAGGAGTAAATCCGCGTTTGTAAACGGAGATCCGCGTGTAAGGGTGCTTTTTTCGCAGATACAGCAGGCTCTTGAATTAAAATACAGAAAGAAGATCGAAGAAGCGCCGGACGATCCGGAAGCCTATATGGAATACTGCTGGTCGCTTTTCCATACGGATCGTATTGATGAGGTGTTAAAGGCTCTGGATGAGAGAAGCTATGAGCCGGGATCCTCGGTATATTATGACTATGTGGATATGAAGGGGCGCTGCCTTCTTGAAAAAAAACATTATACGGAAGCTTTAAAATATATAAAGTTGTGGGAAGATGCTCTTTTAAACCTTAAAGAGGACGGTGATGCGGAACGCTTTGCACAGAGGAAGAAGACAAGGCCTTACCAGTGTTTTGTGATCGGCGAGTGTTATTTCCATTTAGCCCACAGGGAAAATGAAAAAGATAATTTTGAGCTTGCCGCGGAATATGTTGGAAAAGCCATTGAAACCGAAGAAGACAGATCGATGATCTTTTCCTATGAAGATCTCCTGGCAAGGATATATCTTCACAGCGGCAGGGAAGAAAAATGTCTCGATATGATGGAAGAGAGACTGAAACAGGATCCCGGCTATCTTCCCGGATATATCAGAAGGCAGGATGCAAATTACAGGTTAAGGAATGCTCAGGAAGTCATCGATGATTATCATACCATTGTATCCATGTATAAGGATTATTACAGAACCTATGCCATGGCGCTTCGCGTACTTAACGCCTTTGAGCAGAATGATGCCATAGATGATATCGTAAAGACGGTAAGGGAAAGCGGCTTAGAGCATCCTGCGGTTGAGTTTGAGATCCTCCGCAGCATGCGCAGGCAGAAGGAAAAATATACAAAAGAAGATCTGTTTAAACAGCTCGATAAGATACTTGACCTCATTAAGGATAATCCGGATATGACGGATCCCGAGATACCCGAAGAGGACCGCATAAGCATTGAAAGCGCAGAGCTTGAAAGGGCATATATTTATTATGCCGAAGAGGATGTGGAAAATGCCCTTTTAATAACAGAAGAAAATATAAAAAAGGGCGGTGACAACCTTCCTTTTTATGCGCTGCGTGCGGATATCTACCGCATGAAAGAGGATTATGGGAAGGCTCTTGAATTCTATAAGGATCTGCTTAAAAGAGATAAGGAGAATGCCTACGCGGCGTATTATGCGGGAATATGCTGCAGCGAGCTTGGTCATGACAGTAAAGAGGCAGCAGCTTATTTTGAGGAAGCTTTAAGCTATGATGAAGAATTTGACAGGGCTGTCTATCAGCTTGCAAGGCTGTATCATATAAAGTATACGGACAGCGATTCTACAGAGGCTTATGAAAGAGCTCTGAAGGAATACGACCGTCTGGCAGAGCTTAATCCCACAGCTTTTGTTTACAGCGAAAGGGCGAGACTTAAAAGCTTAAGATATGACATTGACGGAGCTGTAAAAGACCTTGAGACAGCGGTCAATCTTGATCCGGGCGGTGAAGAATGCGATGATTACCTGCTGTACAGATTGGGTGATCTGTATTTTTTCAAAAGGGAACTTAAGAAGGCTGAGGAAACTTATAAAAAAGCTGTGGAAGTAACAAACGGCAGCCAGCAGGATCCCGTGATGAAGCTTGCGGATATAGAGGGCTGCAGGGGAAACTGGGAAGCAGGCTGCAAGCTTCTTGAACGATATGCCGACGGATTTAAGGACTCGTCTTCATACTGCAATAAGCTTTTGGAATTCCTTTCGGTATGCGGAAGGTTAAGTGATGCAAAAGCCCTCATATCAAGGATGCTTTCTGCGGGCATGACAGATAACAGAGGAGCTTTATGGCTTACCCTGCGGATGAGCCTTACCGCCGATCCTGAAAATTATGAGCTGTATTTAAGTCAGGCAAAAGAGGCCTTAAGAGCTGACTATAAGGCACCGCTATTAAGGACCGGAGCGGATGGAAGAGGGAGAAGCACCGCCGGAGTGTTCCACAATATGGTCACAAAGCTTGTATCAAATGAGGATCCGAAGGACAGAAAGAAAAAGGATGCGGAATATTATGAGACCATGGGGTCATATCTTCTCTTTGCGGGAAAATTAAAAGAGTCTTATGCCATGCTTACCGCAGCATATGATATCAGTAAGGAATGCAACAGAAGTACCGGAGAATTGCTGCGCAGCCTTGCCATATGCGCCAGGCTTTCGGGAAAGAAAGAGGAGGCCGTCCTGTATGCAAGGGAACGCATATCATATCTGTTGCGCGCTTACGATAATTCCGAAGAAAAATATCTTGGCAGCAGGGAGAGCGACAATTCCATACGTCTCGATTCATTGTCGTTAATGTATTTCTGCGCGGGCGAATATGAAAAGGCTTTAAAATACAGCAACATGATAGAAAGCTGTGTATTATGCAGGCAGTGCAGATACCAGAACTGCTATGACAGGCTGATCACTCTTGGGTATTATGCCCTGTTTAGAGGTGACAGAAATAAGGCAAAGGAAGCATTTATAAAAGCAAAGGCAATATGCCCTTATGACAGGGAATTATTGCTGGTGGAGCAGATATTATGATCATAGGTATAGATCTTGGAACAACAAACACTCTTGCGGCATATTACGGTAAGGATGGCCCGGTTATCATACCGAATCGTCTTGGCGGACATCTGACACCTTCCGTGGTCTCGGTTGAAGGAGACCAGGTATATGTGGGAGAGGTGGCAAAGGAGAGGATGATAACTCATCCGGAGGATTCCGCTGCCGTCTTTAAGCGCGATATGGGTTCAGACAGGAAATATAAGCTTGGCGGAAAGGAATATCGCCCGGAGGAGCTCTCCGCCCTTATACTCCGTTCCCTTAAGGAGGATGCCGAGGAATTTTTAGGAGAAGAGGTTACGGAGGCTGTCATATCCGTACCTGCATATTTTAATGATAAGAGGCGCAGGGCAACCCAGCGTGCCGGTGAGCTTGCAGGATTTAAAGTGGAGCGTATCATCAGCGAACCCACGGCGGCAGCCATTGCCTACGGCCTTTACGATATGCAGGATGATGCGAAGGTTCTTGTCTTTGACTTAGGCGGCGGCACCTTTGATGTGAGCATACTTGAACTTGACGGCACCATACTGGAAGTCAGGGCAGTTGCCGGAGATAATTTTCTCGGAGGAGAGGATTTCACCGGCATAATAGAAGATATGTGGTTTGAAAAGCATGCCGGCGCTCTGAAAAAAGGTAAAGATGAACTTGATGATAAGGTCTTAAGGCATATACATAAGGCGGCGGAGCAGTGCAAACTTGGTTTTTCCGAGAACGGAAAAGGTATCATGCACTGCAGCGTAGAGGGTGAGGAATATGAGGATGAGTTTTCTCATGAGCAGTACGAGAAACGCTGCGAGGATCTGCTTGAACGTATACGTATTCCCGTCAGGAAAAGTCTTTCGGATGCAAGGATAAAATTAAACGAGATAGACAAGGTGGTATTGGTGGGCGGCGCCACAAGACTGCCGGTGGTGCGTCATCTGGTCGCAAGGCTTTTTAAGGCTATACCCGATACAAGGATAAATCCCGATGAGGCCGTGGCTGCGGGAGCGGCGGTGCAGGCTGCAATGAAGGAGAGGACAGACAGCATAAGGGAGATGATACTTACGGATGTATGTCCTTTTACCTTAAGCACGGAAGTGAGCGTGGAAAGGGAAGACGGAAGCTTTGAATCCGGCCATGTATGCCCGATAATAGAAAGAAATACCGTGATCCCCGCATCGCGTACGGAGACGCTTTACCCTCTCCATGACAATCAGAAATCCATATGCGTAAATGTGCTTCAGGGTGAGAGCCGTTTTGCGGACAATAATCTGCTGCTTGGAGAGATGGATATTCCTCTTCCTAAAAAAAAGAAAGAGGATAACGGCATCGATCTGACATATACCTATGATATCAATTCCATACTTGAGGTTCAGGTTAAGCTCCATGCTACGGGAGAGGTGCGCAGGCAGATACTCAAGGGCCGTGATGTAGATATGACGGATGAAGAGATAGAAGCAAGGATGAAGGAGCTTGAATATTTGAAGATACCGCCCAGGGAGCAGGAAAAGAACAAGCTGCTCTTAGTAAAGGGGGAACGTCTTTATGAAGAGAATTTCGGTGAGGACAGACAGGTCATAGAACAGCATATAAGGCGTTTTGAAATGGCATTAAATACAGGTGATCATGCAAAGATAGATGCGGCCAGGTCGGAATTTAAAGAATTCCTTGATGACTGGGATTAAAGTGTTATAATTAAAGCATGAATAATGGTTTTGATGTAAACGGCATGAATGGGAATGCCCGTGTGATACGTCTTAATATGCTCACGCTGGCAGCTGTCCTGTTCAGTACCATATCCTGGTTTTTGATACTTACGGGTATACTGCCTCTTTTCTTCGGAAGCCTGGCTCTGGTATTTGCCTTCCTTTCCAAAGGGAAAGAGCTTAAGATGAACCGGCTTACAAGAAACGCTGCCATAGGCGCATTTTTCAGCATGGTTATAGGAGCGGTGCTCACGGTCCTGGCCCTGCGTGATATATGGAACGATCCGTCGATGATGGATTATTTAAATACCGTATTTGAAAAGACAAACGGAATAAGCATATATGAGTATCTGGGCAATCTCGGCATAAGCACAGAGGGGCATTGATGGGTATAGGAAATGTCGGAAAAATCGATAATGCAATGGCTGCCTATTCAGTCACCTGGCGCCCTGCCACACCGGCAGAGATATCTGCAGGCCGCACCGAAGACGGAGAACCCGTAAAGGGCCGTAATGTAAAGGAAAAGGCTGACAGTTCTTCCGTTTCAGAGGTTGCTAAAAAAGGCGAATGTCAGGCATGTAAGGAAAGAAAGTATATGGACGGCTCTGATGAGCAGGTCTCTTTTAAGTCGCCTGCGAGCATAAATCCCAATGCAGTATATGCGAGAGTCAGGGGCCACGAGCAGGAACATGTGGTGAATGCCTACGACAAGGCAAAGGAAGGAGGCGGAAAAGTAATGAACGCCTCTGTTTCCATACATTATGCTACCTGCCCCGAATGCGGAAGGCGTTATGTTTCCGGCGGCACCACTCATACAAGCATAAAATATCCAAAGGACAGTTACGGTCAGAATAAAAAAGCCTTTGATGCGGAAGCGACAAAAGGCAATAATGTGGATCTGGCCGTATAAGACATCTGATGCAGACTCCCAGAAAAGCAGTACATATCAAAGCAGCAGCAAGAGAACACCTTTTAGGTAATTACGGAAGGATCATCCCCATTCAGGTGTTCTTTTTTCTCATGTGCTCATTACTGACATCATTTTCACAGGAAATAAACGGGATCGATACACTGTCCCTTGTCGTGGCACAGTTACTTTTCTTTATCAGCAACTGCCTTGTTGAGTCGCTTAATTTCGGACTTTCCAAGACCTATTTAAAGCTCTGCTGCGGCGAGGGCTGCAGTTTTGCCGATCTCTTCAGTTTAACAAGGGACAACAGAGCCGTATTGCTTTCGGTTTTTATGGGATTTTTAAGATCTGTTGCGGGAATACCGCTTTTAATTGGCGCGGCAAGCTATATAAAGGAGCCGGACAGGGAGACAGCCGCAGCAGCTTTGCTTGCATATCTTGTCTTTAGCCTGATCGTCTTTTTGATAAAACTTCCCTTTATGATGTCGTATTATCTACCTGCGGATATGAAGGATATGACTGCGGGAGAGATACTTAAGATGTCTGCATGGCTTATGAAAGGCAATAAGATAAAAATGACAGCCATGCTCCTTAGTTTTATACCGATGATATTTCTTTCGATCTTTTCGCTGGGGCTTGCCAGACTCTGGATCGACCCTTATATAAAGGCGAGTCTCGCCTGTTTTTATCTTGATACTGCAGCATCTAAAAGCGCCGCGTAAATGGTGGAGGGCATGGAATACTACAGTGAAGAAGAAAGTGAACGTCTTGCCAGGGAAGAGGCAATAGACAGAGACAGGGATTTAAAGAAGAAACGCCGCCGGAGCGGGGGCTTCTTTTTTGTTATCTTTCTTATTATCTTTTTTGCCACAGGCATAATAATCCTGATAAGGTATACGGAAAGTGACAGGGAAAAAGATATGTCTGCCGCAGAAAGCGTAAGTGAAGATACCGAAGGCGCATATTACACAGAATCCGAGATCGAGGCCATAAGGGAAGAGGCTTCCGAAGAAGGCCGCATTAGCGGGGAGAACGCTTTAAAAGACAGGCTAAGGGTAGAGCTTACAGAGGGCGGGCGCAGCATAAATGATATTGTAAGAGGGCTTTATCCCGAATATATGGTATATATGGAAGGCGGAAGCTATCACTTCGATCCGGTGAGGGAAGACGTGCCGAAGAACCGCTACAGGGATCTTAAATTTACGGTTTCAGGGGACGGGCTGCTTAGCTACATCGAAGACGGGCAGGTCCTTTCAAAGCAGGTGATAGACGTATCCTACCATCAGGGCGATATTGACTGGGCACAGGTGAAAGAGGCCGGAGTTGATTACTGTATGATAAGGGCAGGCTACCGCGGTTACGGCAGCGGAGCGATCATGGAGGATGAGTGTTTTAAGAAAAATGTGGAAGGCGCTGTTTCTGCAGGACTCGAGGTGGGCGTGTATTTTTATACACAGGCACTTAATGAGGCGGAGGCTGTAGAAGAGGCACAGTTTGTGATGGATCTTATAGCGCCCTACAGGATCACACTTCCGGTAGCCATAGATGTTGAAAAGCCGGAGGCGAGTGATGCCAGAGGCAACGGACTCGACAGGGCGCAGAGAACGGCAGCGGTAAAGACCTTCTGCGACAGTGTGGCTGCAGCCGGTTATGAACCTATGATATACGGAGGGACGGTGACCTTTGCCCAGATGCTGGAAGCTGATACGGTGAAGGATTACAGTGTGTGGTACGCCTTTTATAACGACTATCTGTATTATCCTTATGAGCTCAAATTCTGGCAGTACAGCATGAGCGGCACGGTTCCCGGGATAAAGGGGAAAGTGGATATGAGCCTGTGGCTTCCCTGATTGATTGACATTAAAAAGACTGTGTTGTAAAATGATGCCCCGTAAGGATCTTCGGGGCAGGGTGCGATCCCCTACCGGCGGTAAAGTCCGCGAACTCCTTTTGGAGCCGATCCGGTGTGATTCCGGAACCGACAGTTAAAGTCTGGATGGAAGAAGATTGATACGTTTTACATACGTTCAAAGCCCCGCAGAAATATTTCTGTGGGTTTTTCATTTGGAGATCCTTAAGGAACGACGGCAGCCGTATAAACGGCACATAACCCATTAAAGAAAGGATCAAAAAATGGAAAAAGAAAAGAACATCATTGAAGCAGCAGCAACCGAAAGCAGGGAAGTAAAGGGCGTTTCACGCACCCGTTATATAACGGTGGTTGGAATGCTCTCTGCGGTATCATTTGTACTCCAGTTACTTGAATTCCCCCTGCCGATGCTCATTCCGGGCTTTATCAAAATGGATTTCTCGGATCTTCCGGCGCTTATAGCGGCGTTTTCACTGGGGCCTGTGGCAGGCGTTGCAGTGGGACTTGTAAAGAATCTTCTTCACGGTTTCTTCTCGATGTCCCTCGGAGTGGGAGAGCTTGCAAATTTCCTCTTATGCGCGGCATTTGCATGGACGGCGGGCATGATCTATAAATACAACAGAACCAGAAAGGGCGCACTTATC
Source organism: Lachnospiraceae bacterium (assembly GCA_017540265.1). Classification (GTDB taxonomy): domain Bacteria; phylum Bacillota; class Clostridia; order Lachnospirales; family Lachnospiraceae; genus NK4A136. The sequence continues at coordinate 53,624 of JAFYBJ010000057.1, forward strand.
GCTTCCTTTGCCGGTGCGGTTGTAATGGCGGTTATTTCGCTGCCGCTTAATTATTTTGTCACCTATCCTTTTTATGAGGCGGCATTTTCTCTTACGGAAGAGATGATAATCGGCGCTTATCAGGCGATCATTCCTTCGATGAAGAGCCTGGTACAGTGTCTTATCGTTTTCAATATGACCTTTACGTTTGTAAAGGCACTTATATCAGTAGCACTTGCATGGCTTATGTATAAGCCCCTCTCGCGCATCATTAAAGGCACGGGAGTTTAAAAAAGACCGCATATGTGCGGCTGAAAGGCGGTTATGGCAGCAGTTAAGAAAAAAAAGAGCAAAAAAAAGCTGATCATCATTTGTGTGATAGTACTTCTTGTACTGATCATGTTCTTCTCCTGCGCAAGGAAGGCTGCGGATGCTGCTTTCTTAAGTGATAGTGTTACGGCAAGGGATATAATGACTTATCACAGCTTTACCGGAACGGTTACTCCCGTTACGGAGGAGAATGTGGTACCGGTCGTTTCCGGGATAAAGGTTGAAAGCTTTGCCGTAAAGGAAGGCGATGAGGTGAAGGCAGGTGATGTTTTGGTATATCTGGACAAAAGATCCGTTGAAGAACAGATAGACGAGCTTGAGACATCCATGTCCCTTAATGCTGCCAATTCCGATCTTTCGGTAAAACAGGCAAGAAACAATTATTACAATTACAGGAACGATCTGAATAAGGGCGTTAATTCCCAGATACTCACCGCTTCACAGAATGCGGCGAATGCAAAGATCCAGTACGACGCGGCTTTAAGAAATTATTTAAGCGCCGTGAGCATGAATGAAGGCGGGTACAGTTCGACCATAGCAAACGCGAAGCTTCAGACCGACAATGCATATCAGAGCGTGCTTCAGGCAAAATCCGCACTGGAGCTTGCCGATCACAATAAGAGGAACGGTGAGACTCCGGCTATGGACAGGGAGGCACTTAATGCAAGCTATGAACAGGCAGAGCATGCACTTGATCAGGCGTGGCTTGCATATGAGAATGCCGTGGCAAACAGCAAGGCCGCTGCCATAAATGAAAAGAACAATCTTCAGACAAGCTATGAATCCTTCTTAACCGCGCAGCTTTCCTATCTTGCCGCAACCCTGGCATATGATGCGGCGGTGCGGGGAGCATCCGAACAGCTTGCAACATATAAGAATCAGTACGATCAGGCTCTTTTGGGAGCGGATACTTCACTTAACGATCTTAAGCTTGCGGATCTTTATGAGAAACTTGAGGATTGCAGTGTGAAGTCTCCCATAGACGGTATAGTAACGGATCTGCCCATGGCAAAGGGCGATGTGACTACGGCCACAGGTGCAGTGGCGGTGGTGACCGATTTCTCGGAAATGAAGGTCGATATAAAGATAAACGAATATGATATCCTCGGTGTGGAAGAAGGAAGGGATGTAAAAATACTGTTAAATGCCGTGGACAGGGAATATGAGGGTGTGATATCAAAGATAAGCCGTACCGCAAAGGCAGAAAAGGGCGTGTCATATTTTGAATCCGAAGTGGATTTTCCTGCGGATGAATATGTGCGTAGCGGCATGAGTGTTGAGATACGTCTTACCATGAGTGACTTAAAGGACGTTCCCACCATTTTAAGCGAAGCCATAGAGATAGATGAGGAAGGCAGAGCCTATGTATATAAAAGAGCCGGAAAGGTTCCCGAGAAGGTTTATGTGGAATGCGGAGCCACGGACGGAAAATATACGGAGATCACTTCAGGCCTGTCTATGAATGATGAATATCTTTATGCGCCCATGACGCAGGAAGAGATGATGCGTAAGATGATGGAAGAGGATTGATACATCAGGGAAAGCTCATGGAAAAAACCGGAGAACCTATCCTTCGCATGAGAGGGATCACAAAAGAATATGAGATGGGCGAGGAGGTCTCAGTTGTTTTAAAAGGCATAGATCTTGATGTCTACAGGGGAGAATTCCTTGCGATACTCGGGCCTTCAGGTTCCGGAAAATCCACGCTTATGAACATTATAGGCTGTCTTGATGTACCTACGTCCGGAACCTATGAATTAAACGGCAAGCTTATCGCGGATGAAGATGAGAAAAGCCTTGCGCAGATAAGAAATAAAGAAGTGGGCTTTATATTCCAGAGCTTTCATCTTCTTCAGAAACAGGATGCATGGAGCAATGTGGAGCTTCCGCTCATATACGCCAATCTCCCGGAAAAACGCAGACGCGAGCGTGTTGAGGAGATGCTTACAAAGGTGGGGCTTGCAGAGAAGATGCATCATTTCCCTAATCAGCTCTCCGGTGGTCAGCAGCAGAGAGTGGCCATAGCAAGGGCCATTGCGACGGAGCCTACCATACTGCTTGCGGATGAACCGACAGGCGCTCTTGACCAGAAGACAGGAGCCCAGGTCATGGAGCTTTTTCATTCTCTGAACAGCGAGGGCAGAACGATAATAATGATAACCCACGATGCGAAGATCGCATCCCATGCGGGACGTATAGTCAGTATACTTGACGGAAATATATGTGAGGGACAGCTTGAAGATGCTTAATCCGGCGGTGGTAAAACAGAGTGTGCAGATGTCTCTGCAGAATATAAGATCGAATAAGATGCGGTCTTTTCTTACCATGCTGGGAATTATGATAGGCGTTACCTCAGTAATAGCTCTTATCACCATCGTACAGATCGTTTCTGACAGTGTGATGGGAGAATTCTCAAGTCTCGGTGCAGGTACTCTTACCATAATGGCATCTTCTTCACCCATGAAAAACGGTCTTACGGATAATGATATTAAAGAGCTGGAGGCGATAGACGGGATTGACGGTGTTTCACCTACGGTTTCTCTTACCACTGCATCCGTTGTGGATGGGGAGGTATATGAAAATACCAGTGTTGAAGGAAAGTCAGATATATATTTCATGCATGATGCCGATATCATCACCGGAGGCAGAGGGCTTAACCATATGGACATGTCCGGTGATACCTACGTCTGTATCGTTGATCCGAAATATGTGAAAACTGCCATGCTGGGACACAAGGTATTGGGCAGTGAGATACTCATAGGCGGTTTCCGTTATACGGTTGTGGGCGTAAGGGGCAAGGATGAGAGCATGAGCAGCTTTATGAGCGACAGCAGCGGTCTTGACGGCACTGTGATCATTCCCTACAGGAATGCTCTTTCCATGACGGGCAGCAATGATGTGAATTCGGCGGAAGTATATGTGAATCCTGCATATTCAATGAGCGATGTGGAGGAATCCATAAGGAACAAGCTCAAAAATATGTACAATGAGAACGATGATTATTACAGCGTTATAAATCTTGAATCCATGATGGATATGATGAACAGCGTGCAGGGGATGATGGGCACCATGCTTGGCGGCATAGCTTCCATTGCACTTCTTGTTGGTGGAATAGGCATCATGAACATGATGCTTACAAGTGTTTCGGAACGGACAAAGGAAATCGGCCTGCGTAAGGCGCTTGGCGCCGAACCATCCAGGATCCAGGCCCAGTTTCTCATAGAATCCGTGGTGCTTTCCGTTTGCGGAGGCATAATAGGTATCCTCTTTGGTCTCTTGATAGCCTTTGTGGCTGCAAAGCTTCTAAAGACAGCTTTTATCATCTCCTGGGGAGCAGTGGCCTTAGGCTTTGGCTTTTCCGGCGCAGTGGGCGTGATCTTTGGATGGATGCCTGCAAAACGCGCAAGTGAGCTCAATCCCATAGATGCACTCAGATCTGAGTGAGATTTTTCCCTGTTATTTGGTTGACAAAATACCATTACAATGGTATATTTGTAACAAAATGTAACAAATTGTAACAATCCACTTCTGAAAACGGAGCGTTAAACAGCTTTATGGCTTTAAAAAAAGTACGTATAAAGAGAGCCTGGATAGGTGCAGCAGCCTGGGTCACATTAGTTTCGCTTATGGCCGCCGGCACGGTCCAGACAGATGAAATGGAGGCATATGCCTCTGCTGCAGCAGCAGAAACCATAGATCTTTCGATCATCACAAAACCCACGGGGCCTGCCGGAAACGGTACCAAAGAACTTAAAGATATAGTTAATTGCGCAGGAGCAGCGGCGGCCCTTGAAGAGAAGGAGACTCCGGGTGTCGTGGCTGAGCTTGAGCTTGTGGGCGCGGCGCTTGCCATGGACGTGGATGACAGCGGAGCAAAGCATGCGGCAGTTTCTGCCGTTGCGGCGATCAATGAGGGTCAGGAGAGCGTTGATGAGATAAAGGAGGCACAGCTTGTTTCCGAAAATGAGGCTCTTGCGAAGGATCCGGAACATTTCAGCGAATTAGTTATTGCGGATGTAACAGACTACGTTAATGTGAGGGCAATCCCCGATACAGAAGGGGAAGTTGTGGGAAAGCTTTATGATAATTCAGCCGGTGAGTTTTTAGATGAGGAAGACGGCTGGTACAAGATACGTTCCGGCAATGTGACCGGATATGTAAAGGCTGAGTATTGTGTTACGGGAGAGGATGCCATAGAGCTTGCAAAGAAAGTGGGCACAAGGATGGCGACCGTTAATACCACTACGCTTAAGGTGCGTACCGCTCCCGATATTGAATCCGAGGTCCTCGGTCTTGTTCCCGAAAATGAAGATCTTGTGATCCTTGAAGAGGTAGACGGTTTCGTAAAGGTTTCCATAGAAGAAGGAAACGGTTATGTATCCACGGATTTTGTGGACATACGTACCGATTTTGTACATGCGGAAAGTGTTGCCGAGGAAAAGGCAAGACTTGAAAAGGAACAGGCTGAAAGAGAAGCCGCAAGGAAGGCTGCGGAAGAGGCTGCAAAGAAGAATGCGGCAAAGAAGAAGACAGGTACCTCAAAGAAGAGCCAGGGAGCATCGGCTGCTGCGCAGGTGAGTGGCGGAAGCGGTCTTGGTGCCGATGTGGCAAGGTTTGCCTGCCAGTTTGTAGGTAACCCTTATGTTTACGGCGGATCAAGCCTTACGGAAGGAACAGACTGTTCGGGCTTCGTTATGAGTGTGTACAGTAATTTCGGCGTAAACCTTCCCCACTCCTCCACATCCGACAGAGCCGTGGGATCTGAAGTAGCAGGCGGTATAGCCAATGCGGAACCGGGCGATATACTTTGCTATTCGGGGCATGTGGCTATATATATCGGGGACGGAAAGATAGTTCATGCCAGCACGCCCAGCACCGGAATTGTGATAGGCAATGCAAATTACAGAGGCGTACTTGCGGTAAGAAGGATATTCTGATAAGGAATACGGATAACGGATTAAAAGCATCACGGCAGTGGTGCTTTTTTTTTATCTGTTCGTGAATTTGAGTTGAGCATGGCGGGGAGTAGGAGTATACTAAAGGTGTCTGTACTTTTTATGCAATGATAAAAAGACAGATATGGATGCAGTGGATCTGTGTATTAAAGAGGTTTTTTAGGGATGAATGGACCTGAATATCCGCCTATAACCGAGGAACGAAAAAAACGGATCGATACACTTTATGAAAGCTATTCCGTGGTCGCGGATGATGCTTATGTTTATGTTTGTGACTTACGGCATGATTATTCCAGATGGAATCCGGAACTGGTCAGATATTTTGATATGCCCGGAGAATATATGTACAATGCCGCCGGTATATGGTCATCCAAGATACATCCGGATGATAAGTCAATATATGATTCAAATCTGGAACGTATATTTCACGGAAATATAACGAATTGTGATTTTACGTACAGGGTAATGGATCGCAGGCAAAGATATTCAGTGGTTGCGGTTAAAGGTACGGTGCTTTTGGATGCCGATGGCATGCGTTGTTATTTTATCGGGATCATAAAGCCCAACCGTTTAAAAAATGACCGTGACAACTTTACGGGACTCAGGAATCAGTATGGCTTTTTTGAGGATCTGGTAAAGATCATAGAGAATAAAAAAGAATCAAACATAATCATGATGGGAATAAGCCGTTTCGGCCAGATAAACGAGATATACGGCTATGATTTCGGCAACAGGGTTCTGCTTGAGATATCAAAGCTCTTAAGGAATAATGTGACGGATAACGGCAGCCTGGCCGATGTTTACAGGCTTGACGGAGCAAGATTTGCCCTTGTTACGGATAAATTTTCCATGGATATCCTGGAAAAAAGCTACAACTGGATCCAGAGCCTGCTTTTGGGCGATTTTAAGGTGAACGGAAGGCGTCTGTCGCTTAAGTTAAACGGTGGCGGAATATCGGTCAATAATTTTGATATTAGCGATAAGACCGTCTATTCCTGTTTAAGCTATGCCTATCATGTTTCAAAGAATGAAAGAAAAGGTGAGCTTACCATATTTAAGAACGATCTTGACGGTACGGACTTACAAAGGCTTGAGAAGATAGACAGGATAAGAGAAAGCATAAATTCGGGATGTAAGGGATTTGAACTTTTCTATCAGCCCATAATGTTTGCAGACAGCGAAACGCTTAAAGGCGCGGAAGCGCTTATACGTTATACGGATGATACGTACGGTATTGTACCTCCGGATCATTTTATACCCATCATAGAAAATGACAGGCTCTTTCCGGATACCCTGGGCAGATGGATACTTAAGACAGCGATGGGGCAGGGAAAGGAATTTTTGGATAAGTATCCCGATTTCAGATTAAATGTGAACCTTTCCTACGCCCAGCTTGAAAGGGCGGATTTTGCCGATATCGTGCTTGGGATGCTTGAGGATACAGGTTTTCCGGGAGAGAATCTCTGCCTTGAGATCACGGAGCGCTGCCGCCTTGTGGATATGAGACATATAAAAAACGTTATGATAAAACTCAGGGAAAAGGGTGTCTTTTTTGCTCTTGATGATTTCGGAACAGGCTTTTCATCCATGAACATCCTTAAGTCACTGCCTCTTGATACGATAAAGATAGACAGGGGTTTTGTCCTCAATGTTGATAAGGACGAGAAGGAACAGAAGCTGGTCAGTTATTTTACATCCATTGCAAGTCTCTTCGGGTCGGATGTATGCGTTGAGGGGATTGAGACCAGTGATATGAAGGAAACGGTGAGGCGTTTTCCGGTGAATTCACTGCAGGGTTATTACTACTCAAAACCCGTATCTTACGATATTTTCCTGAAAACATACTGTATATAAAAATATAGCGGAATGAGGGAGCTTTGTGGTATAATACAGGATATCACAGGCAGTCGCTTAGTTTGTTTTTATGGGAAGCACCCCCTGTGGTAAAATAACATGCCGAGGAGGTATAATGCATGAAGTTTACGATCGTTGGAAAGAACATTGATGTGACTGAAGGGTTAAGAAATGCAGTCGAGGAGAAGATAGGAAAGCTTGAAAAATATTTTACCGAGGACACGGAAGTCCATGTGACACTCTCGGTAGAAAAGGACAGGCAGAAGATAGAAGTAACCATTCCCGTAAGAGGGAACATCATCCGTTCCGAGCAGGTGAGCAATGACATGTATGTGTCGATCGATCTTGTGGAGGAGATAATAGAGAGACAGCTCAAGAAATACAAGACAAAGATCACAGACAGGCAGCAGGACGGAGGATATTTCAAGAAAGAATTTCTTGAAAAGGATTTCATGGATGATGAAGAGATAAAGATCATCCGCAGCAAGAAGTTTGATATAAAGCCCATGTATCCTGAAGACGCATGCGTACAGATGGAACTGCTCGGCCACAGCTTTTATGTTTTCTGCAATGCAGAGACAGATCAGGTAAATGTGGTATACAAGAGAAAGGGCAATACATACGGTCTCATCGAGCCTGAGATCTGATAAAAGCATAATGACGGCCCTTGCAGCAGTAAGGGCCGTTTTTCACTTTACAGGAGAAAGGAACACATATGGCAAGCGAGATAAGGGATATAAACCTGGCACCGTCCGGAAAGATAAAGATCGAATGGGTAAAGGATCATTGTGATCTTTTAAGGACACTTGAAAAGGAATTTGAAGAAACAAAGCCTTTTAAAGGAAAGAAGATAGCGCTTTCCGTACATCTTGAGGCAAAGACGGCATATTTATGCAAAGTGCTTAAGGCAGGCGGCGCAGAGATGTATGTTACAGGTTCCAATCCTCTCTCCACACAGGACGATGTGGCTGCCGCGCTGGTGTCGGACGGACTTGAAGTTCATGCATGGTATGGAAGTACTCCGGAAGAATATGATTCGCATATAAGGGCCGTGCTTTCCGTGGGTCCCAATATAATAATTGATGACGGCGGCGATCTCGTGCATATGATGCATACGGAATTTACCGATCTCATACCGCAGGTTACCGGAGGCTGTGAGGAAACGACTACCGGTATAATAAGGCTTGAGGCTATGGACAGGGATGGAAAGCTTAAATTCCCCATGGTGAAGGTAAACAATGCAAAGTGCAAGCATTTTTTCGATAACCGTTACGGTACCGGCCAGTCTGTCTGGGATGGTATAAACAGGACCACAAACCTGATCGTTGCGGGCAAGACCGTTGTGGTCGCAGGATACGGCTGGTGCGGTAAGGGCGTGGCAATGAGGGCCAAGGGCCTTGGTGCGAAGGTCATAATAACGGAAATAGATCCGGTAAAAGCAATAGAGGCTGTAATGGACGGCTTTGAAGTGATGCCCATGAAGGCGGCTGCAGCTCTTGGCGACTTCTTCGTTACCGTTACGGGCTGCGACAAGGTAATAGACGAAGAAGATTTCCTTGAGATGAAGGATGGTGCCATCCTCTGCAATGCAGGACATTTTGACTGTGAGATAGATATGGCAGGTCTTAGAAAGATGGCGGTGTCGTCTGCGGAGTTAAGACATAATATCACCGGATATACTCTTTCAAACGGACATACACTGGCTGTGCTTGGCGAGGGAAGGCTTGTAAATCTTGCATGCGGCGACGGACATCCCGCCGAGATAATGGATATGAGTTTTGCAATACAGGCGCTTTCCGCGAAATATCTTGTGGAGCATGGAGCAGAGCTTACGGAAAAACTTATAGATGTGCCGGAGGAAGTGGATAAGGAGGTTGCTGTAAAGAAGCTTGCCTTCCTTGGTAAAGAGATAGATGTGCTTACTCCGGAACAGGAAAAATATCTTAATTCATAAAATCTTCGGACGGTACAGACAAATGGAAAAAGTGAAAAGAAACATACTTTTAAACCCGGGGCCTTCCACAACGACAGACAGCGTTAAATATGCCCAGATAGTGCCGGACATATGTCCCAGGGAAAAAGAATTTGCAGGGATCATGGCGCCCATGAGGGACGACCTTGTACGCATCGTGCACGGGGATACGAAGGAATATACCTCGGTACTTTTTACGGGATCGGGGACGATATGTCTAGATATCACCTTAAATTCCCTTCTTGAGGAGGGAAAGAAGGCTCTCGTCATTAAAAACGGATCCTATTCCGCCAGAGCATGCGAGGTGCTTGAATATTACGGTATGCCTTTTATCGCCATAGAGCAGCCTGTTGATAAGAAGCCCGATCTTGAGGCGGTTGAAAAAGTCCTTAAGGATCAGGGGGATGAGATAGGGTATGTCTATATAACACATCATGAAACCGGCTCGGGGCTTTTGAATCCCGTAAGGGAAACCGGTGCGCTTGCACACAAATACGGGAAATTTCTTATCACAGACACCACATCCTCATATGCGATGATCCCGATAAATGTCTATGAGGATAATATCGATTTCTGCATGGCCTCTGCCCAGAAGGGAATTATGGGTATGACGGGCCTCTCATATGTGATAGGCAGAAGGGATATCATTGAAAGGTCAAAGGATTTTCCGAAGAGGTCCTATTACTGCAATCTTTACAGGCAGTATGCTTACTTTGAGGAAACCGGAGAGATGAATTTTACCCCTCCCGTTCAGACCATATATGCCGCAAGGCAGGCGCTTAAGGAATATTTTGAAGAGGGAGAGATTGCCAAATGGGAAAGGCATAAGAGAGTGATGGCCGCTATCCGTAAGGGAATAGATGAAATTGGCTTTAAGGAGGCACTCTCAAGAGATGTGCAGTCAGGTCTTGTGGCGGCAGTGCGTTATCCCGATGATGAGAATTTTGATTTTGAAAAGGTGCATGATCATTGCTATAAGAAAGGCTTTACCATTTATCCGGGCAAGATGCAGGGAAAGGGGACCTTCAGGCTCTGCGCATTAGGCGCCATAGACGCACCGGATATAGACGATTTCTGGAAAGTCTTTAAAGAAGCACTGGAACTTACGGGCGTAAGCATTCCGGTAAAATACATATAAGGAGAGACCGATGCTTGCATATATAGATCCCGGAACCGGGAGCATGCTGTTTTCAATACTTATAGGCATATTTGCCGCAGTAGTATTCTTTTTTCAAAAGCTCATCATAAAGGTGAAATTCTTATTAAGCGGGGGAAGGGCAGACAGGGCTGCTGCCATGAATGCCGAAAAGATACCTTTTCTTATCTTCTCCGAATCGGGCAGGTACTGGAATACTTTTAAGCCCGTATGCGACGAGTTTGAAAAAAGAGGTGTTGATATAACCTATTGGACAGCTTCTGAGGAAGATCCTGCACTTAAGGAAAAATATGAGCATGTAAAGACTGAGTTCATAGGCGAGGGTAATAAGGCTTTCACAAGGCTTAATCTGGCAAATGCCGATGTGCTGCTTGCCACGACTCCGGGGCTTGATGTCTATCAGTGGAAAAGATCCAAAAACGTGGGATTTTATGCACATGTACTTCATGCGGCCGGTGATCCGGTAATGTACAGGATGTTTGGCCTGGATTTTTACGATGCAGTTTTTATCGCGGGGGATTTCATGAAGGATGAGCTTTTAGAGCTCTGGAAGCGCAGGGAGATAAAGCCTCGTGAACTTCCCATGGCGGGCATTCCCTATCTTGATGCAATGAAGGAAAGGCTTGAAAAAGAAGGAGCATCGGATACATCCGATAAGAAAAACAGATCTGTTCTTGTGGCGCCTGCCTGGGGTCCGGATGGTCTCCTTACGGTTATGGGAGAGGAGATCCTGGGCGCTCTTAAGGATACCGGATACGACATCACTGTGAGACCTCATCCCCAGTCTTTTACTGCGGAGAAGGAACTGATGGAAAGACTCATGAAGAAGTTTCCCGAAAATGAGCACTTTCACTGGAACCGGGACAGGGATAATTTTGAATGCCTTAAATCTTCGGATATAATGATCTCTGATTTCTCCGGAGTCATTTATGATTATACACTTGTCTTTGACAAGCCTCTTATATATACGGATACCGGAGCATCCTATAACAAAGTGGTCTATGACTGCTGCTGGCTGGATGAAGAACCCTGGATGATAAGAAAGCTTCCCGAGATAGGAACCCCGCTTAAAAAAGATGATATAGGAAATATAAAGAAGGTTATAGATTCAGCGATAGAGAGCAGTGAATTTTCCGAAGCAAGGAAGAAGGCAAGAACCGAGACGTGGAAGCATCCGGGGATCGGAGCAGAGCTTATCGCTGACAATATGATAAGCTGGCAGGAAGAGCTTGAAAGTAAACGTTCTGAAGAGGGGAAAAAATGAAGACGGCATATACATGTTTTACAACCGACATAATACATGAAGGACATTTAAATATCATAGAGAATGCGAAGAAATACGGACGTGTGGTGGTAGGCGCTTTAAGCATACCGGAATCCATACGCTATAACCGCTTTCCCACGATATCCATAGAAGAGAGGATAGCTCTCTATAAATCCATTCCCGGAGTGGATGAAGTGATAGTCCAGGAGGATATGGGATACAGGGATGTGGTTGAAAAGCTGCATCCGGATTATATCATCCACGGAGATAACTGGAAGACCGGTCCCGAATCGGCCATAAGGAAGAAGGTGGAGGAGCTTCTTAAGGAATACGGCGGAGAGCTTATCGAGATCCCTTATACCTACAATGAGGAAGTGAAGAAAGCCGACAGACGTCTTCAGGAAAAACTGGCTATGCCGGAATACAGAAGGGAACGCTTAAGGCAGCTTATAGATATGCAGCCTATAGTCAAGGTAATGGAGGCTCACAGCGGGCTTACGGGACTTATATGTGAGAAGACCGTGGTAGAGCGGGATGGTCGTCTGGACCAGTTTGACGGAATGTGGGTAAGCTCCCTCTGTGACAGCACCGACAGGGGCAAGCCCGATATAGAGCTGGTTGATATGACCAGCCGTCTCCGCACCATAGATGACATACTTGAGGTTACCACAAAGCCCATAATACTTGACGGAGACACAGGCGGGCTGGCGGAGCATTTTGTATATAATGTGCGCACTCTTGAGCGCAGCGGTGTTTCTGCCGTGATCATCGAGGATAAGGTGGGGCTTAAAAAGAATTCTCTTTTTGGTACCGAGGTGAAACAGACTCAGGACAGCATTGAGAATTTCTCCGCAAAGATAGCTGCGGGCAAGAGGGCGAGGCTTACGGATGATTTTATGATAATCGCCCGTATTGAAAGTCTTATACTTGAGCAGGGAATGAAGGATGCGATAGAGAGGGCGGAAGCCTTTACGGCAGCAGGTGCCGACGGCATCATGATCCACTCAAGAAAGAAGGATCCTTCGGAGATAATAGAATTCTGTGACAGCTTCAGGGCGCTTGATAAAAGGACTCCCATTGTTGTGGTTCCCACATCCTTTAATTCCATAACGGAGGAGGAACTTTCCGAACACGGCGTGAATATCGTGATCTATGCAAACCAGCTGGTGCGCGCCGCATTCCCGGTGATGGTATCCACGGCTGAGGAGATACTTAAGAATCACAGGGCACTTGAGGTGGATTCAAGTCTTATGCCTTTTAAGGACATAATAAGACTGATAGACGAGCTGTAATATCCGGGAGTTTTAATTTATGAATGAGAGAAGCGCCGTGCTCATGGCAGCAGGCATGGGTACCAGAATGAGACCCCTTACGGAAAAGACGGCAAAGCCTCTTGTGGAAGTTAAGGGAAGAAGAATGATAGAAACGGTCATTGACGGTCTGCATGCTGCAGATGTGCATCGTATATTTGTCGTGACCGGTTATAAGCATGAACAGTTTGATTTTCTTGAGGATAAGTATGAAGGGCTCAAGGTACTGGTCAATACTAAATACGAGACCGTAAACAACATATCTTCGGTCCATCGCATATCTTCGGCGTCAAAGGAAGAACTGTCAGGATACTCCATGGGGGATGATGATCTGTTCATATGCGAAGCTGATCTTTACATACCGGATCCTTCGGTATTTAAGTCCACTCCGGATTTTTCCGTATATTTTGGAAAGATGGTAAAGGGCTTCTCTGATGACTGGGTTTTTGAAACCGGGGATGACGGATATATAAGCCGTGTAGGAAAAAAGGGAACGGATCTTTATAATATGTGCGGCATTTCGTTTTTTAAAGCTGCAGATGCATCCATTCTTAAGGATGTTATAAATAAAACCTGTGAGGAACCAGGATATGAAGATCTTTTCTGGGATGACGCGGTCAATATGAATCTTAAAAAACTCCGTCTTAAAGTGCATCCGATTAAAGAGGGAGATATCACAGAGATAGACAGTATAGAGGAACTTGCGGAAGTGGATCCTGCATATAAAAGTATGCTGTGACATTAAGTATAAGGTGTGAAAAGATCCTTCGGACTAAAGTCCTCAGGATGACAGGGCGCTAATGCATTGTCATCAAAGCTCCGATAGTGTCATCAAAGCTTTGATAGTGTCATCCTGAGTAATCCCTTTGTCATCCTGGGTAATCCCTTTGTCATCCTGAGCGAAGCGAAGGATCTTATAGAAAGGAATATAACATGAAAGCAGAACGTTTTGTAGAACTACTTGGAATCGATTTTTACGCAGGCGTCCCCGACAGCCTTTTAAAGGATCTTTGTGCCTGCCTCATGGAAAGGTTTGGGCTTGATGCAAAGCACCATCTGATAGCGGCAAATGAAGGCAATGCCGTGGGGCTTGCGGCAGGTTATCATCTTGCAACAGGCAGGGTGCCGGCAGTATATATGCAGAACAGTGGAGAAGGGAATATAATAAACCCTCTTGCCTCGCTTTTAAATGACAGGGTATATGCAATGCCTGCTTTATTTATTATAGGCTGGAGAGGCGAGCCGGGAGTTCATGACGAGCCACAGCATGTTTATCAGGGCATGGTCACCGAAGAGCTTATGAAGGTCATGGATGTAGAGAGCTTTATATTTGATAAGGATACCACGGAGGATGAGCTTAAAGGGGTACTCGGTCATTTTAAAGAGCTTTTTGCAAAGGGAAAACAGGCAGCGATAATAGTAAGAAAGGGAGCGCTTTCTTATGACGGCAGCGTAAAATACGAGAATCCATATAAGCTTAACAGGGAAGAGGCTGTGGGTATCATAGCCGAAGCTGCAGGGGACGGTGTGATAATCTCAACCACCGGAAAGATAAGCCGTGAGCTCTTTGAATACAGGACTGCCCACGGAGGAGACCATTCAAAGGATTTCCTGACAGTCGGTTCCATGGGACATGCCTCCTCCATAGCTCTTGAAGTGGCTGCAAACATGCCGGATAAGAAGGTATACTGCATAGACGGTGACGGAGCTCTGCTTATGCATATGGGAGCCCTTGCCCTTAACGGAAGCATAAGACCGGAGAATCTCATACACATTGTGATCAATAATGAGGCACATGAAACTGTGGGCGGGATGCCTACGGTAGCCGGGAAGATAAAACTTCCGGAGCTTGCAAGAGCCTGCGGTTATCCGGCTGCCATGAGTGTATCCGGAGCGGAAGCCCTTAAAACAGCTCTTACGATGTCAAAAGGCGCAGATGCACTTACTTTTATCGAAGTAAAGTGTGCACTGGGAGCAAGGGCCGATCTTGGCAGGCCCACGACCACGGCGGTAGAGAACAAAGAGAATTTTATGAAATATCTTGGATCTGATAAGTCTTAAGGATTGTTCATTCCTTGAGCGCATCTGCGGCAAGTTTTATGCATCCTAAGATTCCCTGGTCGTCATTAAGACTTGCCGGCACGATATAGCCGGCCATATCATGAAGCAGCGGAGTGTTAATATAGCCACCAAGCTGCTTTTTTGTTTCTTCGCGTATCAGTTTAAACAGCTGCTTTTCATGCATTACACCGCCTCCGAGGATGATACGTTTCGGAGAAAGTGTAAGTATAAGATTAACCATGGCCTGACCGATATAGTATGCCTCAAGTTCCCATACGGCATCATTGGATGCAAGGTCTTTTCCTTTCGCACCCCACCTGTCTTCTATTGCGGGACCGGCAGCCATGCCTTCAAGGCAGTTCCTATGAAAGGGGCATCTGCCGGGATAGGGATCGGAAGGATGGGATCTGAGCAGCATATGTCCAAGCTCAGGGTGAAGCATGCCGTGAAGCAGCTTTCCCCCTGCCATGATACCGCCGCCCACACCTGTGCCGATGGTTATGTATATCACATCACTTAAGCCTTTGGAATCTCCGAATGTGACTTCGCCTAACAGGGAACCGTTAACGTCAGTATCAAAGCCAATGGGAATATTAAGGGCTTTTTTAAAGGCCCCGACTATGTCATAATCTGCCCAGCCGGGTTTTGGCGTGGTAGTAATATGTCCGTAAGTGGGAGAATCCGGATTCAGATCCACCGGGCCGAAGGAGGCTATGCCGAGGGCGGCGATGTTCTTGTCCTTAAAATAATCAATGATCCCCGGAATGGTATCCTCCGGTTTAAGTGTAGGGAGGGTGATCTGATCAAGTATCTTACCGTCTTTAGTTCCTGTGGCGCATACCATTTTTGTTCCGCCTGCTTCAAGCGCACCGTATATCATGAGAGTTCATCCTTTATATTTCTCGTTAAATAAGATCCCCCTGCCGCTCATTTTAAGAGGGCAGGGGGATCGTTATATTTATCTTTGATTATTGACTTAAGCCTTGCCTGCTGCACCGAATGCCTTGCAGAGCTCAACAGCCTTTGCAACTATTGCATCTGCGCCGGGTTTAAGGAGCTTACGGGGATCATATCCCTTGCCTTCAAGATCCTTGCCTGCTTCGATGTACTTACGTGTTGCATCTGCAAATACGAGCTGGAGCTCGGTGTTTATATTGATCTTTGAAACGCCGAGTGTGATGGCCTTTGAGGTCTGCTCGAAAGGAATGCCGGAACCGCCGTGAAGAACGAGGGGCTTATTGTTTGTAGCTTCTTTTATCTCTGCCAGACGGTCGAAATTAAGACCTGCCCAGTTCTCGGGATATTTGCCGTGGATGTTACCGATACCTGCAGCGAGGAAATCAACGCCGAGATCTGCAACAGCCTTGCACTCTGCGGGATCAGCAAGCTCACCTGAAGAGGTAACGCCGTCTTCTGTTCCGCCGATGCCGCCTACTTCACACTCAACGGAAACGCCCTTTGAATGTGCAAGATCGATGATCTCTTTTGACTTCTTAAGATTCTCATCGATATCGAAGTGAGATCCGTCAAACATTACAGAAGAATAACCTACTTCGATGCACTTAAGCGCTCCTTCGTATGAACCGTGGTCAAGATGAAGAGCAACGGGAACGGTGATGCCCATTGAATCAATGAGGTCATTTACCATATCCACGACGAGCTTGTAACCACCCATGTATTTAGCTGCGCCTTCCGATGTCTGGATCATGACAGGAGTCTTTGTCTCCTCAACAGCCTTAAGGATGCACTGGGTCCATTCAAGGTTGTTGGTGTTGAAAGCCGGTATTGCATAGTGGCCTTCATGTGCCTTGTTGATCATTTCTGTAGCTGATACGATAGCCATAAAAAAAACCTCCTAATAAAATGTATTTAACAGCAGATAAATTTTATATTCTTTTACCCTAAAAATCAAGAAGGAAACCTGCTCTGCAATACTTTTAACAGCACGGGGACTGTTATGCTCGTAAATATTATAAGGAGTATCACCGGCGTGAAATAGGAGGGATCGATTATCCCCAGGTTTAAGCCTTTGTTTGAGATGATAAGGGCAACTTCGCCTCTGGTCATCATTCCTATTCCTATCTTTAAGGAATCTGCTGTATTAAAGCCCAGGCACTTTGAAATAAAACCGCAGCCCAGGATCTTTCCGAGGCAGGCAGCAAGCACGAAGAACAGGGCAAAGAGCAGCATATCAGCCTGCACATTTCCAAGATCTGTTTTTAAGCCTATGCCGGTAAAGAATACCGGAGCAAATATCATATAGCTGTTTATGCTTACCTTTCTGTCTATATATTCGGCGTCTCTTATATTGCAGAGTATGATGCCTGCAATATAAGCGCCGGTGATATCCGCAATCCCGAAGTATTTCTCTGCAACATAGGAAAGTATGAAGCACAGACCCAAACCGATGATGGGGATGCGTCTGGTATGGGGGTAGCGTGCATCTATGCGCTTGAATATGCGGTAGAAGAGTATGCCAAAGAGCAGAGCCAGCACTAAAAATGCCACAGTCTTGAATATGACTTCTGCCGGATTGTTCTCCGGATCCTTCATGGCAAGGACAAAGGTGAGCACAATGATACCGATGACATCATCTATTATGGCTGCGGAAAGTATGGTCTGTCCCATACGGCTGCTTAAGACACCGAGTTCTTTTAAAGCTTCCACAGTGATGCTCACGGAGGTGGCGGTCATTATGCAGCCTATGAAAAGCGCCTTGAAAAATCCGTCCGTCCCGGGAGCTGAAAAACCGTGATATCCCATATATAAAAGAGCACCGAATACAAGAGGGACAAAGACACCTGAGCATGCTATAACAAGGGCTGCCGGTCCTGATTTTTTAAGTTCCTTCAAATTGGTCTCGAGACCTGCGGAGAACATTATGAGTATCACGCCTATCTCCGCCATCTGGTTTATAAAATCCGAGGGCTTTACAATACCAAGCAGGCACGGGCCTATGATAAGCCCTGCGACTATCTCGCCGGCAACTGCAGGTATGCGGCATTTGTGTGCCAGAAGTCCCATGAATTTTGCAGCGAGTATTATGACTGCAAGGTCCCTCAGTATCATATATGTTTCCATGATCATCCTCCGTATTACTGGGCGTTTTAAACGCATCAGCCGAGTATTATAACACAAACTTGAAATTGTGATAAATTTTTTAAAAAAACAGGAATGTAAGCGTTTACATTTTGAGGAATACGTGGGATAATAAGAGAAACGCCGGACAACAAAGGGTATTTTTACAAAAAGGAGGGTTACCATGGCTGTACATATTATGGATGAGGCGAGCCGCTGTCTGCAGTGTAAGAAACCGCGCTGTCGCGAGGGCTGCCCCATAAACACGAACATTCCCGAAATGATAAGGCTTTTCAGGGAGGATCAGATGATGGCGGCAGCGCAGATGCTTTTTGCGAACAATCCGCTTTCTGTTGTCTGTTCTCTCGTATGTGACCATGAAAAACAGTGCGAAGGTCACTGCGTGAGGGGCATAAAGGAATCTCCCGTTCATATTTCCGCGATAGAAAATTATATTTCCGATTCCTGCTTTGAAAGACTCAAGCATGATCAGCAGCCGAAGAACGGCATGAAGGTGGCTGTCATAGGCTCGGGCCCTGCTGGTATAACCATTGCTCTGGTGCTTGCTCTCAGGGGCTATTCCATCACCGTATTTGAGACCAGGGACAAGATAGGCGGAATACTCCGTTACGGCATACCTGATTTCCGCCTGCCCCATTCCGTGATAGACAGATATTATGAAAAGATGAAGAGTCTTGGCATACTCTTCCGCCCGAATTTTGCGGTGGGTGGTTCTGTCAGCATTCAGGATCTTTTAAACGACGGTTATAAGTCGGTATTCATAGGCACAGGCGCATGGCGTCCCAGAAGGCTGAATATTCCGGGAGAAACCTTCGGAAATGTGCAGTATGCGATCAATTACCTGAATAATCCGGATGTATATGATCTTGGTGAGAAGGTGGCTATCATAGGCTCCGGAAATGCAGCCATGGACGTTGCGCGTACGGCGATAAGGCAGGGTGCAAAGGAAGTGACCGTATATGTAAGAGGCAGTTCGGTCAGCGCTTCACCGGATGAGTATGAATATGCAAAGCTTGACGGGGTTCAGTTTGAGCTTAACCAGACGGCGATAGAGATAAAGGATGAGGGTCCTGTTATCTGCGACACAAGAAAGAACGAAGACGGAAAGACAGAGCTCCTTAAGGATACGGCAAGGCTGGTTCAGGCAAACAGCGTGATAATAGCAGTTTCACAGGTGCCCCAGGACAAGCTCGTAAACAGGGACAAGGAGCTTCATCTCAATGAAAAGGGTAATCTTGAAACGAATGAAAGAGGCGAGACCACGATGGAAGGCGTATTTGCATCGGGTGATGTGGTGACGGGAGCACGCACAGTGGTGAGCGCCGTGCGCTACTCAAAAGAGATCGCCAATGACATGGAGGATTATATGCGGGCAAAGGCGGGACTCCCGCCCATCGACAGAAGCGCGGAAGCTTCATCTGACAAAGCTTAAGACTCTGTGATATAATATACAACTGAATATGAAGGGAAGCCTTCAGATGAATAATGATACGGGTGCGCCGGCATATGCCGGGGTGCCCGTATTGCAATAAAAATATCCGTCCCGGGGGGCCGGGCAGATACACGACAAAAGTATTTGCAAGACATGATTTTTCTTCGTGGAGGTAAAAAATGGAAATGAGACATGATCCGATCCTGAATTACAAGCGTACGGTGCTCATAGTTGATGACGAAGAGGTGAACCGCCTGCTTCTGGGGAGCATACTGGAGGATGATTATAATATCATCTATGCAGAGAACGGAAGAGAAGCATGGGATGTAATAAGCGAAAAAACCTCTACGATATCCATTGTCCTTCTGGATCTTCTGATGCCGGAAATGAACGGCTTTGAAGTGATAAAGATGATGCAGAGAAATGTGATCACGGCCGCGATACCGGTGATAGTGCTTACCTCCGAAAAGGCGATGGAGGTGGAAAGCCTTAGACTGGGGGCGGCTGATTTCATATCCAAGCCTTATGACATGCCGGAGATCATACTTGCCAGGGTAAACCGCATGGTGCAGTTCTTCGAGGATAAGCAGGTTATATCCTCGGTTGAGAGGGATGAACTCACAGGCATCTATACCAAGAGATTTTTCTTCAAATACTGTGAAAAACTGGATAAGTTCCATCCGGATGTTAAAACAGATGCCATAATGGTGGATGTAGATCATTACGGGCTGCTTAAGGAATTATACGGAAATGATATGGCGGAGGGAGTGTTGAGGATCTGTGCAAAGACACTTTACCTGTATGCCGGGAAGCATGAAGGCATAGCGGGCAGGGGAGAGGAGGACACCTTTTACGCTTATCTGATGGCTACGGGCGATCATACGGAACTTGCGGCGGAGCTTAACAAAAGAGTGGCGGAGGAGTTTCCGGATACAAACATCCATATACGGGTGGGTGTGTTCAAAAGGGAGAGCAGGGATGTCTCGCTGTTAAATTCATTCCATTATGCCCAGATAGCCGGCGATACCATAAGCGGGGATTACAGTGCGCTGGTAGCCGTATATGATAATGAACTCCGGAATGCAACGTTGTTTAAGGACCGTCTCATTCATGACATAAAAGCGGGAATTGAGACCGGCCAGTTTGTTGTATATTACCAGCCCAAATATGCCATACAGGGTGACAGACCGAGGCTCTGCGGCGCAGAGGCTTTGGTCAGATGGTTTCATAAGGATTTCGGCTTTCTCACACCCGATAAATATATCTCTCTTTTTGAACAGAACGGCCTTATACAGCTGGTGGACAGGTTCGTCTGGAAGGAGACTGCCGAGCAGATAAAAAAGTGGAAGGACAGGTATGATCTGGACCTTCCCGTATCCGTGAATGCGTCAAGGATGGATCTTTTCGATCCGAAGCTTTCGGATGTGCTTCTTGAGATAACGAAAGCTGCCGGGATATCACCGCAGGATCTGCATGTGGAGGTTACGGAATCCGCATATGCAAAGGATCAGGACCGCATGATAGAAGCCGTAAAGAAGATAAGGGACAACGGTTTTGCCATTGAGATGGATGATTTCGGAACGGGATATTCCGCATTGAACATACTCTGCTCCATACCGCTTGATGTGCTCAAGCTGGATATGAGCTTTGTAAGGCAGATGGAGAGCAGCCATGAAAACGAGATGATGGTGGATATCATACTTGATATGGCAAAGATGCTTGGCGTCGAGGTGAACGCAGAGGGTGTGGAGACCGGGGTGCAGCTTGATAAGCTGAAGAAGCTCGGATGTGATATGGTACAGGGCTTCTATTTCAGCAAGCCCGTGCCTCCGGCGGAATTTGAAAAGTTTATGGAGAAGGAGATCAGGGAAAAAAGTGAATGAGAAAACGGAAAGATTAAAGGCTCTGGGAGCCGATACGGATACCGGCGTAAAGAGATGCGCCGGGAAGGAAGACCTGTATCTGATGCTTGTGGGCAAGGCGCTTGCAGACAGGAATTTTGAAAAGCTTGCAGCATCCGTGGGAGCAGGGAATAAAGAAGAGGCTTTTGCCGCTGCCCATGCATTAAAGGGGATACTTTCAAATCTTTCCCTCACACCGCTTGCCGTCAGGGTGGCGGAAGTCACGGAAAAGCTGCGGGGAGGCGGTCTGCCTTCCCCGGAGGAACTGTCGGATATAGAAAACATAAGAACCGGATTTATAAAGGAAACGGGGGATAAACAGTGAGACGCAGGATGAGCAGGCTTATAATCGGCGGCATGATATTTATCGTGCTGCTTGCTCTTGCCACTTTTCTTGGCATGAATCGTTTCATGACAAGGACAACGGGCACGGATGTGGAGGAGATAGCGGAGACCTATCTTGCGGGCATTACCGAGGAGGCGCTCTACCACTTCAACACCATAGCCCAGATAAGATATGACCAGGCTGAATATCTTATCGAAGAGGTGGAAAGATCCATGGCGGAATCCGGAAGGAATGATGCGGAGGGCTGCGCGGAGTTCATATCAAGTTCTGCTTTTTTCCAGGAACTCAGGACCTGTGCTCTGATAGCAGGCGATGGAACGGTGGAGACCATATACGGAAATGAGCTTGAGACCCTTGAAAACAAGGAATTTGTCCTTTCCATGCTCTCAATGGATAAAAAAACCGTGACCAACGGAACGAACTCAAACGAAGAGCTTATAGCATGGATCGTGCCGGTGACCTTTCCCATGGCTGACGGTAAGACCAGCGTGGGTATTATATGCTGCAGACGCATGAGCCTCTTTATAGAGAAGCTACGTCTCGATGCGGACGGCACCCTTGCCTTTTTCCATATACTTTGTCCGGACGGAAATTATCTTGTCCAGACGGCGGACAGTTACGGCGATAATTTCTATGACAGATTAAATGATTATTCCAGACCTTCGGACGGAAGCAGCATAGATACTGTGATAACGAAGCTTGCGGGGGCGGTGGAGTCTGAGGATAATTATTCCTTTTCCGTCATCTTTACAAATCCCGATACAGGCAAGACGGAGAGACGCAATCTTTATGCCGCACATATGGAGGGAAGCTGCTGGACCATGGTGGCTGTGCTTCCTTACGGCGTGCTGGATACCACGATAGAGGATATGGGAAACTCAAGAGCCGTCGCCATGATGATATGCGTCAGTGTGCTGGGCCTGGGGATATTGTCTGTATTTGCGCTGTATTACCGTATGTCCCAGAGGCAGATGGACGCTCTTGAAGAGGCGAGGAACAAAGCCGAAGAGGCTATGGTGGAAGCTGAGGCAGCCAACAAGGAGGCTGTGGCGGCAAGGCAGAATGCGGAGGATTCCCTGATGGAGGCTGAGGCTGCTAATGATGAGGCGGTGCGTGCAAGGCAGGATGCGGAGGCCGCAAGGGAAGAGGCGGAGCATGCGAACAAGGCAAAGAGCGAATTCCTCTCGAATATGAGCCACGATATCCGGACTCCCATGAATGCCATAGTGGGTATGACCGCCATCGCAAAGTCCCATATAGACAACAGGGAGCAGGTGGAGGAATGCTTAAAGAAGATAGACCTTGCCGGAAGGCAGCTTCTGGGGCTTATAAATGACGTGCTCGATATGTCAAAGATAGAGAGCGGTAAGATGAACATCAATCCCGAACCCATGGCTTTAAATGAGGCTATGCAGGGAATATGCGATATCATCAGGCCCCAGCTCAAGGATAAGAAGCTTAATTTTGATATTTTCATAAGCGGCATAAAATGCGAGAACGTGATGTGCGACAGCATAAGGCTCAATCAGGTGCTGCTCAATTTCTTAAGCAATGCCATAAAATTCACGCCTGAAGGCGGCTCGATCTCTCTTTCTCTTTCGCAGGAGGAATCTCCGCTTGGTGACGACTATATACGCAATCTTATCGAGGTGCGCGATACCGGTATCGGCATGACGGATGAGTTTAAGGAAAAGGTGTTCACCGCATTTGAGAGAGAGGACAATAAGCGCGTTCACAAGATACAGGGTACCGGGCTCGGCATGGCGATCACAAAGCATATAATCGATGCCATGAAAGGCGAGATCGAGGTGGAGAGCGCTCCCGGGGAGGGGACAGCCTTCCATGTGACACTGGATCTTAAGAAGGCGGAGCCTGCAGACGGGGATATGAGACTTCCCGGATGGCGCATACTTGTGGTGGATGACAATGAAGACCTAAGGCAGAGCGCGGCAATGACCCTTAAGGATCTGGGGGCACGGCCCGATACGGCGGAGAGCGGTGAAGAGGCTGTGGAGATGGTAAAGAAAGCTCTTCTTGAAAATGACGCATATTATGCTGCTCTGATAGATTACAGGCTTGACGGGATGAACGGGGTGGAGGCTGCCTCGAAAATAAAGGAGATTGCGGGAGACGATATGCCTGTAAGCATCATATCTGCCTATGACAGGAGTGATATAGAGGATGAGGCGGAAAAAGCAGGTATAAAGGGCTTCATATCAAAGCCCCTGTTCAGATCGACGCTTTATAACGGGCTTTCGGCTCTGACAGGAGAGGGAGGCAAGGGCGGTGCAGCCGATGCCAAAGAAGACGGAGTATATGACCTTAAGGGCGCAAGGATACTTCTGGCTGAGGATCAATATGTAAATGCTATGGTGGCAACCACACTTCTTGAAGAGGACGGGGCCGTGGTGGAACATGCGGAGGACGGAGAGGCAGCCGTATCCATGTTTGAGGCATCCGAAACAGGATATTATGACATCATACTCATGGATCTCAGGATGCCAAAAAAGAACGGCATAGAAGCGGCAGAGACCATAAGAGCTCTTGAAAGGGCGGATGCAGCGACTATTCCCATCTTTGCCATGACGGCGGACGCCTTTGCCGAGGATATCAGGAAATGCAGGGATGCGGGAATGAACGGACATATAGCAAAGCCGATAGATATCGATCTGCTCAAGCGGACGGTGGCCCGTTGTATAAAGCGGACGGGAGAATGAGTTTTATAACGGAAAACAGCACGGGCGGATAAACCCGTGCTGTTTTTATATGTCCTGAATAGTTACCTCTTTATATCGTAATTCATGTTCATAAGATTCTTTATCACGTCCGCATTGTCTGTGATATTTGCATCTCCTCTGATGGTATGCTTGATGGCAGATGATGCCACGGCGAAATTTAACATTTCTTCCGTGTTGTATTTTTTCATCATGGCGTAGATCAGGCCGCTGACAAAGGCGTCTCCGCCGCCTACACGATCCAGTATATTAAAAGTAAAGAGCTTTGATTCCCAGGTCTGGCCGTCATACCACATATAAGCCTTGAGGCTGTTCTCTGAGCCTGAGTGCGCATAACGTACATGCCGTGCGATGCATTTGATGTTCGGATATTTTTCCGCAAATCGTCTGAATACCTGGTCTTCAGTCCTGAAATCGGGCTGAAGGGGAATTCCATCCTTCCAGTCGCCTTTTGAATGATCCTCTTCATCCTTCCAGAGATGGTAAGGCTCTATGCCAAAGAGCACATCTACATAGGGGAGGCAGCGTGTACAGAAATCCCTTGCCTCATCCCAGGTCCAGAGAGCGGAACGGAAATTTCCGTCAAAGCTTACGGTAAGACCTTTTTCTTTTGCTGTCTTTAAAGCACGAAGTATAAGCTCACTGCAGGAAGGGGAAAGCGCCGGGGTTATTCCCGAAAGGTGGAGCCAGTCAAAGCCGTCAAGCAGGGCATCGAGATCCTCTCCGGTGAAATCATATTCGGAAAAGGCGCTGTGCTTTCTGTCATAGACTACTTTGCTGGGACGTATCCCGAAGCCGGTCTCCAGATAATAGGTGCCGAGCCTGTGGCTGGGCGTCTGCTCGGGAGTGGAAAGTATGATAGGCGTACAGTGGACATCATTTGAACGCAGCATCCTTATCGCACTCTTTCCGAGACTGTTGTCGGGTACGACGGTAAAGAAGGTTGAATCTATGCCCAGATTTGCAAGTGCAAGGGCGATATTAGCTTCACTTCCGCCGTAGCTTGCATCAAAGCTTGTTGCAGCCCTGATCTTATCATAATTGGGAGGCGTGAGCCTGAGCATCACCTCGCCGATGGTTATAAACTTGGGGGAAGTACCCTCTTTGAGAAGCGGGTTACGGTGTTCCATATCGTTACCTCCTCGGAGAAAAAATATAGCTTCATTATATCATAAAATGCGACTCTTTTACGGCATCAGGGTTTTATATTTATTCTTGCAAAGCCTGCATGGCATGAGATAAAATATTATGATAGGTTAGAAGTGACAAACGCTGAGGGGATATGATGAAAAAGAAGCAGAAGCTGTTTAATAAAAAAAGTCTGGCGCTTATCATAATAGGTATAGTCATAAACCTTATGGGGAGCAGTATCGCGGAATATTACAAGCTCCCGCTGTTCATGGATTCTGCCGGGACTTTTCTTGTATCCATGCTTGCGGGGCCGGCAGCAGGAGTAGTGGCAGGTACGGTGATGAATTTCATGACCGCCGCGCCCTTATCTTACGACTGGCTTTATATGTTTGTCAGCATAGGCGGAGCCGTCACGGTTGGAAAGCTGCTTTATAAAAAAGAACGCATGGATTCTTTCCTTATCGTAGGTACCGGAGTTCTTACCGGTATAGTCATGACTATAATTTCCACACCCATAAATATGATATTGAACGGCGGAATGACAGGGAATATCTGGAGCGATGCTCTTGTGGAGCTTATGAGCCAGTATACCAGTTTAACGCTTGTATGCTGCATATGCGGTGAAATCATAGTGAACATTCCCGATAAGATGATAACCATTATTCTGATCGCTTATGCGGTGCTGCTGTTCAGACATATGGGCCTTAAGCTGGAAATGGGAGATGATGAAGAAAATGAAGGACATGGTTCCGTAAAGGACGGGGCCTCTCTTATAGTTTCGGCTTTTATCTTATCGGCAGCTCTTTCTCTGTCACTTAGCAGGATGGCAGTTTCCGCAGCGGAGGATTTTGATTCCGATTATGCACTTACGGTTTATGGTCTGTATGAGGGGCTTAATTCATCCCAGATCAATTCAGTGACCCAGACGGGCGACGGATACATATGGGCGGGATCGTATTCCGGCCTTTACAGATATGACGGCATGAAGTTTGAACAGGTAAATCTGGACAAGCGTATATGCAACGCAATGATACTTTATGCCGACACCAGGGGCCGCCTCTGGATCGGTACAAATGATTCGGGTCTGGCCTGCTATGATCCCGATAAGGAAACCATAAGATTCTTTGACAGGGAAAATGGTATGTCTGCCGATTCCATAAGGGATATCTGTGAGGATGAAAAAGGCAATATCTATGTTTCGACAGTCTCATATATAAACAAGATAAATCTTTCGAATTCGGAAGGACCATACATAAGCGTTTATGATGCGAATGAGGATATCACATCCGTATATTCACTCATATATCTGGGGGATGACCGTATATGCGGCGTTACCGGCAAGGGTATGCTCTTTGCGATGAAGGACGGCGAGCTCCTGTTTACGAAAAAATGCGGAAGAGAAGAATATCAGTTTTCTGCGGTGGCCTATGACGGAAATGAACATTTATTAGCCGGCTCCACAGGTGATTATATGGAGTCTCTTACATTGGGAGAGAGCGGCTTTTTATTAAGGAGTATCTCAACGGGGGCAGGGATCGCAGGACTTTCGGGATTTAACAGGCTTGGTTACTCGGAAGATTATAAAGGCTTCTTTGCCTCCTGTGTAAACGGCTTCGGTTTTATAAGCAATACAGGAAAGGCGCAGAATCTTTCCACGGATGATTTTAATACTGCGGCGGAGGATGTGTTCATCGACAGACAGAAGAATATATGGTTCTGCTCCAGCAAGCAGGGAATAGTCAAGCTTTCAAAGAATCCCTTTTCGGACCTGTTCAAACATATAGGGGAAGGTGAAAAAGCTGTTAATGCCACCTGTATCGTGGATGACGATCTTTATATAGGAACCGATAACGGAGCTATGAAGGTAAATGTCACCACGGAGAAAAAGATAAAGGATGAGCGCCTTGATGTGCTTGAAGGAGAACGCATAAGATCCATAAGCAGGGATTCCGGGGGAAATCTCTGGTTTTCCACATATGGTGAAAATGGTCTGGTGCGCATAGGACAAAACGGAGATATCAGGGCATTTACACATGTAAAGGACAGCTCGGTTCTCGGGACACGCTTCAGATTTGCAATGGAGCTTGAAGACGGCAGGATATTTGCCGCATCCACTGAGGGCATAAATTATATCGCTGACGGAAGAGTGGTAAAGACGATCTCCGAGGCTGACGGGATGGAGGTTCCCAAAGTGCTCTCTGCCATTCAGGATGCTGACGGCTGTATATGGGCCGGCACGGACGGCGGCGGAGTTTACATGATAAAGGACGATGCCGTGGAAGCCCATTTCGGAAAGGGCGAGGGGCTTATGAGCGAGGTAGTCATGAAGGTGGTGCCCTGTGAAGGCGGACGTCTTTATGTGACCAGTAACGGACTTTACCTGCATTCAGGGGACGGGATAAAGAAGCTTGAGAATTTCCCTTATAACAATGTTTATGATGTTTACATATCGGATGATCATACAGCCTTTGTCACATCAAGCGCCGGTCTTTATGTAACGCTTGAAGATGATCTGTTAAAAGATGAGGAGGGATATACGTATTCGCTCTTAAACGGAAGACGGGGGCTTGAAACGAGCTTTACCGCAAATTCCTGGAGCTCGGAAAAGAATGAAAAGCTTTATCTTTGCTGCACCGAAGGTGTCAGAGTATTGGGAATCAGGGATTATGAGCAGTTCGATAACCATTATCAGATCGCCGTAAGGAGCCTTACCAAGGACGGGGTGGAGGTTCCGCTTGAAAACGGTGTTTATGATATTCCCGCAGGACCGGGGAAGGTGGTCATCAATCCTGCGTTGCTTAATTATACGGTATCGGATCCCCTTGTCAGGGTCACACTGGAGGGCGCGGGTGATGAAGGAAATGTGATGAGGCAGTCTGCCATGGAACCCATATATTATTCTTCCATAAATCCCGGAGATTACAGCCTTGTGATAGAGGTGCTGGACGGTTCGGGAGAGAAAGTGCTTAAATCCATGACCTATCTGATCCATAAGGATGCAAAGCTTTATGAGCAGGGATATTTTAAGATATATATCATCTGCGTGCTTTCCATCATGCTGGTATTCATTGTATGGCTTGTGAGCAGGATGGGTAACATGGCCGTTATAAACAGCCAGTATGACCAGATAAAGCAGGCTAAGGATGAAGCCGAATATGCAAATGAGACCAAAACACGTTTCCTGGCACAGATGTCCCATGAGATAAGGACTCCCATAAGCGCTGTGCTCGGAATGGATGAAATGATACTGCAGGAAAGCCGTGAGCCCGATACCAGGTCATATGCGGCAGATATCTATGATGCGGGTAATACGCTGCTTGAACTGATAAATGACATACTCGACTCTTCAAGGCTTGAGGCAGGCGGAGTGGAGCTTATCATGAAGGAATATGAGCTTGCGGGTATCGTAAAGGATGTAATGTCCATGTCATCACAGAGAGCGCGTTTAAAGGATCTTAAGATAGAGGCAGAGATCGATCCGGAGCTGCCGCGCGGTCTTAAAGGTGATGAGCTGCGCATCAGGCAGATCATAATGAACCTTATGTCAAATGCTGTGAAGTATACCATAAGCGGTACCGTGTGGTTAAGGATAAGCGGTATTAAGGACGGCGCAAAGGCAGTACTTCATGTGGAAGTTGAGGATACCGGAGTAGGTATAAAAGAAGAGGATCTGCCTCTGCTGTTTGAGGAATATAAGAGGATAGAGGAAGGCAGCATAAAGAATACAGAGGGTACCGGACTTGGAATGAGCATTACCGTGGGGCTTCTTAAGATGATGGGAAGCAGCCTGCAGGTAAGCAGTATATACGGAAAAGGTTCGCGCTTCTATTTTGATCTTGAGCAGGAGATAACAGATGACGCTCCCATAGGAGAGTTCTCAAGGCTTTCCGGCAGGAATGAGGGTGAAGACGAGGAAGAAGAGGAGTTTACCGCAGCGGATGCAAGGGTGCTCATTGTAGATGACAATGCCCTTAACAGAAAGGTATTCAGAAATCTCTTAAAGCGTACAAGGGTAAAGGTCAGCGAAGCTGCAAGCGGATACGAGGCGTTAGTTATGGCGGATACCGAGCATTATGATATGATATTCATGGATCATATGATGCCCGGCATGGATGGTATAGAAACTCTCAATAAATTAAATGAGATGGATGGGCTTAAGGAAACACCTGTATATGTGCTTACGGCAAATACTAAACCCGGTATAAAGGCAGAGCATGCCGATTACGGCTTCAGCGGTTTTATATCAAAACCGGTTACTGCAAATGATCTTAGAAGGGCGCTTAAGGAAGGGCTTCCCGCGGAGCTTATTCATCCTCTCACGGAAGAGGAAAAAGAGCTGTACGGGGTGGGGCGCAAAAATGATATCCCGCCGCTTCCCGATGACCTGCCTTCTGTAGAGGGGCTTGACTGGGCGCATGCGTGGCTGCATCTTCCGGACCGTGATATGTTAAGGAATGCGGTAAAGGCCTTTTATGATGTTACCGATGTGCAGGCTGACAGGCTTCAGGAATTCTACAGAGTGCTTGTCACACATGCGGGCAATATGGAAGTGGCTAAGATCGCGCCTGAGCTTAATAATGAAGCCGGAAGAGGAGAGGATCCCATAAAGGCGTATGGGATACAGGCAGGTATCATGAAAACATCGGCGGATGCCCTCGGCATAATATCACTTGCCGGAATGGCCGAGATCCTTGAAAGTGCCGCTGCGTCTGAGAATACTGCGACCATTAGGGCTGTTCATGAAACGTTTATCAGGGAATGGAAGTCCTGGAGAGAGAAGCTAAAAGGAGTTTTCGGAGTAGGAACCCGTAATTGATTTGTACCGGAGGATATGAGATGTCAGATCCCTTAAAGAAAGAAAAAAGAAAGATAAAACCCGCAGAGCCTGCGGGAATGATAAGAAGGTGGCAGTTAGCCGCTCCTGTTGTACTGTGTGTTATAGGAGTGCTGTTAAATATAGGCGGGAAGATGATGGCCACTGCAACGAAGCTGCCGTTCCATTTTGATACGGCGGGAACCATACTGGCATCTGCACTGGGGGGATATATTCCGGGAATAGCAACGGCATTGGTCACTAATCTTTTTTCCTACCGGACCGATCCGACAACTGTATATTATGCACCGCTTACGGTGTTTATAGCATTTATGACGGCAATGCTGTATTCCCGTAAGAAGCTTGGGAAACTGTGGCAGGTTTTATTATACACGGCAGGGCTTGTTCTCATTTGCGGAGTGTTCGGAGGCGCCATTGCCTGGTATGTGCAGGGCGTGGATATTGAGGGCTCTGATCCTTTCCTTATCGGGAAGCTTAACAATGCCGGATTCAGCAGTTTTACTTCATGGTATATAGCTAATTTCGTTTTTGAGATATTTGATAAGACGGCAGTGATCATTTTTGTGGAGCTTGTTCTTTTCCTCATCCCGGAAAAGACAAGGAAACGTTTTGAAATGACGCTGTGGATGCAGGATCCCATGCCGGTCATCACCGACAGCGATTCGGAAAGTACAAAAAAAGTAAAGGGAAAGGTATCCTTAAGGACAAAATTCAGGGCTGTGCTTATTGTCATATCCCTGATACTTGCAGCTTCATGTACGGTCATATGCCTGGTGCTGTTCAGGCGCTATTCAATAAACCAGCATAAATATATTGCCGAGAGTATTGCAAAACTGGCAGCTTCAGTGGTAGAGGCAGATGATGTGAACCGTTATCTGGACGGTGAAGGTGAGCTTGAAAGCTATGCAGAGACAAAGGAGCTTCTTGCGCATATTTTAAACAGTACGGAAGAAGTGGAATATGTATATGTTTATAAGATAATGTCCGACGGATGTCATGTGGTATTTGATGTGGATACGGAAGGAATGGAAGGAAACGAACTGGGCGATGTGATCCCTTTTGACCGTTCGTTCATGCCTGTGGTGCCTGCGCTTCTTGCGGGTGAGCACATTGATCCTCTGATATCGGATGATACCTACGGCTGGCTACTCACGGCATATGAGCCGGTATATGATTCAAACGGTGAGTGTGTATGCTATGCGGCGGCTGATATTTCAATGAACAGTATCGTTGATTACGAGGTGGATTTCATATTCAAGCAGCTTTGTATATTTATAGGATTCTTTGCCTTGTTTATTTCCGTTGCCCTCTGGCTTGCAAAATTCAGCATTATCTATCCCATAAGTTCGATGTCTCATGTTACCGAGGCTTTTGAATATGATGATGAATATGTAAGAAGGGACAATTTAAGAAAGCTCACCCAGCTTGATATAGGCACAGGCGATGAGATAGAGCAGCTTTACAGGGCTCTCGTAAAAACAACAGATGAGAGCACCAGGTATTTTGAGGAAAGCAAAAAGAATTCCGAGAAGATAGAGGCGATGCAGAGCGGCCTGTTGATAACCCTTGCGGATATGGTGGAGAACAGAGATGAATCCACAGGCGATCATGTACGTAAGACAGCTGCATATGTGGGCATCATAGGAAGGAAGATGCTGGAGCTCGGGTATTATAAGGATCAGGTTACGGAACGTTTTGTAAGTGACTGCGAGCGTTCGGCTCCTCTTCATGATATAGGAAAGATAGCTATCCCCGATGCCGTGCTTAATAAGCCCGGTAAACTTGATGAAGAAGAATTTGCCATCATGAAGACCCATGCTGAGGAAGGTAAAAAGGTTATAGAAAAGGTTATCTCATCCATACCTGATGCGGATTATCTTGAGGAAGCAAAGAACGTAGCCGGATATCATCATGAAAAGTGGAATGGTACAGGATATCCGGAAGGACTTTCAGGGGAGGATATACCGCTTTCCGCAAGGATCATGGCCGTGGCTGATGTATTTGATGCTCTGGTGTCGAGGCGTGTATATAAGCCTGCAATGCCCTATGAAAAGGCTATGTCCATTATAAAGGAGGATGCGGGAAAGCATTTCGATCCACTGGTGGCGGATGCCTTTATTAAGGCAAAGGAAGAGGTGATCGCCGTAGCAGAGCGCTTTGATGCAAGAGGAACAAACGGACAGCAGGCCTGATATGGAAAGCACAATTCAAAAAAGAGCCCGTAAGGGCTCTTTTTAAAAGCTGTTATGAATGGAAGTTATTCGGGTCTGCCGCCTAAGTTCCTGTATTTTTCCATCTCATCCATCATCTTTTTCCGCTCTGTAATATCGTTTATGAAGACATAATAGAGATCGCCGTATTCGGGGGAGTATGCATAATGACCGTAATCATCTACCCAGCGGACTTCCCCGTCCTTTCTGGTGATGCGGTATATGACATTATCGTTGCCGTCTCCGCCATCCGCATCTATCTGTGAATCTATTTCTGCCTGTATCTTTTTAAAATCATCCGGATGAACCATTCCTTCGAAGGTGTATCCCGTAAGCTCCTTGAACTCATCAAGAGTCTCGCAGCCAAAGATCTCGAGCACCTTTTTATTTACGTATATTAAGTCCCGTACATTATTTTCCTTATAGATGAAAAAACCGCCGGGAATAACCTCTGCCATCTGTTTTACAACGGGCATAGTATATTTGGTAAGCGCAAAGCCGTCTGAATATATCTCCCGTCTGTCTTTCTTTTCTTCCATGAAGAAACCTCCTGATCTTTAAGTGATCGCGCATTTGTCATCCGAAAGAAGGATGCGCACTGCCCTTCGAAAAGTATACCATCCGCGGAGAAAGCGCGCAAGCGCTATACTTCACAGATCAAAGCTTTCAGAGCTTTGATGCCCAGTCGATGGCATCGTCAATACGGGGCCTGAAATTGTCTTTTCCGACTAACTCCACGAAGCCGCTTTTTTCCATGGTATGATAAGGCTGCTCATTAACGTGGGAGAATACGAGCTTTACATTTTGTTTTGCACATTTCTCATACAGCTGCTCCATGGAATGCATGGCTGTGGCATCAAGGGCGGGAACGCCTCGCATCCTGATTATGATCACACGGGTGAAATCTTTAAAATGTATGCCTGCAAGCTGATCGGCATCACCAAAGAACATGGGACCGGTTATCTCGTAAACCCTTACGTGTTTGGGTACTTCCTTTAAGTCGATACCGTCCGGATCTTCCTCGGGATCGTAATATTTCCAGCCCTTTATACCGGATTCCTCGCTCATTCTCTTCATAAAGAGGATGCATGCGCATATCATGCCGATCTCAATTGCTACCACAAGGTCGAATACTATGGTGAGAATAAAGGTCAGTGTAAGTACGATGATATCGCTCTTGGGAGCGGTCTTGCACAGATGAACAAAAGGCCTCCACTGGCACATATTGTAAGCTACCATAAAAAGGATGGCTGCGATGGTGGGCATGGGGATGAGCGCTGCGTATGGCATCAGATAAACCAATACCAGTACAAGGAGAAGTGCGTGTACCATACCGGCTATGGGGGAACGTCCGCCGTTCTTGATATTTGCAGCGGTTCTGGCGATGGCTCCGGTGGCAGGTATGCCGCCGAAAAGAGCTGATCCGATGTTTCCCAGCCCCTGAGCTATGAGCTCCATATTTGAACGGTGATGCGAATTGATCATGCTGTCTGCAACCACGCAGGATAAAAGCGATTCTATTGCAGCAAGTATGGCGATAGTGAATGCATCCGGCGCTACTTTGATAATGGCATCCAGGGATACGGCCGGAAGTTTGGGTACCGGAAGATCGTTGCTTATAATATAAAGATTGCCGATGGTGTTTACCTTCATATCAAGGAATCTTACCATCAGGATGCCTGCGATAACGGCTATGAGCGATCCGGGGATCTTTTCTGTTATAAAAGGCCATACGATCAGGATGGCAAGGCATACCAGCCCCACAATGAGAGCCTGGACATTTATCGTTGAAATATTTGCGATGATGGCACGGATCTTTTCCGTGGTCTCAATGGTGACCGTGCCTTCGGGATAGGTAAGTCCCAGAAAATCCTTTATCTGTCCGATAAGGATGGTTACCGCGATGCCGGCGGTGAAACCGGTAGTAATGGTGTAGGGTATAAACTTAATGAGTGAACCAAGCCTGAAAAGCCCCATTAATATGAGTATGATACCCGCAAGTATGGTGGCGAGCACCAGGGCGTCCATGCCGTTTTTTGCAACTATGCCAGCCACAATGGTGGCAAAGGCTGCGGTGGGCCCGGCGATCTGAACACGGCTGCCGCCGAGGAAAGATATTATGAAGCCCGCTACTATGGCTGTGTAGATACCCTGTTCGGGTGAGACTCCCGATGCCAGCGCAAGGGCTATGGATAAAGGCAGGGCGATTATGGCGACTATGATGCCTGCAATAATGTCGGTTACGAATTTTTTCGCGTCATAGTTCTTTATGACGGAGAAGAGCATTGGTTTAAGTTTATCCTGTGGCATTTTTATTACCTCTTTAAAATTTTCTGCGGCACTCATTATAACAGAAAAAATAAGCTTGTAAATAACGGAACTGTTTTATTTTGAGGGATATGAAGCAAGAAAGGTTTCTGTCAGAAATTTTTCGAAACGCGGATTGATCCTCTTCTCTATGAGATGAAATGATAATGCTGAAGCAAATTCCATGATCAATGTAAATATGAGCATTGTCACGGGACTGTGCAGATCAAGTTTAAGATCAAAATATGTATTGGCGCTTATAAGGACCATCAGCCCGCATAAATGCCATATATATACGCTGTATGATATGGATGAAAGATAGTGTAACGGTTTGTTAAATACAGCCTGTGGGGGGATAGCCTTACCTATGCCTGTCATGATGAATAATATGTCGGGATAGGTAAGTAATGACAGGAATACAGGCAGAAAGATCCCGATTCCTGTTTTTATGGCAATGAATGAAGCAATAAGAATACATACAGCTGCCATATAATGCCGGATCTTTCGCTTACGTAGTTTTGTTTCAAGGAGATTTGCAAGGGTAAGTCCTGTAAAGAAAGGCATGAAGCCTCTCGCTGAAAGAGCATTCAGAAAAGGTATATGGAATCCGGTCATATTGCTGATACACCAGTCCACGGCACCGGTAAGGGCCATGATAACGTAGAATTTCCAGGGAGATTTATTTTTCCGGGCGCATATTTCCGTCAGAAAATAAAAGACCACATAGCACAAAAGCAGGACGCTTACGTACCAGGTGGGGTTATTTATCATATATATTGTTTCTGAAGTCCAACCGGCCTGCAATCCCAGCATACCCAGCACAACACCCCATGCCGTGGGAGCCGTGCCTCCGAAATAGTTTCCCGTGACACGGAAGAAAACATAATGATCAAATAAAGCATATGATATGACAGAAACAGCCGCAAGCGGTATCAGCCTTGAATAGCGGGAAATAAAGAACTTTCTGAAACCGGTCTCTCCTGTCGTGATCCTTCCTGCATATTTGTACATAAGGAAGCCGGATATCAGAAAGAACAGCTCAACAATATATCCGAAGGGGAAGATCCCGTCTAAAAAGTTGATCCCTTTTGTAAATCTGGTGCCGGTCATCTGGCAGTAGTGATGGAATACGATAAGTATACTCCCTGCGATCTTTAAAAGATCCAGAGCGGTATCCCTTTTCGCAGGGGCGGTGCTGTATGCTGTTTTTGCTTCCTTAATGGCCATAAGTTA
Organism: Lachnospiraceae bacterium; assembly: GCA_017540265.1. Taxonomy (GTDB): domain Bacteria; phylum Bacillota; class Clostridia; order Lachnospirales; family Lachnospiraceae; genus NK4A136. Next base: position 89,733 of record JAFYBJ010000057.1, read on the forward strand.
ACTCCATGGATACAAAGTTCTAGGGTATGATAGCATTTTTTTATTATAGATTCTATCTGAGCGGGAAAAATCCGGGAGGCAGGGGGGCTATTCGGCTGAAAAGGGGATTGCAAGTCCCGGTAGCGTAATATATAATCAAGTCATATCAGGGCGATCCGCCCACGCATGAAATGCATATCGTAAAGGTCTCTTTGATCTGATATGCGGTCATCCTTTCAGGGATATACTTCATGCTATTTCAATAAATAAAGAAGATAGCGGGAGTAAAACCGGCTCCTGCGGATAACAAAGGAGGAATGTGGATGAGTAAAAAGAAAATCGAGCGTATGATCGATGGAATGTCGCTGTTTGATGATGACCTGATGTCCAGGGTGTTTGAGAATAATATTCCGGCGACGAGGATCATGCTGGAGGCAATACTTGGAAGAGCGGTTCACATAATAAGTAGCAGAGGTCAGGTTGAGCTTAATAATCCGATGGAAAAAGGAAGAAACATAAGGCTGGACATCCATGCAGTCGAAGAGAACGGCACGCATTTTAATTGTGAGGTGCAGCGTAAAAACAGTGGTGCGGATCCCAGACGGGCACGGTTTAACGCAGCAATGCTGGACAGCCGGATGCTAAAGGAGGGTCAGGATTTTAAGGAACTTCCGGCTTCATACGTTATCTTTATGACGGAAAAAGATTACTTCAAAGCAGGAAAGCCTTTATACAGGATAGAAAGAAGGCTTGACGGGAAAAGAAAAGGCCAGACATTTGGAGATGGAAGTCATATCCTTTATGTAAATGGAGCATATGAGGGCGATGATCCGATAGGAAAGCTGATGGCAGATTTCCGTAACAGAAGCCTTACAGGATTTAATTATAAGGTATTAGAGGATGGCGTGAAACGTTTTAAACAGGATAAGGAGGGACGAGAGATTATGTGTGATGCGGTTGAAAAATATGCAGATGGCAGATATAGGCAGGGGATAAGGCAAGGAAAACGAGAAGGAAAACGAGAAGGAATAGCGCAAGGTCGAGCTACTCTGATACTTGATGCTTTGAGAAACGGAGCGGCTCCGGAGGATCTGAAGATCTTCGGGATAGAAGAGGATGAAGTAAGGAAAGTCATGGAAAAAGCGGGAAGGTAGCATGCGGAGGGGCAGAAAAAATATTGACGTGGTGCAGGTCAGGGTGTAGGATTAAAGAGTAAAGAGGTGCTGCTGTAGTTAACGGTTGACCCTCGGATGATGGTTATAAAGAAATAACCGCTAGCCTTGGTCTGATATGTACCCCCTATTCTGGACAACCAGATAGGGGGTATTATCATGCGCTATAGCAACGAATTTAAACGTAAATGTGTTGAGATGTATCGAAACGGGGAATGGCCAGATACGCCGGATCATGTTAAAAGTACTCACGA
>JAFYBJ010000058.1 GCA_017540265.1 Lachnospiraceae bacterium
ACCATAGTACTGTATTACGGTGACAGATGGGATGGCCCCAAGTCTATAGGGGATATGCTCGATGCTGACACCGACCTTAAAAGCTCAGGATATTTGCAGAATTACAGGATAAACCTGATCGAAGTAAACAACATGAGTGATGAGGAACTGGACAGGTTTAAGACAGATGTAAAGCAGGTCTTTAAATTCATAAGGAATCGTAAAGATAAAGAGAAGATGTCAGGGATCATAGAGAAGGATCCGTATTACAGCAATGTAGAAAAGACCGCACATGACATGATGGCAGTCTATGGCGGCTTGCGGGGATATAAGATAAATGAGGCGGATTACAGATCAGAAGGAGGAGGTATCAATATGTGCAAGGCATGGGATGACTGGAGAGAAGATGGAAGAAATGAGGGCAGAAAAGAAGGCAGAGAAGCTGAACGTATAAATACCGAGCGCGAGCGCCGCAGGGCGGAAAAGGCGGAGGCAGAAACACAAAAAGCGGAAGAAAAAGTAAAAAAGGCGGAAGCGGAGACTCAAAAAGCGGAGGAAAAGGTAAAAAAGGCGGAGGCGGAAACTCAAAAGGCGGAGGCTGAAATAAAAAGACTGAGGGAGAGAGTCGCGCAGCTGGAGGCGGCAGGGATGTGATCATGAATATTTACATGATATAAATCGGAAGCAAAGGAATAGAGCGGCTGCTGGAAAAGCATGCTCACATTCAATGAGATAAAACGGGGTTATTGAATTAAAATGAAAATCAGGCAAATAAAGATCAATACAGAAAGTGAATACAGGAAATTTCTGGGAAAACTAAAAAGATACAGGGGGCTTCTGTACAGAAATACCCGGTTTGAGATCAGCTCTGCCCTGCATAATGAAAGAATAAGGGATATGGAAACCGCTCTTAACATTAAAAACCGCAGGCAGCGTATCGAATATCTCTATGACCGTGCCTGTGATATCGTGGATGAATATAACAATAAGAACGGTATAATCTGTCATTACAGTGCCGAAGGTATATGCGAGGATCCGAAGCATCAAAAAAATAAGAACGGATGCTGTTTTATATGTTATCTCCAAAGTTCCGAAGGCTGTCCAACAAAAAATCTGTCATGCAAATTGTTCTATTGTGATCATATGTGCAGCAAATATGTGCCTATAACGATGGATGATATAGACCTGCTTAAATTGTTCACATGGAGCCAGAGAGAAATAATAAAGAGCAATGAATTTCTGGACAGAAAAACATATATTGATATCCTGTGGGTTGGAAGCTATATGCTCTTCTGTCTTTATTCGATCAGAAAGCTTTTCCGGATGAGAAAATATATATGATGCCGGGGACCGGTCCCGAAATTATTTTGTTAATGATCCCGGGGCACCGCCGGAACGGGACATTTCTTATGAAAGTGTGCCATCGTAGGATTCAAGATAGTCCTCTCCCTTTTGAACTTCAGTAAAAGAAAGATCAGGGTAGCCAAGCTGCCTTAGTACTTCATAAATGACTATTGCAGCGGCATTAGAAAGATTAAGGCTTCTGCATTCCGCCTTCATGGGGAGCCTGAAGCACCTGTCCAGGTTTTCTTTTAATAAATCGGCGGGGATGCCTGTGCTTTCCTTACCGAAGATAAGGAAGATGTCTTTATCCGATGGAAGTGCGGCAAAATCAATGTCTGATGGCGGCTTTTTCCCGTAGCGTGTCATAAAGAAGTATTCACCCGGATTTTTTCCTCTAAAATCCTCATAGTCTTCATAAAGAGTATAATCCGCCCAGGTGATATGGTTTGTGGTAGCTCTTTTAAATTTCGGATCTTCTATGTTAAACCCCAGGGGCTTTATAAGGTGCAGCTTAAAACCTGCGGCAACGCAGGTGCGCATTATATTCCCTGTATTCTGCGGGATCTCCGGCTCGTAAAGGACTACGTTCAGTTTTCTTATGTTATTATCCATGTGTGAAATTGTACCTTCTTTTACAGCTTATGCGCAAGTGCCTTACATATGTGTTTTTGTTGCAGAATGTATTCTTTTATGAAATAATGCAGATATCTGTGCATTTGATCAAAAGGGGAGGTTTGCGATGAAAAATCTTATACGGATACTGTCGGTATTTGCATTGAGTTTTGCTCTTTCATTTGCTTTCGGAGGGGGAGATGTTCTTGCTGCAGGTGAATCGGTATCCTTTAATGTAACAGGTGTGATCAAAGGAGACGTTCCCAGATCTGCTTCCGAAAAGACCACCGTTCTTGTATATATGATCGGATCAAATCTGGAATCAAAGAACGGTCTCGGTACAGCAGATATCATTGAGATGATAAATGCGGGCACGGGAAATAATGTGGATGTGGTGCTGCAGACCGGAGGAACCACAAAATGGAATAATGATGTTTATACGCCGGGACAGGTGCAGAGAAGCTCCATTACGGCTTCCGGCCAGATAAGGATCGAGAAGGATCTTGGAAAGATATGCATGGCCGATCCTGCGGCATTAACTGATTTCATCAAATGGGGAGCCGCAAATCACAAGGCAGACAGGTATATACTGGTGCTCTGGGATCACGGCGGCGGTATACCGGTGGGTTTCGGTGTTGATGAACTTTACCCGAATGAAAGACTTACAGACTATGAGATAAGGACAGCTTTAAAAAATGCCGGCGTTCATTTTGAAACCATAATGTTTGATGCCTGCCTTTGCTGCACGTTAGAGATGGCTATTGCTGTCCGTGACTGTACAGATTACATGCTCTGCGCAGAGACAACTGTAAGCGGAACCGGTATGTATTATACCGGCTGGCTGTCGACCATAGAAAAGAATCAGGGCGTAACCGCGGATACTTATTGTGTGCAGGCTCTGCAGGATTACAGGGAAGCGATACATAAAAAGAATTATACCGGTTCGCTTTCTGTCCTTAAGACACAGTTCATTACCGATGTGTATTCATCGTATAAGCAGTATTTGATCGAACTTGCAGCTAATTATGATTATTCTGCTTATTACAAGGCAAGAAACCTCTGCCCGAAATATAACGGAACCGATTCCGTGGATATAAAGCAGCTTGCGAGGAATCTTCCGAATAAAAAGTCCATAGCGCTTGAAAATGCCATTACAAATGTTACCGTGCATACATGGAGTGATGGTGACAGCCTGGGACTTACCGCATATTCACCGTTTGCGTATCCCCAGTATTATTCACAGGGCAGGCTTTCTTTCACGGGACTTGGGTATGGTGAAGATATATTGAAATTCTATGACCGCTTTGTCAGCGACGAATTAAGGGCGATTGGCGGAGATGCCCTTAATTATGCGGGAAGCTGGTATGTACAGTCTTCTGCATCAGGCACCCAGAATAGTTCTGCACAGAGTACAGGCAATACAAATGCGGAAGATAAGCTTACTGCCTATGATGCAGGCGATCATGGTGAGATAAAACTTACGGATAAACAGCTTTCTTATGCGATGACGAATGAAATAGAACAGCAGCTTTTCATTTTTTCAAAGGATGGAAAGTCATTATATTCTTTCGGAAGCATGAAGGGTGTTACGCCTGTTTCCGATAAGGGGATCATCAGGGTTTCAAGACCTTCGGTCTGGGTACATTTAAATGGATTGCCTGCATGTTTTAAGTGCACGTCTTATAAGAACAGGCAGAACTCATATGAGATGGAAGGGTATGTATATGCATACGTAAACGGAAATGCTGCCGTCATAGATCTTAAATTTACGCCGGCTTCGATCTATCCTTCGATCAGTGGATATACTCTCTATGATGTCAAGAAGGATAAGACCACCGGAAGCCGCAAGAATCTGCTTACTACCGATATACTTCAGGCGGCGTGGCCGGTGATGGATTCGAATGGAAATATGAGTTTAGTATCTGCGGGAGATCTGTGCTTTGCATCGGCAAACATAATTGCGCTTGAGTCATATACGGCAACGGATAAGGCTGTTGTGGTATATAATATCGAAAAGTCTTCTGCTAAAACGATAAGCTCGGATCCTTTGGATCCTGATTCGTTTTGATAAAACGGATACTTATACTTTTGACACAGACAGAGTATTTGTGCTATGATTGCGCATATATTTAATGCTATGAAGGAGACTCCTGCAGGGGAGGGTGACAGAGAGAAGGCGTCATGGGCTGAAAGCGCCTTTCACTATTAAGCTGTAAGGGGAACACTCCGGAGCAGATGCTTCGAGGAGGCTTCAGGGTTCTCATTAGGGGCATACGTAGGCTGCACGAAACGCAGTTAAATGAGAGAAGGTGCATGTCACCTTAACGCGGGTGGTACCGCGGATGAATGTTTATCCGTCCCGTGATACATGTTTTCATGTGTCACGGGATTTTTTTGACACTACAGTTTTTTTGGAGGTTCATATGAGCGACATTTACAGAACAGTCACATTAAACGAGATTCGCGAGGATAAGATCGGAGAGACCGTGAAGGTTGCGGGATGGGTCGAGAATATCCGCGATCACGGAGGCGTTTCATTCATCGATCTGAGAGACAGGTACGGAGTGATACAGGTGGTCATGAGGGATACATCCCTTCTTGAGGGGATAGTAAGGGAGGATTGTGTTTCCATAGAGGGCCCGGTACAGGAACGCTCCGAAGATACCTATAATCCAAAGATCGAGTCCGGAACCGTTGAGGTTGAGGCTAAGAGCATAACGGTCCTTGGAAAAGTTTACAGGCAGCTTCCTTTTGAGGTGATGACCTCAAAGGAGACAAGGGAAGAAGTGAGGCTTAAATACAGATATCTTGACTTAAGGAACAGGAAAGTGATGGACAATATGATCTTCCGTTCGAAGGTCATAAGCTATTTAAGGGAAAAGATGACAGAGCTTGGCTTCCTTGAGATACAGACCCCCATACTCTGTGCATCCTCTCCGGAAGGTGCAAGGGACTATATAGTTCCTTCAAGAAAGTACAAAGGAAAGTTCTATGCTCTTCCTCAGGCGCCGCAGCAGTACAAGCAGCTGCTCATGGTATCCGGTTTTGATAAATATTTCCAGATAGCTCCCTGTTTCAGGGATGAGGATGCCAGGGCTGACAGGAGCCCCGGTGAATTCTATCAGCTGGATTTTGAGATGAGTTTCGCAACCCAAGAGGATGTCTTTAAGGTGGGCGAGGAGGTGCTTACAGCGACCTTTAACAAGTTCGCTCCCGAGGGTGCGGCGATCACCCAGGCACCTTACCCTGTAATATCCTACAAACAGGCAATGTTGGAATTCGGCACGGACAAGCCGGATCTGAGGAATCCTTTAAGGATAATAGATGTGACAGAGTTCTTCCAGAGATGCACCTTCAAGCCCTTCCACGGAAAGACGGTTCGTGCGATAAATGTTCACAGTCAGATGTCAAAGGGCTTCCATGAAAAGCTCCTTAAGTATGCACAGTCGATCGGCATGGGCGGTCTGGGATACCTTGAGGTGCAGGAGGATATGTCCTATAAGGGGCCTATCGACAAATTCATTCCGGATGATATGAAGGCTGAGATAAAGGAGCTTGCGGGACTTTCTGCGGGAGATACCATATTCTTCATAGCGGATAAGGAAAAGCAGGCAAGTCTCTTTGCGGGACAGTTAAGGAATGAGATAGGTGCAAGGCTGGATCTTTATGAGAAGAATGCTTACCGTTTCTGCTATATAAATGATTTTCCCATGTATGAATATGACGAAGAGGAAAAGAAGATAGGATTTACACACAATCCTTTCTCTATGCCCCAGGGCGGTCTTAAGGCGTTAGAGGAGAAGGATCCACTTGATATTCTGGCATATCAGTATGATATAGTCTGCAACGGCGTGGAGCTTTCCAGCGGTGCTGTAAGAAACCATGACATGAAGATCATGGTAAAGGCATTTGAGATAGCGGGCTACGGCGAGGAGACACTTAAGGCTAAGTTCGGTGCTCTCTACAATGCATTCCAGTTCGGAGCTCCTCCTCACGCAGGAATGGCGCCCGGTGTTGACCGTATGATAATGCTCCTCAGAAATGAAGAGAATATAAGGGAAGTGATACCTTTCCCCATGAGCGGTACGGCACAGGATCTTATGTGCGGTGCGCCCGGAGAGGTCACGGAGCAGCAGCTTCGTGAGGTGCATATCAAGGTCAGGGATTAAAAAGGAAGGATACGCACAAATGGCAAATATAATAAGTGATGAAACTATAGAATATGTGGGGATCCTGTCAAAGCTTAAATTGAATGATGAGCAGAAGGAGCAGGCAAAGAAGGATCTGGCACAGATGCTTGATTATATAGATAAGCTGGGAGAACTGGATACGGAAGGTGTGGAGCCCATGACCCATGTACATCCGGATGTCAATGCATTCAGGGAGGATGTGGTCACAAACGGTGACGATCATGAGGCGATACTTTCAAATGCGCCGGAGGAAAGAGAGCAGGCCTTTGCGGTACCGAGAACATTTGATTAAGCAGCCGGATATAATATGAGGTTAGTTTACTATGGCAGATAAGATAAATGAGATGACAGCCGTATCTCTCGGTAAAGAGATAGCTGCAGGCAGGGTGAGTGTAAAAGAAGCGCTGGATTCCTGCTTTGAGATGATAGAGAAAAGGGAAGACGAAATAAATGCATATATCACACTCGATAAGGATAATGCATATAAAAGAGCCGAGGATATACAAAAAAAGATATCTTCAGGCGAGCTTTCCTCACCCGTTGCAGGTGTGCCGGTGGCAATAAAGGATAATATGTGCACCAAAGGGCTTAAGACCACCTGTGCATCAAGGATACTCGGAAATTTTGTGCCCACCTATACTTCCACAGCAGTTGAAAATCTGGAAAAAGCAGGAGCCGTGATCTTAGGAAAGACGAACATGGATGAATTTGCCATGGGTTCCACTACGGAAACATCGGCTTTTGGTGTAACAAAGAATCCGAGAGATACATCCCGTGTTCCGGGAGGGTCATCGGGCGGTTCTGCTGCTGCAGTCGCTGCGGATGAGTGCATATTTGCGCTGGGGTCAGATACGGGAGGTTCCATCCGGCAGCCGGCAGGATACTGTGGAGTGGTTGGTATGAAGCCTACATATGGAACAGTTTCCCGTTACGGACTTATAGCTTACGGATCCTCTCTCGATCAGATAGGACCCATTACCAAAAATGTAGAGGATACAGCTGCTGTCCTTGAAGTGATCAGTTCTTATGACAAAAAGGATTCCACTTCACTTAACAGAAAGGATACTGCCTTTACATCAGCCTTAAAGGAAGATGTTAAGGGATTGAAGATAGGTATACCTTCGGATTATTTCGGAGAAGGGCTTGACCCTGAAGTGGCTGCGGCTGTAAGAAAAGCGGCAGATGATCTTAAGGCGGCAGGCGCTGAGGTTTCAGAATTTGACTTAAGTCTGGTAGAGTATGCGATACCTGCCTACTATACGATAGCAGATGCCGAGGCAAGCTCGAATCTGGAGCGCTTTGACGGCATAAAATACGGATACAGGGCAGAAGAATATAAAGATCTTCACGATCTTTACAAGACCACACGTTCCGAAGGCTTCGGCGAGGAAGTAAAGCGCCGTATAATGCTCGGCTCGTTCGTGCTTTCTTCAGGATATTATGATGCTTACTATCTTAAGGCACTTAAGGTGAAGGCACTCATAAAGAAGGCGTTTGATGAAGCATTTTCAAAGTATGATCTGATACTTGGACCTGTGGCTCCCACCACAGCTCCGGAGCTTGGAAAGAGTCTTTCGGATCCGCTTAAGATGTATCTTGGTGATATCTATACGATATCCGTAAATCTGTCAGGGCTTCCCGGTATATGTCTTCCCTGCGGGAGGGACAGTAAGGGACTTCCTATAGGTCTTCAGCTCATAGGCGATTGCTTTAAGGAGGATATCCTTATAAGGACCGCATATACATACGAAAGGATGACACGATGAGTAAGGAATACGAGACAGTCATAGGACTTGAAGTACACGTGGAGCTTGCCACAAAGACGAAGATATTCTGCGGCTGTTCGACAGCTTTCGGGGGGGCTCCCAATACACATACATGCCCTGTCTGCACAGGTATGCCCGGTTCTCTTCCGGTGCTCAATAAGCAGGTGGTGGAATATGCAATGGCCGTGGGGCTTGCAACAAACTGCGAGATCACAAGGCATTGTAAATTTGACAGGAAGAATTATTTCTATCCCGACAATCCGCAGAATTATCAGATATCGCAGCTGTATCTTCCGATATGCAGGAACGGTCATGTGGATATAGAGCTTGGAAGAGTCTCTGTAAATCAGAAGAATGCAGGCAAGGAGGCCGGTGAGATAAGGCATAAGCAGGTCCGCATCCATGAGATACATATGGAAGAGGATGCGGGAAAGCTCATACATGATGAGTGGGCCGATGAGTCACTGGTGGATTACAATCGTTCGGGTGTGCCCCTCATAGAGATAGTATCTGAGCCGGATATGCGTTCCGCGGAGGAGGTCATAGCTTACCTTGAAACGCTGCGCCAGACCATACAGTATCTGGGAGCTTCCGACTGCAAGCTTCAGGAAGGCTCCATGAGAGCGGATGTAAATCTTTCGGTGCGTGAAGTGGGAAGCACTGAGTTTGGTACCAGGACAGAGATGAAGAATCTCAATTCCTTTACATCGATCACGCATGCCATAGAAAATGAACGTGAGCGCCAGATAGATATCATTGAATCCGGCGGGAAGGTGGTACAGGAAACCAGGCGTTTCGATGATGCAAAGGGTGAATCCTATGCGATGCGAAGCAAGGAGGATGCGCAGGATTACAGGTATTTCCCCGATCCCGATCTTATCCCTGTGGATATATCCGATGAATGGATAGAGAGAGTAAAGGCTGCACAGCCTGAATTCAGGCCGGCAAAGATAGAGCGCTACAAGGAAGAATACGGCATACCGGACTACGATATAGAGCTTATAACCCAGTCAAAACGCATGGCTGATATATTTGAGGAATCCGTAAGGCTTGGTGCAGATGCAAAGAAGGTCTCCAACTGGCTTATGGTAGAGACCATGAGGCTCCTTAAGGAAAAGAATATGGATGCCGATAAGCTTGTGTTCTCACCGGCGCATCTTGCAAAACTTGTGGAACTTGTTGATAAGAAAGTGATAAACAACAATACCGCTAAGGAAGTTTTTGCACAGATGTTTGAGGATGATACAGATCCCGTGAAGTATGTGGAGGAGCATGGCCTTAAGCAGGAAAATGACAGCGGAGCCATAAAGGAGATATGCAGTGCTGTCATAGAAGCAAATCCCAAATCTGTTGAAGATTATAAGGGCGGAAAGGAAAAGGCGATAGGTTTCCTTGTAGGCCAGGTAATGAAACAGGCAAAGGGAAAGGCTGATCCGGGAACCGTTAATGAGATATTAAAGGAGCTGCTTTCTTAAAGTTTAGTGGATATAAGAAGGATACATTACATTGATAGTGCAAAATGCCTGGGCATCATACTCGTGGTGCTCGGGCATTTGTGTTCTGTGGAAGGTGTGTGCGGTACCACATATCCCGTAAGATGGCTGTCATATTTTATGCTGCCTTTATTTTTCGCTGCCTCGGGATCGCTCATGAGTGCAAAAAAGGAGACGGAACGCGATCTTAAAGCGTTTATTGTAAAACGTCTTAAAAGCCTTATCGTACCGTACATATCATTTTCACTTATTTATTTTCTCATAGGTCTGCTTAATTATTTTACCGGCCGTATGGATGCGATGACGGTAAGAGAGCATGTCATATCATCTGTTATATTTACCGGTTATTCAACATTGTGGTTTCTTCCCGTGCTTTTTGTCTCGGAGATATTTACATATGTGCTTATAAAAAGATTAAAGAAACCTGCATTATATGTTGCGGCTGCCTTTGGGCTTGCCGTTATAGCTTTTGCCGTGGATGAGTTTCTGATAAAGGGGTATTTGGAAGGTATAAATATTTATGCTGCGGGATTCCTTAGAATATTTACAAAGAGTTTAACATCCTCATTTTTTATGGCAGCGGGGGCTGCGGCATTTCCTGTGATGGCAGCTCTTTCCGGCAAAGTCCCGGTTTTTATTGCGGGGACAGTCCTTCTTTTGATTGAAAGCGTTATTGCCTTTATCTTTAAGGATATAGCAGATTTAAACAACATGCGGCTTGGAAATCCTGCCATATATCTCCTGGGCAGTCTCTCCGGAACCTTTGGCAGCCTGCTTATACTAAACATGCTTCCGGAGATCAGGGTATTTTCCTTTTTCGGAAAAAACGCCCTGATCATTATGGCTACACATCTTAACTTTTATATACTTCTTATTGCGATGAAGCTTGCCGGTATCGTTTACGGATCATCATCAGGTTTTGTTTTTATTTTTATCACAATGATCATATGTTTTATCCTGGAAATCCCGTTATGTATTTTATTTAACAGGTATTTTTTCAGACTTCTGGGAAGAGCACATGCGGCATAGCAGAATAGTTCATGATCAGTAAAAAGGGAGATATGACAGATGTCTTTAAGATTCTATATAGGGGCTTCCGGTTCCGGAAAAACAGGCAGAATGGAAGAAGATATGACTGCCCTTGCAATAAAAGATATTGACAGGCAGTTTATTTATATTGTTCCGGATCAGTTCACCCTTCAGACACAGAAGGAAATGGTGGAAAAGAGCCCGAGGAAAGGGATAATGAACATTGATGTGCAGAGCTTCGGAAGGCTTATGCACAGGATAAACGATGAGGTGGGCGGAACAGACAGGCTGATACTTGATGATACCGGGAAGAATCTTATTTTGCGTAAGGCAGCCTTTGAAATATCCGGTGAATTAAAGGTCATAGGAAAAAATTTTAAGCGGACGGGTTATGTACATGAAGTGAAGTCTGTTCTTTCGGAATTTGAACAGTACGGACTAAAATCTGCCGATCTTGATAAGCTCATAGATGGCACGTCTTCTAAGCCTCTTCTTAACGGAAAACTAAAAGATCTTAAGCTTGTATATGAAAAGATGGAGGAATTCTGCAGGGAAAGGTATATCACCAAGGAAGAAAAAATGGATGTACTGGCAGAGGGGATTTACAGGTCGCAGGCTCTTAAAGGAGCGGTGGTGGCTCTTGATGGTTTTACGGGATTTACACCGGTACAGGATAAGGTTCTTAAGGCTCTTCTTATGACCTGTGCGGAAGTCTGGGTAAGCATAATCCTTCCTGCAGAGGAATATGAGGATTATCTGGCGGATAACGATGAACACAGGCTCTTTGCCATGAGTATGAAGACAATGGGAAAATTAAGACAGCTTGCAAAGGACTGTGGCTGCAGGGTGGAGGAGCCTGTATTTCTTTACGGCGATCCGGTTAAGCGTTATGAGACTAATCCGGGACTTTCAGCTCTTGAAAGGAATCTTTTCAGGGAAAAAAGAAAAAGTGCAGTAAAAGCGGAAAATATAAAGCTGTTCAGGGCCAAAGATCCGGAGACGGAGCTTAGGGAGATATTCTTGCGCATACTTGAACTTAGCTTAAAAGAAGGTTATGCCTATAAGGATATAGCCGTGGCAGTAAGCGACATGGAAACTTATGCCGATTTTGCCGAAAGCCTGGCAGAGACATACGGCATCCCGGTATTTACGGATTATTCCAGGAAACTGATGATGACTCCGTTTACCGAATTTATCACTTCTGTTCTTGAGGCTGTGGTTTCGGATCTGTCATATGAGAGTGTGATGCATTTTGCCAAGAGCGGTATGGCACCTTTAACGGATGATGAGATCTGTACTTTGGATAATTATCTTTTTGCCACAGGTATACGCGGATATAAAAAATATTGTGAGCCTTTTACGAGGCTTCCCCGTTACGTTAAAAAAAGATATCCGGAAAGCGAAAGGCAGGCAGAATATTTAAAAACCGTAAATGATATCAGAGTAAAGATAACAGAAATGCTCGCGCCCTTTACGGAATATAAGAAGGGCGGAGACGCCGCAGAGATAAGCGAAAGAATTTATGAGCTTATGTTAAAGGCTGACTGTGCAGGGAAGCTTGGCGCTTTTGCCAAAAAAGCCGCGGTCCGTGGAGATATCGTAAGGGAGAAAGAGTATGAGCAGCTTTACAGATATATATGCGGGCTTCTTGAGCAGATTCACAGCCTGCTTAACGGCAGTTTCATGGAGCTTTCGGAATACCTGGAGATATTGAAGGCCGGCATAGAGGAAATATCCGTAGGCGTTCTTCCAATGGATATTGACAGGGTGGTAATAGGTGATATGCAAAGGACGAGGTTTAAGCCCGTAAAGATCCTTTTTGCCGCAGGCTTTAATTCCGATCTTGTTCCGGGAACGAATTCCTCGGGGGGGATGATATCAGATATGGACAGGGAATATCTGGGAAGTCTTGGCTTTGAGCTTGCGCCCACGCCGAGACAGAAGATGTTCATGCAAAGACTGTATATCTACCATGTGCTTACAAGGCCTTCCGAACAGCTTATAGTCTCATACAGCGCCTTAAACAGAGAAGGGGCTTCCATCAGACCATCATATGTGTTGTCACATATAAAAAATATATTCACCGACCTTGTCACGGAATATGCCGAGGACAGAAAGGGGCTTTTACTTATGCCGGCAGGAAGAGGCGATGCGAACCTGCTTCCCGTATTCCTGTCCGAGGCTGCGGCGGGAAGTATAGATACTGATAATGAAAAACTCCTTGCGGTGCTGGTTCACCGGAAAAAGGAAACTGATCCTGAAGGATTACTTGAACTTATGGAGGCTGCTTACGGGGCGTATGTTTCCAACCCGCTTTCTAAGAGGGCTCTTTATTATCTTTACGGGAACGGACTTATTACAAGCATAAGCAGCCTTTCCCGTATGGCGTCCTGTCCTTATTCCTATTATCTGGCTTACGGCATGAGGCTTGAGGAAAGAGAGAATGCCGGTTTTAATGTCATGGATATCGGCAATATATATCATGACGCTTTGAGAATATTAGATGGGAAGTTTAATGCGTTAAATATCGACTGGGCCGATATCCCGGAAGATATGCTTGACAGCCTTGTGGAGGAATCACTCCTTACGGCCCAGGGGGCGTACGGAACGGATATGCTCTATGCCGATAAGAGAACGGCATATCAGGCTGTAAGGATGAAGAGGATACTTACGACCGGCGTGCAGGCTCTTTCCTTCCAGTTTGGCAAAAGTACTTTCAGGCCCTTTGCACATGAACTTCCGTTCAAAAGAGAGATAGGAAAAGAGGGAGAACTTAAGGTCTTTTTAAACGGACGTATAGACAGGCTCGATACTTCCTCTTCTCCGGACGGAATGCTTCTTAAAGTAGTGGACTATAAATCCGGGAAAAAGGATATCAACATGGATGAATTATATTACGGAACACAGCTTCAACTCCCGGTATATCTGAATGAAGGTCTTAAGATCCTGAAGGAGCGTTTCCCGGGGCAGAATATAATACCGGCTGCTTTATTCTACTTTACCATAAGGGATCCGTATGTCGAAGCAAAGGAAGGTCTGATACCGGGCGATGAAGAGGTTAAAAGAATAATACTCTCGGAACTTAAGCCTTCCGGATATTTTTCGCAAAAGGAATCGGTGCTTGATGCACTTGACAGGAATATTAAAACTGCGGGTGTTTCGGAAGCGGTAAATTACAAACAGAAAAGTGACGGAACGGTAAGAGCCGGCATAAATATCCTTTCTGAGGATGAAATGGATGCCCTCCTTTCCTTTACCGAAAAAAAGATAGAGGGATTGGCAGGAGAGATATGTGACGGGAATATTTCCGTAAGCCCTCTCGGAGATGCATGCAAGTATTGCAAAGGGGCGGAAATATGTCCTTTCGACAGTTCCGTAAAGGGCTTTAAGAAACGGAAAAAGGATATTAAGGCATCTTCTGCCAAAGAGATCATATGTACCGGAGGTGCGGAATAATGGGAATGGATTTTACTGCAGAACAGCAGGCCGTTATTGATCTAAGAAACGCAAATCTTATAGTTTCCGCAGCTGCCGGAAGCGGAAAGACGGCAGTACTGGTTGAACGCATAATATCCCTTATAACGGACAGGGAAAAACCTGCGGATATAGACAGGTTTCTTATAGTGACTTTTACAAAAGCTGCCGCTGCGGAAATGAAAGAGAGACTTTCTGCAGCATTGTTAAAACTGATGGAGGAGCATCCGGAGGATAAACGTCTGCTTAAACAGGAAAGCCTCATACAGAATGCGATGATATGTACCATCGACAGCTTTGCTTTTTATGTGGTAAGGAATCATTTTACGGCGATAGGCCTTGAACCGGGCTTCAGACCCATGGATGACGGGGAAAAAGCGCTTATGGAGGCCGATGCCATGGAAATGCTCTTGGAGGAAGAGTATGAAAAGCAGCTTCCGGAATTTCTTGAGCTTGTTGAAAGCTATACGGCAGGTACGTCAGAGGACACTTTGGAGGGGATGATAAGCGCACTTTACAGGACAGCTCTCAGTGAACCTTTTCCGGAAAGATGGCTTAAGGAAGCTCTTTTAAAGAATGAACAGGATACGGTTTCTCCCTACGACAGTGCGTGGGTACTTTACGGGATCAAAAAAGCCGGATCATATCTTAAGAAAGTTATAAGGGCATGTGACGAGGGAATAAGGCTTTCATCGATGGAGGACGGTCCTGCTGCATATCTGGAAAATTTTGCATATATAAAGAACTTCGCCGAAATCATACTGAATTCGTCCTCTTACCGGGATGCCGTCCATGCAATGGAAAACTATTCAAAGCCCAGGCTTTCTTCAAAGAAGGGAAAGAATGAAGATCCGGATATAAGGGCAAGAGCTAAGGCTTTAGCTGACAGCGCAAAAGAACTGATGGAAAAGGCAGGGGTCGTATATTCTTATTCAGAGGAAAGCCTTGCAGAGGATATCAGACTTTCTTCGGCGCATACGGCGGAGCTTATACGTCTTACACTAAGGTATCTGGAGATATTTGATGGTATGAAGAGGGAAAAGAATGTCCTTGATTTTCCTGACATGGAACATCTTGCTCTTAAGATCCTCTATGATGAAAATGAAAAGACCACTCCCGCAGCAGAGGAATACAGAGATTATTTTGAATATGTATTTACTGATGAATACCAGGACAGCAATATGGTTCAGGAGTATCTTCTTAAGGCGGTCGTGGGAGAGGATAACGGCTTTTTCGTGGGAGATGTGAAGCAGTCTATCTATGGTTTCAGGCATGCAAGACCGCAGATCTTTCTTAACAGATATGAAAGAAGTTCGGATACAGGTACAGACAGATCTATCGATCTTAATAAGAATTTCAGGAGCCGGGAAAATATCCTTACGCCTGTAAATGATATCTTTAACGTATTAATGACAAAGGACAGGGGCGGCATAGAATATGATGAAAGGGCAAGGCTCTATGCGGGAAATATGGACTATCCGGAATACGAGGGATCGGGCGCAGAGTACATAAAGCTGTATCTTTCAAAAGATGAGGACAGACTTTTGGAAGATTCTGCGTTAAAAAACTATGAGGCATTATTATGCGCAAAAGCCATAAAGGATCTTTTTGACAAAGGCTATGAAGTATATGACAGAGAAAGAGGTAAAATGCGTCCGGTCCGTTATTCGGATATCGTGATATTGGTAAGACAAAGAGGATATGAAGAAGCCCTGGAAGAAGCCTGTGCCCGCCGCGGCATACCTCTTTATCATGAAAGCTCTGCAGGCTATTTTGATACCCCGGAGATCAAGCTTGTCCTGAATGCATTAAAAGTGATAGACAATCCCGACGATGATATATCTCTATACGGAACACTTACGGGATTCCTTAAGATCTTTAGTGATGAGGATATGGCATTTTTTGCCTCTTTAAAGAGGTCGAGGGGAGGCGGACTGTATGAGAATATCGTATATGCCTCGGAAGATGAGGGTGAGATACCGGATAAGATAAGGAGAGGGGCAGATGCCTTCCTTGGATTCTTAAAAAAATACAGGGAGCTGTCGAGGGAAGCCGGAGTAAGGGAACTTACGGAAAAAATGATAAATGAAAACGGTTTTTCAGAGAGGATATCAGCCATGCCGGGAGGGCTTCAGAGAAGAGCCAATCTTTCGATGCTGCTTGAGAGGGCCGATGGATTTGAACAGACCTCCTACAGGGGGCTGTTCAGGTTCGTAAGATATATAAAAGGATTAAAAGACAGGGATGTTGATTACGGTGAGGCGGCAGTTCTGGATGAAAAGGCTGATGTGGTCAGGCTTATGACGATACATAAGAGCAAGGGTCTTGAATTCCCGGTTGTGATAATGCCCGGGCTTTCACAGGCTTTCCGTTTTACGGACTCTTTGGCGGAGTGTATATCGGACAGTGACATGGGGATAGCCTTAAAAGCTGTGGATACGGGGAAGCGAGTTATCAGGAAAGGCTTTAAGTATAATGTTTTTTCCGCAAAGAAAAGGGCAGATGCCATAGCCGAAGAGATAAGGCTCTTATATGTGGCACTTACAAGAGCAAAGGAAAAGTTGATACTGATAGATGCTGCGGTATTGGGAAAGGAAAAGCTCTCGCCGGATATAAGGGAACCGGAGGAGGCGGGGAAATATGCCGATCTTTTAAGATATGCCATTATAAACGGAGATTTTCCGAAGCATGCGCTTATAAGAAGTATTACGGAAGAGGAACTTGCCGCCAATGAGGCGGCGGTTATGGATGAGGCGTTTAATAAGTCAAAAGAAGGATATGAGGGAGTTCCCGATCCCGGGCTCCTTAAGGAATTCGAGAGAGCGCTTGAATATACCTATGCTTTTCCGGCATATAAAGGCCTTTTTGCAAAGACGACTGTGACGGAATTAAAAAAAGCCGCATATGATGATGAACCGGAGGCAGGAGAAACGAGGGCATTTCCCGAAAAAGAGGTAAAAGATTATGTGCCTTCTTTCATAAAACCGGCAGAAGACGGTGCAAGAAGAGGTACTGAGACTCATAAACTTATGGAAAATCTGCCTTTTGATGACCTTGATGCATTACGTCAGAGCAAAGACCTGCTGAATAAACATATCGAAGAGGAACACCGTAAGGGGAGGTTAAAAAACCCGGAACTGATAAATTTAAAGGAGGTCGTTTCTTTTATATCATCGGATCTGGCTAAACGAATGGAAGAGGCAAAAAAGGAAGGAAAGCTTTACAGGGAGCAGCCGTTCTTCTTTGCAGTGCCTGCAACAGAGTTTGACAGTGATTTTCCCGAAGAGGAAGATATCCTGGTTCAGGGCGTTATAGATGCATTTTTTGAAGAAGACGGCGCTCTGGTGCTTGTTGACTACAAGACAGACAGACTAAAGTCTGCGGATGATTTTATAAAGCTCTATGCAAAACAGCTTGAGATATATGCAAGGGCCCTTGAACAGATAAGGGGGCTTAAGGTAAAGGAAAAACTGATTTATTCCTTCTGCCTTGGCAGTACGATAGAAATCCCGTCCGAATGACACGGGTGGAAAGATGGAAAGGTATCTGTTATAATAGGACACAGTTTTTTTAGAATCAGGGGTTAATGGGATGCTGATCACGGAAGATATAGACAGACTGCTCGATCTGGGCTACAGTATAGCGACGGAGAAGAATTTCGTCACGCTTTTTGATATGATACTCGAAAAGTGTGTTGATTTTACCAATGCTGACGGCGGAACTCTTTATATGGCGTCGGAAGGCAGCCTTAAGCATCTTCTTGATATAAACAGGACCCTTGATTCTGCAGGGCATAAAAACAGTATCACAGAGGCTGACAAGCATACCGCAGCCGATGATGATACCGATATATTCACATATTGCTATCATCATCCCGAAGATGTGCTTAATATTCCTGATATTTATTCCGATGACCGTTTCGATACAACGGCAATAAAGGAATTTGATAAAAAGAATTCATATCTTACCCAGTCGGTTTTAGTGACACCCATAATGGCATCAAAGGAAGAAGTGCTTGGTGTGATGATGCTCTACAACTGTAAGGATGTGGGGCACAATATAATACCATTTGATACTGACTATGAACGTATGGTGCAGTCCCTGACTGCACAGATGGCAAACACCTTAACCAGCATGATGCTCATACAGAATCAGGATGAGCTGCTTGGATCTTTCGTCGAATGTATGGTTATCGCGATCGACGCGCGTACTCCCTATAACGGCAAGCACACAAAGCATGTGGCCAGATACTGTATGGAGATCACGGATTATATAAACACGCTCCATACCAGGGGGGATATAGATGTATTCATTACTCCCGATGCGCAGGAACAGCTGCACATGGCGGCTATGCTCCATGATATCGGAAAGATGATAACACCGAGAGAAGTTTTAAACAAAGCGACGAGACTGGGTGAAGGATACTCGGATCTTAAGAATAAGCTTGAAAAAATAAGGCTCAAGATGAAGATAGACATGCTTGAAAACAGGATGACTCCTGCAGCATGGCAGAAAGAAGATGAGCTTTTAAAGAGCTTTCTGGAGCAGCTCGATACATTTAATACGGCAGGTTTTCTCTCTGATGAGCAGATCGCTTTTATCGACAGCATGGCCGGAAAGCATTACACTGATGCGGATGGAGAGAAGATACCGTATCTGAACGAATATGAGAACCGGTCATTACATATAAGGAAAGGAACTCTTACCGAGGAAGAGAGGCTCATCGTTAACCGCCATGTGACTTATACGGCGCAGATGCTTTCAAAGATCAATTTCTTCGGCAAGTATGATAAAGTCAGGGAAATAGCCTCGAATCATCATGAGTACTTAAACGGAAGCGGTTATCCCAGAGGCTTGAAGGAAGATCAGCTGGATATACTCACCAGGATCATAACTGTATGTGATGTGTTTGATTCCCTTACGGCAGATGACAGACCATATAAGAAAAAGATGACATTAGATCAGGCACTTCATATCTTAAATGAGATGGTTGATGAGGGCAAGCTTGACGGTGGCATAGTGACGATAGTCACGGATTATATGACGAAGAATTTCGACAGCCTTCTCGTAAGGATGAAGGAAGAAGAGATAAGAGATAAAGAAGAGGAAGAAAGCAAATTCGGTGATTTCCAGCAGGACGGAGCACGGATGGAGGAAACGGAAAAAGCAAACGGAGTTCTTTCAAATAATTAAAAAAAGCCGGCATCAGCCGGCTTTTTCATTTGCTTTTATATTATTCCTGAACCATGCGTCCTATACGTAAAAGTGCCTTCTTTACGGGAGGAAGTGAGAGTATGAAAATTGTGATCACAGCCTCGAGAAGCAGATATGAGTAGTTGTAGCATATGGGATATATGGCGGCAAGGTTTGCAGGGAAATTCTCGGGCATGTAGTCCATCCAGTAAAGATATCCTCCTATGGTATGGAAAACGCCTCTTGCGAGTACGGCTGCGATATATCCTATCGTAAGACCGTTTCTGAATCTGTTAAAGAAACCGGATATACCAAGCGCGGTGAACGCAAAGATATAGTCGAGGAATACCTGCATGGGGTTTAACATGTAGCTTGCGCCGTCCTGCACAAATTCAAGCAGGCCGTAGGCGAGCGCTGTGGTAAGACCTATCACGGGACCGTACCAGAAGCCGATGATAGTTATAAAAAGCATGGAGCAGAGAGTGACGGAACCGCCCCAGGGCATGGGGATGAGCCTTACATAGGAGAGTGCAAATGCAAGCGCGATACCGAGCGCCGAAACTACTAACTGCTTTGTTGAGAATACTTTTTTTGCTGCAGCTGTAGATCCTGCGGTGTCTGTTTTTCCCTTGTCAGATTCCACAGCCATCGCGCGGGATGCCAGAAAGGCAGTAAGTACAACAAGTGCCGCTACCATAATAAGCATGACAACAGATCCTGTCTGTGTTAACGAATAATATCCGTCTTCATTGGTGATGAAATTTCCCATAAAAAAACCTCCGATAAAATTTTTGCATGGAGGACTGATCACTGCTTTCCTTACCGGGATTATCCGGTCAGGTTCAAGGGTCCGGAAGTTACTTCCGTCTCAGCCGCAAATCAGCGCCCCTAGCTTTATATTGAATTTGTACCGTGCCACTATAGCGCAGATGTGGTATGATGTCAAGAGCTATGTTCACAGGTTCATTCAAAAAAACTGTATATATACTTGCACCGCTTATCCTTTACTTTGTGACGATAAGAATTTTTATCTACGGATTGCAGATACTTTATACCCTGGGAGTGCATACAGGGGCGGCGCACGGGCTTTTTACGGGACATGCGTTTTTTTTTAAGAACGCGGTTTCGATAACATCATATGCTCTGATGATCATGCTTCTTATACTCGTATACGGAAAGACGGATGACCTTAAAGCTGCATTTAAAAAGACTGAGGTAAAAGATATCCCGCGTATGATGATCGTTTTCGCCGTGGGGGGTGTCTTTTCCGTTGGCTTAAATCTGCTGGCTGCATTTATACTTGAACATGTAAAGCTTGGCGGAGATATGGAGGTGCCTTCTTCCTTTGATCCTTCAGAGACTCCCTTTGCTGCCGGGCTTATACTTTACTGCCTGTTGGCGCCTGTGCTTGAAGAACTTGTTTTCAGGTGGCTTGAGTACGGAAGGATAAAAAGATGCTTTTCGGGAAGGATCGCAGTGATCGTTTCATCGTTGTTTTTTGCGGTGCTGCATTTTAATCCGGTGCAGATGGTATATGCATTTATAATGGGATGTATTATGGCGTTTATCATGGAACGGTATGACGATCTGAAACTTTCAATGTTATTTCATATAGCCGCAAACTGCCTTATTTTTATACCGGCTTATTTCTGACTTTCCGGAGAAAGGAAAATATATGCTTGCTGATTATATAAAAGCAATGAAAAACGGACAAAGAGAATACAGAAACCGCGTTGCAAAGGGTGAATATCCGTATCTCCCCGTGCTTGACGAACTGATAAGTCATGTGGAGATAGACGGGCAGGTGAATCTGGGCCTGATACAGATCCCCGTAAAGCAGATAGTTGGAACCTATTCCTCAGGCCGTACTACTGCATTTGCTGCGGATTTCATGCCCATACTTGATGAAAGTTCGGAATTTGCCATGAAATGGGGAGCTCTTTATGACAGCATGTCTGAAGAGGGCTTACGTGATCCGATAAAAGCATTTGAGTTTAACAATAAATTCTATGTCATGGAGGGAAACAAGAGGGTATCGGTTTCAAAATTCATGGATTCGGTATCTGTCATGGCAGAAGTGACCCGTATGGTTCCGAAGCGTACAGAAGAGGCATATTGCAGGTTATATTACGAGTTTATGGATTTTTATGAGCTTACGGGTATCAATTATCTGTATATGACAAGGGAGGGGAATTTCTCCAAACTTTTAAACGGGACATACAGGGCAAAGGAAGACGAAGAAAAACATATCTGGAGCGATGATGAAAAGCTTGAATTCAAAGCCTTTTTTACTTATTTTGAAAAGGAATTTGATGCAAGGAACGAGGGCAGGCTCTCTATCAGCGCAGGTGATGCCGTAAGCGAATTTCTTGACATATTCAGCTATGATGAGGTAAAGGAGAGCACACAGACAGAGCTTAAGACTGCTCTGGCCAGATTCTGGGGCGAGTTAGTCCTCTATGACAGGAATGATGGTCCTGCCATAGTTTTAAATCCGACTCCCGAATCCAGAAAGACAGCGCTAACAAAACTCATAAGTGTGGGGCAGTCGCCGCTTAAGATAGCTTTCATACATGATAAGAGTGCGGCAACTTCCTCCTGGACTTACTCACATGAGCTTGGAAGAAAATATGTTATGGATGTATTCGGTGACAGAATAATCACTTCCTCAGTGGAAAGAGTGGAGGATGAAGAAGCTGATGATGTGTTCCAGGCTGCTGTTGATGCGGGCAACCGGGTGATATTTGCCACCTCACCAAAGCTTGCTTCACCGGCGCTTCGGGCAGCGCTTAAGAATCCGTCGATCGTTATCCTTAACTGTTCAATGAGCCTTAATCACCAGACCATAAGATCGTATTATTTGAGGATGTATGAGGCAAAATTCATAACGGGAGCCATAGCCGGCGCCATGCTTGAAAAGGGTTCTGTCGGTTATATATCCGATTATCCGATCCACGGGACCACAGCAGAGATAAATGCATTTGCTCTCGGTGTTCAGACTGTTAATCCAAGGGCAAGGGTTGAACTTGAGTGGTCCATGGTAAGGGACAGGGATCCGTTTGAGGAATATAGGAAAAAGGACATACGCATAATATCCGGAAGGGATCTTAACTCCACTGCAAGCAGAGGACAGGAATTCGGTCTTTTCAAGATGAACGATGACGGTTCGCATACTAATCTTGCCATGCCCGTGAGGCACTGGGGAAAACTGTATGAGGAGATAATCAGTTCCATCTTAAAAGGTGCTTATAAAAATGATGAGAATGTCTTCGGCCCGCATTCGCTCAATTACTTCTGGGGAATGTCATCCGGTGCCGTAGACGTGATCTATTCAAGGAATCTTCCTCCCGGACTTACAAGGCTCCTTAGGACATTCAGAACAGACATAATCGACATGGACCTTAATCCTTTTATGGGACCGATATATGACCAGAACGGAGTGCTTAAATGCGAGGAAGGCATGAACCTTACAGCCAGGGAGTCGGTTTCCTTTGACTGGTTAAATGATAATGTAGACGGCTATATCCCGGATATCAGTGAACTTAAGGATGATGCTGTGGAGCTTGTGAAGGTTCAGGGGATAAAGTCGAAGGATGGGGGTGAGTGGAATTGAGGATACTTGCCCTTGCGGATAAGGAATCCAGAAACTACTGGGATTTTTATACGCCCGGAAAGCTTGACGGCATAGATCTTATAATTTCCTGCGGAGATCTGGATGCACAGTTTCTTAATTTCCTGGCAACCTTTTCCCATGCGCCTATTATATATATTTGCGGTAATCATGATGATTATGTATCAAAACCGCCGGAAGGCTGCATATGTATAGAGAATGACATATATGTATGCCAGGGAGTAAGAATACTGGGACTTGGCGGTTCCATGCGTTATAAACCGGGAGAAAACCAGTATACTCAGGCCGAGATGAATATGAGGATAGCGGCGGTTATGCCTAAGATATTAAAGCATGGAGGCTTTGATATACTGGTCGCCCATTCGCCTGCGTATCATATAGGAGACGGATCGGATCTTCCGCATATGGGTTTTAAGGGCTTTGTAAAGCTGTTAGACCGCTTCAAACCTGAGTATTTTCTGCACGGACATGTACATACAAGCTACGGGCGGGAATACAAACGCTTGAAAACCTACAGGAATACGCTTATCATAAACCCTTATGAAAGTTATATTTTTGATTATGAAACGGAATACAAAGAGAATTTTGAAAAAATAAAAGAGAGGGAAAAAAGAAAAGAAAAATGAGCTGGGAGGCAAATGTCAGAAAAGTTGTGCCTTATACCCCCGGAGAGCAGCCCGGAGGAAAGCACATAGTGAAATTAAATACCAATGAATGTCCTTATCCGCCGGCACCTGCGGTTGAAAAGATGTTAAAAGAGGAAAGCTATGAGGATTTACGACTCTATCCGGCTCCGGATGCAGGGAACCTTGTAGAGGCTCTTGCTTCTTACCATGGTGTTAAGAAGGAACAGGTATTTGCGGGAGTTGGTTCGGATGATGTCATATCCATGGCGTTTCTTACGTTCTTTAATTCATCAAAGCCCGTGTTTTTTCCTGATGTAACGTATTCATTCTATCCGGTGTGGGCAGATGTATATAAGATACCGTATGAGACAAAGATGCTTGATAAGGATTTCAGGCTGGTGAAAGAGGATTATGTCACGGAAAACGGGGGTATCATAATACCTAACCCGAATGCTCCGACAGGACTGCTTGAGCCGTTGGAGAATATCGAATATATCGTAAAAAACAATCCGGAGAGCATAGTCATAATCGACGAGGCATATGTGGATTTTGCGGGAGAGGGAGCAAGTGCTCTTCCTCTTATCTCACGTTATGACAATCTGCTCGTGATACGTACCTTTTCGAAATCAAGAGCGCTTGCGGGTTTAAGGATAGGCTATGCGGTCGGGAACGAACGTCTTATAAAATTCTTAAACGATGTGAAGTATTCCATAAACTCATATACCCTGGGAAGACCCTCGCTGCTTTTGGGAGAGGCTTCGATAAAGGATGATGATTATTTTAAGCAGACGAGGGATAAGATAATATCCACAAGGGAACGGCTTAAAAAAGATCTTTCTGCCCTGGGATTTACCTTCGGGGATTCAAAGAGCAACTTTATATTTGCCACACATGAAAAGTACAGGGCAAAGGAAATATTTGAGCATCTTAAGATTGAAGGAATATATGTGAGATATTTTAATTCCCCGAGGATAGACGATCATTTAAGGATCACCGTGGGAACGGATGAGGAAGCGGATATACTTGTTAAAGCACTTGATAAATATATGAAAGAGGCAGGGGTATGATTTTTATATTTGATATGTTAAAAGGAATGGTTATGGGGATAGCAAATGTTATTCCCGGAGTGAGCGGCGGGACTATGGCTGTTTCAATGGGGATATATGATAAACTCATTGGCTCCATAACCCATCTCTTTAAGGATCTTAAAAAGAGCATCATAACACTCCTGCCTATAGGACTGGGTATGGTGATAGGGATACTTGCACTGGCAAGGGTCATAGAATTTATGTTTGAGAGGATCCCGGTACAGACCAATACCTTTTTTATCGGTCTTATAGCAGGTGGGCTTCCCATGATCATAAAAGAGGTGAAGGGGCAAAAGATAAAGCTGTCCGGAATAGTCGGATTCCTTGTGTTTTTTGTACTGGTGATCGGCATGGCGGCACTTGACGGTGCTTCCGGAAACAATGCGGAATTTTCCAAAGGAATTACAGATATCATAAAACTGTTTGGCGCAGGGATCGTGGCAGCAGCAACAATGGTGATCCCGGGAGTCAGCGGCTCCATGATGCTAATGCTCCTTGGATATTATGAGCCTGTTATAAGTGCGGTGAATGAAGCAGTTGACGGACTCAGGGGTGTTGAGGGCGCAAGCTTTGCATCGGCACTTTTTGTGTTGATACCCTTTGGCATAGGTGTTGTGATTGGTATATTTGCAATTGCCAAGCTTATAGAATGGCTGTTCTCAAAATTTAAGCTCACGGTATACTGGGCTATAATAGGTCTTATCAGTGCATCACCGATTGCAATAATAATGATGAACAGTGAGAGTTTTAAGAGTATAAATGCGCTTACAGTTATTACGGCGATCATAGCCCTGGCAGCAGGGGCTGTGATTGCTTTCTTCCTTGGAGGAGATCCGGAGAAGAAAGAAAAAAAGGAAGAGAATTAAGCTCATGGAAGCGTACTTTGCTTTTTCTGAAGTATATGACAGTCTCATGGAGGATGTACCTTACGGACCATGGTGTGAAAAGATATGTGAGGTACTTAAAGAGCACGGGATTGAAGACGGGCTTTTACTGGAACTGGGATGCGGAACTGGAACCATGACGGAGCTTTTGGCTTCACGCGGTTATGATATGACGGGGGTCGATAATTCCGTGGGGATGCTGGAACAGGCCGGGGCAAAAAAGGAAAGCTCGGGGCATGACATTCTTTATCTCTGTCAGGATATGAGGGAGTTTGAACTTTACGGTACCGTGAGAGCTGTTGTTTCCGTATGTGACAGTATCAATTACATAACGGATCCGGCAGAGCTTGAGCAGGTGTTTAAGCTTGTAAATAATTACCTGGATCCTTCGGGATTATTTATCTTTGATTTCAATACCGTGCATAAATACAGGGATATCATAGGCGACAGCACCATAGCCGAAAGCAGAGAGGAATGCAGCTTCATATGGGATAATCTCTATGATGAAGAAGCAAGGCTCAATGAATATTCGCTTGCTCTTTTTATAAAGGGTGATGACGGGAGATATGACAGATATGATGAGCTCCACCTGCAGAGGGCGTATGAGCTTGAAGAGATAAAGGCCCTGCTTGAAAAAGCGGGGCTTGAGTTCGTGAGGGCTTTTGATACGGAACTTTCGATGGCCGGAGGAAAAGAAGAACCGGTGGGGAATGAAAGCGGACGTATAAGTGTCATAGCGAGGGAAAGAGGAAAGGAGGCTTAAATATGAAGGACGGTTTTTTAAAAGTCTGTGCAGCCACACCGAAGATAAAAGCAGCGGATCCCGGATATAATGCGGGAGTATGCATAGATGCGATAAAGCGGGCCGCAGAAAAAGGAGCGAAGGTGATAGTCCTTCCGGAGCTGGTTCTTACAGGCTATACCTGCGGAGATCTTTTTTTGCAGGAAACACTGTTGAATGAGGCAAAGGAACAGCTCTGCAGGGTGATCATCGAAACGCGTGATGTGGATGCCCTGATCTTTATAGGTCTTCCCATGGAAGTATCGGGGAAGCTTTACAATGTGGCAGCAGTTTTTTCAAAAGCAACCGTGCTTGGTTTTGTTCCGAAACGGAATATTCCGGATTATGCCGAATTCTATGAACAGAGACATTTTTCCGAGGGAAATTCAGAACCGGTGTCCGTGTTTTTTGCGGGACAGGATGTACCGTTTGGCGGAAATATAATTTTCCAGTGTGATGCTGTCACAGGGCTTGCTGTCGGATGTGAGATATGTGAGGATCTGTGGGTGCCGGAGTCACCTTCAGTGAAGCTTACACAGGCAGGGGCCACGGTGATAGTAAATCTTTCCGCTTCAAATGAGACCGTAGCCAAGGCTTTCTACAGAAGGGATTTGGTAAGGATGTCCTCTTCAAAGCTTTTGTGTGCTTATATCTACTGCAGCGCAGGAGACGGAGAATCTACCCAGGATCTGGTTTTTTCCGGCCATGATATGATAGCGGAAAATGGTGTGATGCTTGCCGAGTCAAAGCGGTTTGATACCGGAGAGATATATGCGGATATCGATATAAAGAGACTTATTCATGAACGCAGAAGGATGAGCACCTTCAGATCCGTTTTAAAATCTGAAGACGGATTTATACGTACCGGATTTGATCTAACCACCGGAGTAACGGAACTTGAAAGAAAATTTGACAGGGCACCGTTTGTTCCTTCGGATCTTTCAAAGAGAGCCGAACGCTGTGAGGAGATACTTCTTATACAGAGCCGGGGACTGAAAAAACGCCTTGAGCATACAGGGATCAAAAAAGCCGTGGTCGGTGTTTCGGGCGGTCTTGATTCAACCCTTGCGCTCCTTGTGACAGCAAAGGCTTTTGACAGTGCAGGGATTGACAGGAGCGGTATCATAGCCGTTACCATGCCGTGTTTCGGGACCACCGGAAGGACAAAGAATAATGCCGTATCCCTTTCTGAAGCTCTCGGGTGTACACTGCTTACGGTAGATATAAAGAAAGCGGTAACGGTTCATTTTGAAGATATAGGTCTTCCTCCGGATGACAGAAGCGTTACATATGAAAACGGGCAGGCAAGGGAGAGAACACAGGTCCTTATGGATATAGCCAATAAAGAGGCTGCCCTTGTTATAGGTACCGGTGATATGAGTGAGCTTGCTCTGGGATGGGCTACATATAACGGAGACCACATGTCAATGTACGGCGTAAATGCAGGTGTTCCGAAAACTCTTGTAAGGCATCTGGTTTCATGGTTTGCGGATACATGCGGGGATGATAAGCTTCAGACAGTGCTTAAGGATGTGCTGGATACGCCGGTCAGTCCGGAACTTCTGCCTCCTGAAAACGGTGAGATATCCCAAAAGACCGAGGATATTGTGGGACCGTATGAACTGCATGATTTCTTCCTGTATTACATATTAAGAGCCGGTTTTTCGCCGGATAAGATATACAGGATAGCTTTGAAGTGTTTTGAAGGGATCTATGACGGGGATGTAATACTCAAATGGCTTAAGGTTTTCTGCAGAAGGTTTTTTGGCCAGCAGTTTAAGCGTTCATGCCTGCCTGACGGACCGAAAGTGGGATCCGTTGCAGTATCTCCAAGAGGAGATTTAAGAATGCCTTCGGATGCCTCATGGAGTGCTTGGGAAAAAAATATCTTAAATATAAAGGAGATATAAAAATGAATTTTTCAAAAAGGCTTGACCGTTTCGGTGAGGAAATATTTGCCGCACTGAACAATAAAAGGCTTGCGCTTGAGGCGCAGGGAAAGAAAATATGGAATTTGAGCGTGGGAACTCCGGATTTTCCAGTGTCGGAGCATATAAAAAAAGCCCTTGCCGATGCGGCCATGGATCCGGAAAACTGGAAATACTCACTTCGTGATCTTCCGGAACTGACAGAGGCTGTATGTTCTTATTATGCAAAAAGATACGGTGTACATATAGAAAAGGATCAGGTAATGAGCTGCTACGGTACCCAGGAAGGAATGGGGCATCTTGCGCTTGCTCTTTGTGATAAAGGTGATACCGTGCTGCTTCCCGATCCCTGCTATCCGGTGTTCCAGTCCGGTACTTTTCTTGCAGATGCCGACCCCTGGTATTATCCTCTTACAAAGGAAAATGATTTCCTTCCCGTAGTGGCAGATATCCCTGAGGATGTGGCAAGGAAGGCAAAATATATCATAGTGAGCCTGCCGGCAAATCCTGTGGGGGCTGTTGCAAAGCCGGGCATATATGAAGAAATAATAGAATGGGCAAAAAAATATGATGTGCTTATTGTCCATGATAATGCTTACAGTGACATCATCTTTGACGGTAATCGCGGAGGAAGTTTCCTCGCACATCAGGGCGCGATGGAACAGGGAGTTGAATTTTTCAGCCTTTCAAAGTCATTTGATGTGACAGGAGCAAGGATAAGCTTTCTTGTGGGAAGAAAGGATGTGGTGGATGCCGTAAGGCTGCTCAGGAGCCAGATAGATTTTGGCATGTTCTTACCTATACAGAAGGCTGCGATAGCGGCATTGACCGGTCCCTGCGATATGATAGAGAAGCAGTGCGCGGATTATGAAGAAAGAAGGGATGCCCTTTGTCAGGGCGCAAGGAATATAGGTTGGAACATTCCCGATACCGGCGGAAGCATGTTTGTATGGGCGCCCATACCTGAAGATTATACTTCGAGTATGGAGTTCTGTATGGATCTGCTTGAAAAGACGGGAGTTCTCTGCACACCCGGATCCAGTTTTGGCCCTCATGGAGAAGGATATGTGCGTTTTGCGCTTGTTTTACCCCCTGAAGAGATAAAAAATGCGTTAAAATCTATCAAGGATAGTGGAATTTTTGCATAAAACGCACAATTTTGTATTTTTTACTTTATTTGAAAGAATTAACGTGTTAGAATAGCATAACCGCATTTTCGCGGAAGCAAAAAGTTATCAAAGGAGAGGATATGGCCGGCAAATACACAAAAGAAGATATACTTCGAATCGCACAGGAAGATAATGTTGAATTCATACGTTTACAGTTTACGGATGTATTTGGCACACTTAAGAATATAGCTATCACAGCGGATCATCTGGAGAATGCGCTTAATAATAAGTGCATGTTCGACGGATCTTCCATAGAGGGCTTTGCCCGTATTGAGGAATCTGATATGTATCTGTATCCGGATCCCGATACCATGGAGATATTCCCCTGGAGACCCCAGCATGGCAGAGTTGCAAGACTTATATGCGATGTATACGGAACCGATGGCAAGCCGTTTGAGGGCGATCCCAGATATGTGCTAAAAAGAGCAATTAAAAAAGCGGCGGATATGGGTTATACACTCAATGTGGGACCGGAATGTGAATTTTTCCTGTTCCAGACAGATGAAAATGCGGCACCTACCACGATAGCAAACGAAAGAGCCGGTTATTTTGATCTTGGTCCCATGGATCTGGGGGAAAATGCAAGGCGCGATATGGTGCTTACTCTTGAGGAAATGGGTTTTGATATAGAAGCTTCACATCACGAGTGCGCACCTGCGCAGCACGAGATAGATTTCAGATATGATGAGGCGCTTCGTTCCGCTGATAATATCATGACATTTAAGCTTGCTGTAAAGACCATAGCCAGAAGGCACGGACAGCATGCAACTTTCATGCCCAAGCCAAAATACGGCACTGCAGGTTCCGGCATGCACTTAAATCTTTCTCTTTCAAAGAAGGGCAAGAACATTTTCCAGGATCCGAAGGATGAATACGGACTCAGCAAAGAGGCGTACTGGTTCATAGGCGGCATCATGAAGCATATGAAGGGAATGACGGCAATCATGAATCCTCTTGTAAATTCCTACAAGAGACTTGTGCCCGGATATGAGGCTCCCGTGCATATTGCATGGAGCAGCCGCAACAGAAGTCCCCTTATCCGTATTCCTTCTGCAAGAGGAGAGGGAACAAGAGTTGAGCTCAGAAGCCCGGATTCCGCTGCAAATCCCTATCTTGCAATAGCGGTTGCGCTTACGGCAGGACTTGCGGGTATAGAAGAAAAAATAGATCCTCCCGCTGCTGTAAACAGGAATATCTTTGAAATGAGCGAAAGGGAGAGAAAGAGATCAAAGATAGATTTTCTACCTTCGAATCTTCTTGATGCCGTTGAGGCACTTGAGAAGGATAAGTTGGTGATGGATGCTTTGGGACCCCATATAGCACCTCTTTATGTAAGCGCCAAGAAGCGTGAATGGGCGGCTTACAGCGAGCAGGTTACACAGTGGGAGATTGACAGATATCTTTATAAATATTGAGGTTTTATGCATTTCGTTAAGATGGAAGGCTGCGGAAACGACTATGTTTATGTTGACGGCAGCCGTGAAAAAGCAAACGACAAAGCAGAGCTTGCAAAGCGTGTAAGCGACAGACATTTCGGTATAGGTTCCGATGGGCTCATCTTTGTAAATCCCGGGGAAAATGCGGAATTTGAGATGGAGATGTACAATGCCGACGGATCGAGAGCCGAGATGTGCGGCAACGGGATCCGTTGTGTCGCAAAATTCATATACGACAGAGGTCTTTGTTCACCGGAGAAGAAAAAGATTACCATAGAGAGCTTTGGCATACCTCATGAAGTCGAACTTCATACCGGTGATGACGGACTTGTAGAAAGCGTAACAGTGGATATGGGTGAGCCGGTATTAAAGCCTGAGCTCATCCCTGTTGTGAGCAATGATCCCGCTTCAGAAAGCCTGATAGATGAGGAGATAATCGTAGACGGTAAGCCGTGGCGCATGACCTGTGTGTCCATGGGCAATCCCCATGCAGTGTTCTTTACAGAGGATAATTCTTTTCCTGATTTTGAAAGGATGGGCCCTTCTTTCGAACATCATAAAAGGTTTCCCAAGGCTGTTAATGCAGAATTTGCAAAAGTGATCGATGATACCCATGTGGATATGAGGGTATGGGAGAGAGGGTCCGGCGAGACCCTTGCCTGCGGAACAGGTGCCTGCGCAACTTTAGTGGCCTGTGTTTTAAACGGGAAGACCAAAAGGAAGGCAGAGATAAAATTAAGGGGCGGTGTACTTACCGTGGAATGGAATAAAGAAGACAACAGGGTCTATATGACAGGTCCTGCAAGAACGGTATTTGAGGGCGATATTACGGTATAAGGAGTATACTTAAAATGTTTAAGGCAAACGGGGATTATCTAAAATTACGGGGCAGCTATCTTTTTTCCACGGTTGCCAGAAAACAGGAAGAATACAGGAAGGCTCATCCCGATAAGGAACTTATAAGGCTTTCGATCGGAGATGTAACGCAGCCGCTTGCACCTGCGATAATAGAAGCTCTTCATAAGGCTGTGGATGAAATGGCGGATCCGGAAACTTTTAAGGGATATGCACCGGATCTGGGGTATTCTTTTTTAAGGGAAGCAGCTGCAGAGAATGATTATAAAGCCAGAGGCTGTGATATATCACCGGATGAGATATTTATTTCGGATGGTGCCAAGGGTGACTGCGGCAACATACAGGAGATCTTTTCGAAGGATTCAAAGATAGCGGTATGCGATCCTGTGTATCCGGTATATGTGGATACGAATGTGATGGCCGGAAGAACAGGGACTTTCGATGAGGTCAACGGTCTGTGGTCTGATGTGATATATATGCCCTGCACAAAAGAAAATGATTTTATGCCGGAGCTTCCGAAGGAAGTGCCTGATGTGATATATCTCTGCTTCCCCAACAATCCCACCGGCGGCGTGATATCGAAAGAGCGCCTGCAGGAGTGGGTGGATTACGCAAATAAAAACGGAAGCGTGATCATATATGATGCAGCGTATGAAGCTTATATATCAAACCCGGCGGTTCCTCACAGCATATATGAGTGCGAAGGCGCAAGGACCTGCGCCATAGAGATCCATTCTTTTTCGAAAAATGCGGGCTTTACGGGTGTGAGACTCGGATATACCGTGGTTCCAAAGGATTTAAAGAGCGGGGACGTTTTACTTCATTCGCTGTGGGCGAGAAGGCACGGTACAAAATATAACGGTGCTCCTTATATAATCCAGAGAGCCGGTGAAGCGGTTTATTCCGAAGAGGGAAAGAAACAGCTTAAAGAGCAGGTGGCTTATTATATGAAAAATGCAGCCTGCATACTTAAAGGCGTAAGAGAGGCCGGCTTTGAAGCCTTCGGCGGAGTTGATGCTCCTTATATCTGGATGAAAACACCGGATAATATGACAAGCTGGGATTTCTTTGATCTTTTGCTTGATAAGGCAAATGTGGTGGGAACCCCCGGATCGGGATTTGGTCCTTCCGGTGAGCACTATTTCAGACTCACTGCATTCGGCAGCTATGAAAATACGGTAAGGGCTATAGAACGAATAAAAGCTATGTAAAGCTTGAAAAAATTGTTATCCTGAGCGAAGTGATTGTCATCCTGAGCGAAGCGAAGGATCTTATACAAGGAGGAAAGCTCATGAAAAGAGCAGCAGTATTATATGCAGATGGTTTCGAAGAAGTAGAGGCGCTCGTGCCCGTTGATATTTTAAGGCGAGGCAAGGTGGATACAGTAACAGTATCAATAATGGGGAGAAAGACGGTTCACGGATCGCATCATATCGATATAGAGGCTGATGCTCTGCTTGAGGAAACTGACCTTGATCTTTTTGATATGATCGTATTGCCGGGAGGGAAGACGGGACATCAGAATCTGGAAGCATGCGGGCCGCTTATGGCTACAGTGCGTAAGTTTGACAGTGAAAAGAAATATATTGCCGCTATATGCGCAGCCCCCACGATACTTGGACGTTTGGGTATCTTAAAGGGCAGAAAGGCTACCTGTTACGGCGGCATGGAAGATGCTCTTGCCGGAGCAGAGAAGCTTACTGATCCCGTGGTGGTGTCAGATCATATAATCACAAGCCGCGGTATGGGAACCAGCATGGAATTTGGTTTAAAGCTCCTTGAAGTTCTTACGGATAAGCCGACAGCGGATGCCGTTGGAGCTTCGGTAATGATACCCGGGATGTGATCCGGAGGAAGTCTGAAGAAGTTTTCGCTTAATGAAAAGTTTACTTAAATATTTTAAAGGCTACAGGAAAGAATGCATCATCGGACCGCTCTTTAAGCTGCTGGAAGCAGGGTTTGAGCTTATCATCCCGCTTGTTGTAAAGCAGATGATAGACAAGGGCATAGCGGCCGGTGATGTTTTTTACGTGCTTAAGATGGCGGGGATAATGATAATGCTGGGTATCATCGGGCTGATCTGTTCCCTGACGGCGCAGTACTTTTGCGCCCGCGCTGCAGTATATTTTGCAGAGGGCGTAAAGCATGACATGTTCGAAAGAGTGATGAAGCTTTCCTATCAGGATACGGACGGTATAGGCGTATCGGCTCTGATCACCAGGCTTACAAGCGATATCAATGCGCTTCAGGGCGGGGTTAACATGTCGCTCAGACTGCTTCTCAGATCTCCCTTTGTGGTCTTTGGAGCTGTTGTTACGGCTTTTACCATCGATGTAAAGGCTGCGTGTATATTTGCAGTAACAGTAGTGATACTTACGATCATCGTGGCAGCTGTGATGTTTATAACAGGCCCCGGTTACAGGGCTGTTCAGGAAAGGCTTGATAAGGTCCTGCTTTCGGTGCGCTCATCCTTAAACGGTGTGAGAGTCATAAGAGCTTTCGGAAATGAGGAAAGGGAATTCGAAGCTTTTAAGAAAGAAAATGACGAATTAAACAGACTGCAGATATTTACGGGAAGGATATCGGCTCTTTTAAATCCGTTTACTTTTATCGTGATAAATCTTGGGACTGCCTGGCTTATCTGGGACGGAGCGCTTGCCGTGGATACCGGGAGACTGAGCCGTGGTGCCGTAGTTGCTCTGGTAAATCTTATGGGGCAGATACTGGTGGAACTCATAAAGCTTGCAAATCTCATAGTCCAGCTTTCAAGAGCACTTGCATGTGCGAACAGAATAGAAGACCTGCTGAAAAAAGAGCCTTCAATGAAGGAAGGAAAAACGGGATTAAAGATAAAGGGAAAAGCACCCGAAGTGATATTTGAAGATGTGTGCATGTCATATGCGGGGGCCGGAGAGAATGCCCTGGAAGGCGTAAGCTTTAAAGCTGATCCGGGAAGTACTACCGGTATCATAGGAGGCACGGGATCAGGCAAGAGTACTATGGTAAATCTCATTCCAAGATTTTATGATGTGTCTTCAGGCTGTGTGAAGGTTGACGGGATTGATGTAAGGGAGCTTAAGTTCGCGGACTTAAGGGAAGCTGTGGCGGTAGTGCCGCAGAAGTCTGTGCTCTTTGAAGGTACGATAAAAGACAATATGCGCCTTGGCAAAGAGGATGCTTCAGATGAGGAAATAATAAGTGCTTTAAAGACTGCACAGGCCTATGATTTTGTTATGGAAAAGGAAGGCGGACTGGAAGCTCCTGTCACACAGGGCGGAGATAATTTTTCCGGAGGACAGCGCCAGCGTTTATGCATAGCAAGGGCACTGGTAAAGAAGCCGGAGATACTCATAATGGATGATTCCGCATCTGCACTTGACTATGCGACAGATGCGGCTTTAAGAAAGGCTATCGGGGAGATGAAAGATGCCCCCACTGTTTTTATTGTTTCACAAAGGGCGGCTTCCGTCATGCATGCGGACAGGATCATAGTTCTGGATGAGGGGCATATGGCTGCATCGGGAACACATGATGAACTACTGAAGAGCTGCGATATCTACAGGGAAATATATGTCTCCCAGTTTGGCAGACCGGAGGGATCTGATTGACTAAAGACAGCAAAAAAACTTTAATAAGGGTTTTAAAGTATACCATGCCTTACAGGGCCTTTCTTATTGTGAGCATAGTGATGGCTGTATTTCAGTCCGTGCTTGCCCTGCTTCTTCCTGTTCTTACGGGGGATGCGGTGGATCTGCTTTTGGGAAGAGGTCTTACGGACTGGGATTCCTTAAAAGTGATAATGACAGAGATGATAATGGTAACTCTGGGACAGGCAGTATGCAGTTTCCTTATGAATACCTGCAATAATCATCTGACCTACAGTACGGTAAGGGATATACGAAAGGACGCAATGAAACATATTGGAAAGCTTCCTTTATCCTACCTTGACCGACATCCTGCAGGTGAGCTCGTAAGCCGTATGATTGCGGATGTGGATCAGTTTGCGGATGGTCTGCTCATGGGCTTTACACAGTTCTTTACTGCAGTGGTCACCATAGCGGGAACACTTATACTGATGATAACCATAAGCCCGCTCATCACTGCGGTGGTGGTGCTTTTAACACCGCTTTCTTTTACCGTTGCTTCTTTTATAGCAAAGCGTACATACAGATATTTTAAGGAACAGTCCGAGGTAAGGGGAAAGCAGACTGCCATAATAAATGAGATGCTCTCACAGGAAAAGACGGTCAAGGCCTTTGCGTATGAGAAAAGAGCATTGGAAAGATTTGATGAAAATAATAAAAAACTCTCGTCGGTTTCCCTGCAGGCTATTTTTGCATCATCTCTTACAAACCCCTCCACCAGATTTGTAAATAACATGGTTTATGCGGCTGTTGCCTTTGCGGGATCGGCTGCAGTCATAAGAGGCCGTTTTACTGTAGGAAAGCTGACAGCTTTTTTAAGTTATTCAACCCAGTATACCAAGCCTTTTAATGAGATATCGGGTGTTGTTACAGAACTGCAGAATGCCATAGCCTGTGCGGAAAGGATATTTGAGCTTATAGATGCTCCGGAAGAGACAAGCGATAATGATGCCATGGAGATCGATACGGCAGAGGGAGCCGTGAATATAGAGCATATGAGTTTTTCATATTCAAAGGAGAAAAAGCTTCTTGAAGATGTGAACATAAATGTAAAACCGGGAGAGCACATCGCTATAGTGGGGCCTACAGGCTGCGGGAAGACCACTCTTATAAATCTCCTCATGCGTTTTTATGATCCGGATGAGGGCTTTATCAGGTTAGACGGTACTCCCACAACCGGGATCAAAAGGAGTTCACTCAGAAGAAATATAGGTATGGTACTTCAGGATACTTATTTAAAGCCGGGGACCATCAGGGATAATATACTCATGGGAAAAAACGGCGCGTCCGAGGAGGAGATGATCGAGGCGGCAAAAAAAGCCCATTCGCATTCCTTCATAAAGCAGCTGTCAGACGGTTATGATACTGTTATAGGAGAAGACGGCGGAATGCTCTCACAGGGGCAGAAGCAGCTTATATGCATCACCAGACTGATGCTTGCTCTTCCACCCATGCTCATTCTTGATGAAGCCACCAGCTCCATAGATACCAGAACAGAGATGAGGATACAGAAAGCCTTTGGCAGCATGATGGAAGGAAGGACCAGTTTTATTGTTGCGCACAGGCTCTCCACGATAAAGGAGGCGGACTGCATACTGGTGATGAAGGATGGAAATATCATAGAACAGGGCAGGCATGATGACCTGCTTAAACATGACGGGTTCTACAGCAGGCTCTATAAGAGTCAGTTTGAGGTGTGATAAGATGCCCCTGGATATGATGGAAAAAAATGAAAAGCACTATTCCGAAGCGGATATTTTCCCTGAAAACGGTGCATATGAATACAGGTACTTAAAGGGAGGACATAAGTACGGTCTTGGCGGGATGCCTGCGCCGCGGAAAGGGTCATATGTGAGTTTTTCAAAGCTGCTTAGGATGTACAGGCCTCTTATATTAAGTTTTATCATAGTGATGCTTGCTTTTGTGATGCGGCGTTATGCGGAAAGCAGAAGAGAGGCTGTATTAGATCCTTCTGCGGTGGTGATAACTGTAAGTGATCCCTCCGCCGGCGTGAGTCTTAAGATCGATACGGCGCATTTTTGTTATTACATAAGAAAGGCTGAAATTGACGGCAATAAGGCTGCCATAGAATATGATGAGACGGATCCCCGAAAATACTGGGGAGTATTTCTCGAAAAAGACAAAAGTACATCAGGCTATGTTTCGGATATCGCAAGACAGGCAGCACTTGATTCCTGCATAAGGGATACGGTATATGCGATGGAAGCAGGAAAGGCCGGATTTAAGCTTGATGATGGAGAGCTTGAGGATATCGGATATGATGCGGAAGAATTCTTTAAGGATTTAAATGAAGAAGCTGCCCTGCGCACCGGACTTACAAAAGACGTGGTGCTTGAAATGGCAGAAAAAGAGGCTCTTTCACATTTTTACATGCTTGATCTTGCAAGGAAGGATGTGGAAAAAGGGGGGGCTTTAAGTGAGCTTGAAGCCGTAAGGGAAAGATATGATACGGGGGGAACGTATTATGAAGAACTCCTTAAAGGATATGCTGTAAGCATTGATGAGGAGGAAATGTATAAGATAAAGCCTGGAAGGGTGACAATAAATAATGAATAACAAAAAAGTTATTGACAGATCATATAAGTCGGTAATATAATTATC
Organism: Lachnospiraceae bacterium; assembly: GCA_017540265.1. Classification (GTDB taxonomy): domain Bacteria; phylum Bacillota; class Clostridia; order Lachnospirales; family Lachnospiraceae; genus NK4A136. The sequence goes on from JAFYBJ010000058.1 coordinate 37,745, forward strand.
ACTCGTGGCGGTCTGCGCCCTTTTATGTGCCCGGACATCACATGAAAGAGAGAGACGCCTGATGCAGATTGTTTTTAGATTCTGGAGGAAAGTAAAATGAAGACATTTTTAGCTAATCCCCAGTCCATCGAGAGAAAGTGGTATGTTGTCGATGCGACAGGATGCACGCTCGGACGCCTTGCAAGCGAGATAGCAAAGGTTCTGCGCGGAAAGAATAAACCTATATACACACCGAACGTTGATACGGGCGATTATGTGATCGTTGTTAACGCAGAGAAGATAAAGGTCACAGGCAAGAAGCTTGATGACAAGATTTATTACAGACATTCCGATTATGTTGGCGGCTTAAAGCAGCAGACTCTTCGTGAGAAGCTGGCAAAGAAGCCCGAGGAAGTTATTGAGCTTGCTGTAAAGGGTATGCTTCCCGGTGGCCCTCTTGGTGACGCAATGGGAAGAAAGCTTTTCGTATACGCAGGTCCCGATCATAAGCACGCAGCTCAGAAGCCCGAAGAGCTTAAATTCTGAGCAGGCGAAAGGAGATAAGAAATGGCTAAGAAATCAGTTCAGAAATATTATGGAACAGGCAGAAGAAAGAGCTCCATCGCCAGGGTATATCTTATGCCGGGCAAGGGAGAGATCACAATAAACAAGAGGAGCATCGATGATTATTTCGGTCTTGAGACTCTTAAGGTTATAGTAAAGCAGCCTCTTGCACTTCTTGATGCCGAAGGAAAGTTTGATGTAGTCGTTACCGTAAAGGGCGGCGGATATACAGGACAGGCCGGAGCTATCCGTCATGGCCTTTCCAGAGCACTTTGCGTAGAAGATCCCGAGAACAGACCTGCACTTAAGAAAGCAGGGTTCCTTACAAGAGATCCTCGTATGAAGGAAAGAAAGAAGTACGGTCTCAAAGCAGCAAGACGTGCGCCTCAGTTCAGCAAGAGATAATCATTGCTTACAAACCCCGAAAACTGACGGTTTCCGGGGTTTTTCTTTTGAAAAAATGGGTTAAATTCCCCATGACTGATCAGGAGGTTACACATGGATAAAAAAACAAGAAAGCATTCGATATGCGAAAAGAAACCATATATCGCCATTATACTCAGCATACTATTTCCGTCGCTTTTAGCTGGAATAGGAGGTTCTATAGGTAATGCAATTTCAGAAAATGCAGGGAACATAGGTATATGCGTTTTTGCAATAATATCGATGTTGATTTTTGGGTACTGGTTCTCACCGGAATTTAAGGGATTTGTAAAGCCTGAAGCTTCAGCCAGGGACATAGGTTTAGTAATGATCCCCTTGGCGATTCTCTTAGTCTTTACGCTGATCGAGCCATTATTTTTTTATCATACGTTTTATTTTAACCCTTCTCTTAAGGCGGCTATTATGGGAATTACAGCCGGATTTGGGGAAGAGACTATGTTCAGATTATTATCACTAGCCATAGTCATGAGATATGTCCGGAAAGAGAGGCGATTTGTCGTGATAATTATACTGGCCGTAATATTCGGCATTTCTCATGCAGGAAATCTGGCTCAGGGTGCAGATTTAGCCATGACCGCGGCGCAGATACTCCACTCAACATTTCATGCTTTTTTGCTTACCGCTTTATATTTAGGAACAGGC
>JAFYBJ010000001.1 GCA_017540265.1 Lachnospiraceae bacterium
GGATGCATCCACTATGGTCCTGCCGGATATGGCCAGGCTCACATCATTCATATATTTGTTGGTGAACTGGGGCAGTCCGTTTTCGGTATAAAAACATATGCCCTCTTCCATAGCATCGAGTCCCTGTTTTACGGATATGACCGTAAAGTTCTCCTGTCTGTATTTTATTCCTTTCCTTATAATAAATATATCAAACAATATCATCGCCGCTATATAGGCGATAACCACCCACAGATCCATCCGGTATTTTTCATCCAGGCAAAGCTGGAAGAAAATATAATTCACTATTACTATAAGGAAGAAAAATACACTGAATCCCCTGTACATCCTCTGATATACGGACTCGGCCAGAAGCATCATGGTAAGCCACAGTATAAGGAATTCCAGACAAAGCAGAAATGTCCTTGCCATCGTGGGAAGATCGTTAAATACTATCATGCCTCTGCCTCCTTCCCGGAAGCAAAAACCTCTACTTCACTCTCTTCATCGTACATAAACCTCACTTTAAGCTCATTATCCGAGGCATCCATATGTACCAGTAAGCTGTTAACCTTACCGAAAAGCTTCTCCAGATAAGCTTCCAAGCAGTCGTATGCCTTTAGCCCCGTATCCTTATCCACTTCCATCCTATTGCCCAAAGTAAGCAGCGTCTTTGCTCCGCTTAAGGCAAAGTAATCAAGAGATTCTTTAAATGAAAGATACAGGTCATTAAAATCATAATGCTTGTTTTCCTCACCGAGAAGGTAGAGATTTCCTCTTCTTTTTATATAGGAAGCAAGTATGCATGCTTTTTCCAGATTCTGTTTAAAATCATCATCCGAGCCGGCACTTGTAAGGAGCTTTTCTATCTCTTCGGTCTTTTCGGCCGAAAACTCCGTGATATCGTCATAGAGTTTATTCATCACCGAGACATGGACTCTGTCCTCCTGCAGTGCATTTTCCGCTTCCTGCAGAGCGTTTTCCTCTAAAAGCCTTTCCGATATCTCCTTTAACTCCCTGTTGGACTCCGTTATACCGGATATATCCTCTGCGTAGCTGAGCTTTCCGCCCCATACCTCCTTTTCAAGGATGTGGTAGTTCTCATTGGACGGACTAAAGTCAAACTCGCCTCCCTTGGATGCTATCTTCACATTCCCGGCTTTATCCGTGATACGGGCGATGAGCCCCGAATTCTCAAAGAAATACTTATAGCCGCTGTTGGAGGGGAGCAGACAGGTCTGTATGCACGCCTCCCAGCCGCATACCGTAAATACGGCAAAGGTCTCCATGGGAGTTAAGTACTGCACACCGTTTACCACCGGAGCCAGTCCGAAGTAATCCGTAAGTAAAAAATATGCCGAACCGAGCAATACCACGTAGTAAGCCCAGGAATCCTTCCTGACGGGCTTGCTCGAAAAACGTATGATGGTAATGATCACCGTTGCCGAAAGCAGCAGTGCCATCCATACGACTATGATATAATATACCGGTCCGTATGTATAAAGGTCATAGCCCTTTCCTGCTATATCCGGGAACCGGAATGCAAGATGATGCTTATCATTTGTAAGTACCA
>JAFYBJ010000009.1 GCA_017540265.1 Lachnospiraceae bacterium
AAGTTCACTCTCGTTGACGGAAAGAAGTTTGCAGGCGTAAATAAGAAGTCCGGCGTTGTTACCGCAAAGAAGGAAGGTACAGCGAAGGTAAAGGTAGAGTATAAGGGAGAGAGCAAAGAAGTAACGATCAATGTTAAGGATACTGTGATCGATGCCAGCTGCAACAATGCAACAGTTAAAATGATCTCTGCTCCTGCTACCGTTAAGCTTACAGTAGGTAAGAAGCCTACAAAGAATGTAAAGGTAAAAGGAAAGGGTGCATTAAAGGGCGGTACTGTTGAAGCATCCGTTAATGATGCCCGTATCGCAAGTGTTTCTTCTGTTGACTCCAAGGGCAAGTGCACCATAACAGCTCTTGATACAGGTGTTACCTATATCGTATGGACTGTAAAGAAAGGTGATGCGTACGCACAGAAAGTAACAAAGGTAGTAGTTACAAAGACAGCCGTAAACAGCGACATAAAGTTTACCGCAAGTGATGCTTCAGGTAACCTTGTTGTGAAGGATGCTTCCAGCAACAATCTTGTTGATGCTTCCTTAAACAATGCGACAGATGCATCCGGAAATGTTATTGACGCATCCATAGATCATACTCTTGCACTTAATGCAACTTATGACATAAAGGTTGGTCAGGGTGTTAAGCTTAACGCTCTTCTTGCTGCAGGCATCACAGATAACAAGCTTATCAAGTGGAAGAGCAGCAATGCAGCAGTTAAGATCACAAAGCAGGGTTATCTCCTTGCAGTTAAGACCAGCACAAAGCCTGTTGTGATCAGCGCAAGACTTGGCAAGGCAACAGCAACATTTACAGTAAATGTTGTAGCTGCAAACGACAACTTCTCATTCAAGAAGGCAGGCGCAACCGTAAAGGCCGGAAAGAAGACGACTCTTCAGACCACAAAGGGCAGCACGATAGCAGCTGCCGGCGCAAGTGTTGCAGGTATCAATCCTGTAATCGGAACCGGCAAGAAGGCAAACAAGCTTACCGTAAATGTGGCTGCAGGCGTTAAGTCCGGTACATACTTTGTATGGGCAGTTGATACAAAGGGCAACAGGACAGAGGCTGAGATCTTCGTTCCCTGAGGCGGGAAATGATATCTGAGATCTAAGATTTTTAAGATCCTCCGGTGTATATGGCACCGGAGGATTTTGTTATTCCTGTTGTAAGAAGGACGCTGTTTTGATAAAATGATATGAAGGTTTTCAGGGACTTTTGCCCTGAAAGCCGTTTTATGAAAGAGCATTCCCGGGAGTCCGCCATGTCAGAGACTGTAATGCTGATAAGAAAAGAAGACGGCTTTATCATAAATACGGTAAGGCATGCTCTTGAGAAAAGTTCATACAAGGTTCTGGAAACAGGGTTTGATCCGGATGAGATAAAAAACGCAAAAGACAGTGCCGGCGTCATGCTGCTTTATGTGACCGGTGATGTTGAGTCTGATGCAGAGGCACTTGTTTATATCAGGGATCTTTGCCTTGAGGGGAACAGACAGCTTATAGTGATAGGTAATTCCAATGAATTTGAGGCATTGAATAAATTCATTTCGCCGGAGATCATTGCATATAATATTGAGCGTCCCATCAACATGGAGAAGCTCTGTGAGAATGTCGCAGAGATGTTTGAAGAGCGGACAATGCAGGCCATGAAAAAATGCGTGCTCATAGTGGATGATGATGCTGTATATCTGAGGGCCGTAAGGAACTGCCTGAAGGATGAATACAGGGTGGGTATGGCGACATCCGGCATGCAGGCTATCACCTGGCTTGCCCAGAACAGTGCGGATATGATACTTTTGGATTATGAGATGCCGGTGATGTCCGGCCCTAAAGTGCTGGATATGCTCCGCAGCGAGGAAAGTACAAAAAATATACCGGTAATCTTCCTTACGGGGAAATCCGATAAGTTAAGCATTTTAAGAGCAATTTCATTAAAGCCCGACGGATACATATTAAAGAGCGAAGGCCTGGGTGAAGTTATAAGGACACTAAAGGATTTTTTTGCGGATCCTGCATTTCAGGACGAAAGCGATGAATGAAGAGGCGGATATATACATCTGTCTTAAGAGAGGAAGATAGGAAAAGTGGGTTTAAGATTCAGAAAAAGCATCACATTATGCAAGGGCGTAAAGCTTAATCTCGGAGCAAAGAGCGCAAGCATAAGCGTGGGAGGCAAGGGCTTCCATCAGTCATTTTCCACTACAGGACGTACCACATCAAGTGTGGGCATACCCGGAACAGGGGTGTCCTATCAGAAGAGCTTTTCGTTAAAGAAAGCTTTTTCCGGACTATTCAAAGAAAAAGAAAAAGATAATAAAGATAATAAGAAAGAGGAGAAGGTATCATCCGTTGCGGAAAATAAGGCAGCGCACGAGCCTGCGGAAGCCGACAGAGCAAGATATGAAGAATATCTTGCGGCGGTGGAAGAACTAAGGAGTGTGCATGTAAATGCAGATGAGCCCGTTGACTGGAATTCGGTCACCGATAAAGAGCTTAAAGCTCTGGCTGAACGTGTGCTTAAGGGCGATACGGATGCTTATCTCGAAGCGGTGGAGGCGGCAGAGCCTCTTGCGGATCTTACCGAATACGGAAGCTCCTTTGAGATAGGAACGGACGATCCGTCTTATGTTGAAGTTGAATTCGACATAAATGCGGATGAGACAGTTCCCGTAAAAGAACTCTCACTTACAAAGACAGGGAAGCTTTCCGAAAAAGAGATGACAAAGACGGCATATTATTCACTTGTACAGGATTATGTCTGCAGCACGTCCATAAGGGCGGCAAGGGATATATTTGCGCTGCTTCCGGTGGAAAAGGTGATGATACATGCCGTTGACAGTGTTCTTGATACTGCCACGGGAAAGGATAAGGAAGTGACGGTGCTTTCCGTGATGTTTGAAAGAAGTACATTTGATGAGGTGGATTTTTCCCGCATCGATCCTTCGGATATGGTGGAGAGCTGCACTCATTTTATGAATTTTAAAAAGACTTCCGGCTTTGAACCTGTTGACAGGGTAAGGATATGATAAATAAAGATCTTATAAAGGTCTGTATAAAAAAAGGAGAATAAAATGAAAAAGTTTTTTGAGGAATTCAAGGCATTTGCACTCAAAGGCAACGTTATGGACATGGCTATCGGTGTAATCATCGGCGGCGCGTTCAGCAGCATAGTGACAGCTCTTACAAACAGCTTTATCAATCCTTTAATAGCTGTGATAACAGGCGGCGTTACATATGACGAAGCGGGAAATCCCCAGATAGTGGGCGGAACATTTGAGGTAAGGAATGTTTCGTTTGATTACGGTGCTTTTATCTCTGCTGTTATAAATTTCCTTATCATAGCACTTGTGCTCTTCTGCATGCTCAAGGCTATCAATACGGCTGCTACAAAGGCTGCGGAAGCTGCAAAGAAGCTTGCAAAGACGAAGGCTGAAGAGGAGGCTGCCGCTCCTGCGGAAGATCCTGCAGAGATAAAGCTCATGAAGGAAATGCTTGCCATCATGAAGGAACAGAATCCCGAAGCTGCAAAGAAGGCTGAAGAAAAACTTAAGGCTTAGATATAGCCTTGCGAGGAGGGTTACATATGAGTGACAAAGTAAGTGTTATCATTCCCTGCTACAATGTTGAAAAGTATATCGAACGTTGTCTGGAATCTCTTGAAAGGCAGACCATAGGCATAGGACATATGGAGATAATCTGTGTGGATGATGCTTCTTCCGATGGTACGGAGGATATATTACGTAGCTGGGAAAAGAAGTATCCGGGCAGTATAAAAGTTGTCCTTTCGGAAAGAAACAACAGACAGGGCGCAGCCAGAAACATAGGAATGCAGTATGCTTCCGGTGACTGGGTATCTTTTGTTGATTCGGATGACTGGGTAGAACCTGATTTTTATGAAAAGCTTTTAAGAAGGGCTGAAGGAAAAACTTACGATATCGTCGCCTGCAAATTCATGGAAGATGCTTCCGTTGCAGGAAGCGGTATCACTGAGGTTACCGATAAGGGAACCGGAGAGGCTGTCGAATACTTTGTCACCGATGATATGGTGAGAAAAGAGATCATCAGGCGTCAGCCTTTCGGAAAGGTGTATCCTTCGATAATCAGACGTGCTTTTCTTCAGATGCACAGGATCACATTCCCTGAAAAGCTTATGTATGAGGATATCTATTTTAAGACCCTGCTCCATCTTGAGGTGAGCCGCGGTGCAGTCATAGATGAAGCACTGTACCATTTCTTCAAAAGACCTGAGGGTGAGCGTTATAAGCCGGATGAGCTTTATTATGCAGATTATCTTACGGTGCTGATGTTCATGTGGAAAGAATGGCAGCGCAGGGGATACTTCTCGAGATATGAAAACGAGCTTATGGCCCAGTTCATAAAAGAAGGTTATCTTGGATTTTTAAAGGTGCTCTTTGCAAGAAAAGGAGAGGTTCCTTATACCTATTTCCTGCTTATAAGGGAGCTTACGCTTACGCTTACGCCCGCTGCGGATAAGAAGCATTATCTTAAGAATTCTCCTTATTTCACCGATGCACAGAAGGTGTGGATCAGCGCTTTGTGGCGTGATGTGGATAAAGCTGATTTTGAAGAGATCGCAGCCATGACATTGGAAGCCGGCGGTATATGAATACCGACATAAAACCCTATGATGCGCTCATAGTAGTGACGCCGGCCGATATGAAAAGGCTTAGGGCGCTGCATGGCAGGATAGCGGAATATCTTCCCGTAAGAAAACTTTATTTTTCCGGTTCCGCAGAAGTGGGGGAGATCCTCTCTAAAGAAAAGGAAAAAGGTATCTTTTCCGAAGAAGCGGCACTGCGTGTGGATTTTATAAATGAAGATGACATACTGCCTTTTGAGGAAGTAAGGGCGGTGGTCACTGATGTGATACATGAGTATCTTAACCCCGGAGAAAAAGCTCCCCGAGGTCTCTGCGGCTGGTATTACCAGCAGTTTCTTAAGTATTCCTATGCTGAAAGATGTGATGATGAGTTTTACCTCGTATGGGACGGTGATACCGTTCCCTGCGGGGTGTTTTCCATGTTTTCCGAAAACGGTACGCCGTATCTGGATTATAAGCAGGAATATCATGAGGAATATTTCAACACCATGGGAAAGCTGATACCCGGGATGAGGAAGATCATAAAGCAGAGCTTTATATCGGAACATATGCTCTTTGATACCGGTAAGGTTAAAGAGCTTTGCGGAAAGATTGAGGAAAATGAGGCTGTTCCCGGTAAGTCTTACTGGGAGAAGATATTAAGATGTCTTACGCCGGAGGTACTCCAGGGCAATTCCTTCTCGGAATTTGAAACCTACGGAACCTTTATGGCACTTACAGATCCAATGAGATACAGGCTGCGTGAATGGCATTCTTTCAGGACAGCGGGCTTTTTCCTTGATAAGGAAAATCTGCGGGAGAGCGATATTGAATGGCTGGGACGGGATTTTTTTGCGCTTTCCTTTGAAAAGGACCATGCTCTGAGGAGTGATACGATGGGGTTCTTTGATAATCCCGAATATCAGAAAAAACTCTCTGCAAGGAAGATGCTTGAGGTGGTGCAGGGTGCTTTTAAGAGCGGATCATACAGGGAAAGCTGGGAAGTCGAAGGGCTTACGGCGGATGAATACCCGGTATTTATCATGTCATCCGAAGACAGAAAGGGTGAGGAAATAAAGCTTGCCGAAGCGCTTATAGATCGTGGAGAGAATGTCATAACCTTTCATGAAGGGTACGGAGACTATAACAGTCTTGAGGAATTCTCGGCCCGTCCTTTAAAAGCGGCTGTGCTTATGGGGACAGATGCTGTTTTTCCGGGCAGCGTACGGATAATAAGGCTTGATGATGTCCTTGCGGATGCAGAAGCTGCAGCGGAAAAGATTATTTCCGAAACAGGGCTAAAGTAATTATTAATAATTGCCGATAAATATCCCAGAAGCATAAAATCAGAAAATAACAGACCTTTTAAGGAGGCGATCTTAATGAGGATTGAAGCATATTCACAGATACAGAACCTGTATCAGACAAAGAATACTTCTGCGCCTGCAAAGACAGGAACAAGAGGAAGCTTTATGGATTCCTTAAACCTTTCCGGTGCCGGGAAGGATATGCAGGTAGCAAAAGAGGCTCTTAAATCCGCTCCCGATATCAGGGAGGATAAAGTGGCGGCAATAAAGGCGGCTTATCAGAGCGGGCTTTACAATGTAAGCTCCGAAGATTTTGCCGACAAATTAGCGGATGATATCATATCTTCCATCTGATAAGAGGTGAAAAGTGGCCAGTCTGATCGATGAACTTGTATTAGTCCTTGAAAGAGAGGATGCCTGTTATACGGAGCTGATAAAGCTCTCCAGGGAAAAATCCCCGGTGATCGTAAAGGGGGATCTGGAGGGTCTTGCAGCTGTAACCGAAAAGGAACAGGAGATAGTGGGCGTTATTCAAAAGCTCGAAAAGGACAGGATATCCGGGATGAAGGATATCGCAGAAGTCACGGGAAGAAAGGCTGATGAATTAAAACTTACCGATCTTATCGACCTGATGAAGGGAAGACCTGAGGAACAGAAAAAGCTAAGCTCCATCCATGACAGGTTAAGCGAGACCATGCGGCAGATGACCGCGATCAATGAACAGAACAGGAATCTCCTTAAAACATCCCTTGATATGGTGGAATTTGAAATGAACCTGCTCCAGTCGATGAGACAGGCGCCGGAGACGGCCGATTACGGCAGGGATGCTTATTCTACAGGTACTATAATGGGCAGCGGAACCAAACGCTTTGATGCAAAACAGTAGAGGTACTGTCTATGTCATTATTCGGAGATTTATATGTAGGCACATCGGGAATGCAGTCGAGCCAGGAGGCTCTTAACGTAGTAGCCCATAATATCACAAATACCGATACAGTGGGCTATGTGCGCCAGCAGGTGTCCTACAATACAAGAGAATACAATCAGGTCACCAGGGATGCCACCGGAATCTCGATGAAGCAGACGGGTCTCGGTGTGTATATCGCTGAAGTCAGACAGGTGAGGGACCGCTTTGTGGATGCCAGCTACCGTAACCAGTACGGCAGACAGGGATTTTATGATGCTTCCTACGCGGCGATCGAAGAAGTCCAGGAAGTGCTCGGAGAGCTGGACGGCCCCATTTTTTTTAATTCCATGAATAATATCTCCACGGCGATAGAGGAACTGGCAAAGGATCCGGATTCGGAAGTATGTCAGTCCATGCTCATACAGTACGCCCAGTCTTTTGCCGAGGCGGCGCGTAATGTTTATACCGATTTTGCAGATTACCAGGATAAGCTTAATCTTAAGGTTTATGATGCTGTTAAAGAAATCAATAACCTAGGAAAGAAGATATATGAGCTTAATGAAAAGATAAGAGGTATAGAGGCGGGCGGCATAGAAAATGCAAATGATGCGAAAGATGCCTTAAACCAGGCTTTGGACGAATTATCCAAGCTGGGAAATGTCACGTATGATACCGATAATTACGGTAATGTGCTTGTTAAATTTGAAAATCATGATTTTGTCACCATGACCAGGGTAAACGAATTGGGTGTGATGGCAGATGAAAAAAATGCCGGATTCTATCAGGTGTTCTGGCCGGATTCCGCAAGGCAGCAGGTTAATGATGACGGATATCTGGTATATGAGAATAATATATTCAGAGGCAAGGATGGTCTTTATTATACGATAGGTGAGGGCGGAGCATATAAAAGAGCTTATGTAAGCCCGCTTGATGTTACCGAGGTTTATGATCCCACAACAGCACCTGCCTTCATACTTCCGCCGGATGCAGTGATATCGGCATCCAGGAATTCAGATGTGGGAGAGCTTAAAGGTCTTGTACTGGCAAGAGGAGATCACAGGGGAAATTATACGGATCTTCAGGGTGTGATGAAAAAGACCGAATTCGATGACGACGGTAATCTTGTCACCACCTATTTATCATATGAGGAAGATTTTATAAAGACCCTTGAAGACCAGGGATATGAAAAAAAGAAATCAAATACGGGCGTGATCAGTTATGAAAAACCCGGGGAAGATATAAGATATTCGGTTGTTGAGGATCCTGAGGAAAGGTATGCAAAGGTATCCCAGTCCGTAATGATGAACAGCATGGCTGAGTTTGACGGTCTGGTGCACAGTGTGGTGACAGCTATAAACCAGGCTCTCATCGATGCAGCGAATAAGGCTTCGGACGAGGCTGCAGCCGTAGGTTCAAACTCATCATATATGAGGGATGCGGGTAACGATCCGTTATTGATATTCCAGAGATCATCAACAGAGCCTGAATTTGACGACAGCCATGTGCTTGTGGCTGAGGATCCGAGGGTTGGGAATGAGGATACTCTTTTTTCCTGCATGAATATAAGCGTAAACCAGGATCTGCTGCAGTTCCCCACTCATTTAGGTCTTGTAAAAGAGGATGGGTCCGTGGATTATGAGACTGCTGCAGGTTTCAGAAACGCATTCACCAATGCGGATTATGTTTTAAATCCCACGCTCACCAATAAGATATCCATAAATGAGTATTATGCCAGCTTTGTGGCGCAGATCGCAAACTCCGGAAATGTATATAAGAGTTTAAAGGAGAATCAGGAGCTTACGGTAAATCAGATAGAGAGTACCAGGCAGGGCGGCTTTGGCGTATCCACAGATGAAGAACTTGCCAATATGATAAAGTACCAGAACGCATATAATGCAAGTTCACGTTTTATAAATGTTATAAACGAGTGCACGGAGCACATCATAACCCAGCTGGGAAGCCGTTAACAGAACAGAAAGGCAGGTAAGCCTATGTCATCTACATTTTTAGGACTTAATACCGCATATACGGGGCTGCAGGCATCAAATGCAGCCCTTAATACAACTGCAAATAATATTGCCAATGCAGAGACAAAAGGTTTCTCCAGGCAGGAGGTCACCACGCAGGCTGCGGAAGCCATAAGGAGTTTCACAACCTACGGTTCAGTGGGCGCGGGTGTCGAGACCATAGCCATAGAGCGTATAAGGGATGATTTCTATGACCAGAAATACTGGAGCAACCAGACAAAGCTCGGCGAATATGAATCAAAGCAGTATTACTGCCGTGTAATAGAGCAGTATTATACCGATGATGATTCGGTAAACGGATTTACAACGGTTTACGAGAAATTCTATGATTCGGTTCAGGAACTTTCAAAGAATGCCGGAGATACCACATACAGACAGCAGATGATAGGCCAGGGACAGAATCTCGCCACATATTTCAATGATATGTATACGGCCATGCAGAAACTCCAGTCTGATGTGAACCAGGAGATAAAGGTTCAGGTGGACAGGATCAATTCGATCTCGGAAGAGATCGCTGCTTTGAACAAGCAGATAAACGTGATCGAGATGAATACAGGTGCAATGGCTAATGAGCTGCGCGACCAGAGAGATCTTCTGATAGATGATCTTTCGGAGATAGTGGATGTGGAAGTAAGCGAGACTCCCATAATCGATATGAACGATCCCGAAAGAAAAACCGGCGGCAACCGTTTCATGGTAAAGATTTGCGGACAGGATTTTATTGACGGCAAGGATTACAAGACTCTTACCTGCGTGGTAAGAAGCCTTGATCATAAGATAAACCAGTCTGATGTGGACGGCCTTTTCGATATTTATTTTACGGGTGCAGATAATAACTGGACTGATTCGGACTATCTCAGAAAGGGAGATTTTCTCAATATTTATGGTTCGACTGCCGGCGGTAAGCTTGCGGGACTGTTGCAGGTCCGTGACGGAAATAACGGAGAAGGCTTTGACGGCTCCGGGATAACTGTGAGCGGAGTTGAAAGATCGGGCGGAGAGACACAGGTGACCGTAAGGGTATTAAAAAACAGGGTGACCGATGCGGGTGTTCCTCTTCAGGATGTGAATGCACATCTTACTGATCTGAACAAACTGAATCTGAGCCAGGACGGCACGGTGCTGCAGATAGGCGGCGTAAATTACTGGGTTAAACCTGAATGGACGTATAATTACGAAGAGGGAAAAACCTGTGAAGTAAAGGATGATAAAGGTAATACCCAGACTTATGAGTATGTGGAATATACCTTTACTTTAAATGATGAGAAAAATATCGTAGAGAAAAAGAACGGAACCACCGAAAGGATGAGTGATCCTTCGTTAAATGCATCAGTATCCATAGGCCGCAACGTGAATTACCAGGGCATTCCGTATTACATGTCCCAGATGAACGAGTGGGTAAGGATGTATGCGCAGGCTACAAATAATATATATCACACCGGTGTTACGGATGACGGACTTACGGGCATAGATTATTTTAACTGTGAAGACAACAGCGGTGATGCAAGGGAGTTTACGGTTTCCTATGAACTTACGGACGGCGCGGATAATATAAGCGTTAAGAGTTCGGATGATTCCTATTATCAGCTGACGGCGGGAAATTTCCAGGTAAATGAAAAACTTGTAGCAGATGCGGATCTTCTTGCCACGAGAAAACTTGTTTATGAAGATGACGGCAGATCATACGATGACGGTCTTTATGAAGGTATCAGCAAATATGATGTCATCACCGATATCATAGATCTTAAGACCAATAAAAATAAAATGGAATTCAGGGGATGCGCGTCGGACCAGTATCTTGTGTGCGTGCTTTCTGATGTGGCGCTCAATGCGAACAGGGCAAATAATTTTACGGATAATTATACTTATCTGCAGAATTCGATCCAGAATCAGAGACTTTCCGTAAGCGGTGTTGATAATGATGAGGAAGCTGTGAATCTGACCAAGTTCCAGCAGGGATATAATATGGCATCAAAGATGATACAGGTGCTTACTGAGATTTATGACCGCCTTATACTCCAGACCGGAGTATGATATTAGGGTCCCAAAGTACAAAATCCGAATCAGGCTTGTCTGTAGTTGTTAAGTAATTCAGAATAAATGCCGATATAACAGATAGACCTGTTATACCGGCATTTTTTGGAGGTGAAGATATGCGTATCACAAACAAGGTAATGCAGAACAATTCCCTGCGCAATATAAATAACAACAAGGTGATGCAGGATACATTAAATACACAGCTGTCTACCGGAAAGAAGGTGGACAGACCCTCAGATGATCCTGTGGTGGCGATCCGTTCACTCAGGCTCAGGAGTGATGTTTCCCAGATAGATCAGTATTATAAGAAAAATATTAAAGATGCGGAATCATGGCTTGAACTTACGGAATCCGGTGCAAAGCAGACGGTTAATGCCATCACGAAGATGATAAATGAGTGTGAGACAGGTGCTTCTGACCAGTATACGGTCGAAGACAAGCTTGTGATGGTTGATAGCTTAAAGGAGCTTAAGAATGAGGTTTACCGCACGGGTGATGCGGATTATGCCGGAAGATACATTTTTACGGGATACAGGACGAATACCTCCTTAAGCTTTGCAAATGATGCAAAAGACAGGCTTTATTCAATAACGGAAGCATTCTCTGTCGATGATATGGAAGAAATGAGATATATAGACACGGGAGATGTTACCGATATCACAAGAGCGAATTATGCTTCAATGACTGCAGTTGATGAGACAACTGTAAATCCTGTCAGCTATTACAGATTCAGGCTGGCGTATGATGATCTGGACAAGACGCAGACCGGAAGCCTTACTCTTGATTCGCTTAAAGCTGATCCTCCGGTAAGCATAGGCATGACGGTCCTTCCTGCAGGGATGACGGCGGAAGATGCTTATAAGACGGCAGCAGCGGATGGTGCCACGGGTGTATGTTACCTGGTTCCCGATACGGGAGAAGTGGTGATGAGCGCAGACGTCTTCAATAAGATAAATGACACAAAGAAACCCGACGGTACCCATGATACGTTTACCGTGTCCTATGACAAGACTTCATGGCAGACAACAGACTTAAGACCGGAGCATTATTTTTACTGTACTTCAACGGACGGAGTGGACGAGAACGGAGATCCGAAGGTTATTGAGTATAATAAAGAATATAGGGATACCGGCGTATGGGATCAGCCTATAGAGTACCAGATAGGTTTCAACCAGTCCATACAGGTGAATTCATATGCGGCGGATATTTATTCCACGTCCATCGGACGCGATGTGGATGAGCTTACCGATCTTGCGGAAAAGCTTACCGATATCATAAGCCAGACAAATATGCTGCAGGATATGAGCGAAGATACAGTGCTTTATGATGAGACTGAAAGAGAACTTATAGGAAAGCAGTTAGATGCGGCAAAGAAGGCGAAGACCTATCTTACCGATGAACTCCAGAAGACTTTCAGCAGATATATAACAAGGATGCAGGGGTATCTTGATGTTACAAATGAAGCAGTCACACAGATGGGAAACAGAGGTGCACAGATAGAGCTTGTGGCAAACAGGCTTTCAGACCAGCAGACCACTTTCAAGGAGCTGCAGTCGGATAATGAGGATGCTGATGCCACCGAGGTAGCGGTTCAGCTTTCAAGTGCCCAGGTTTCTTATGAGGCAGCTCTTATGGCTACCAGCAAGATGATACAGACAACTCTGCTTAACTATCTATAGAATTTGTACTTTTGCGTTATTTATGATAAAATAAGCATGCCGGATGCTGTACGAAGATCCGGGTATTTTTCCATATAATACAAAGGCCAGAGGCCGCGGAGGGTTGCAGAAATGAAGATAAAGACCAGGATTTTCGGTGAAGTTGATATAGATGACGGAAGGCTGATACAGTTTCCGAATGGTATTGTGGGATTTCCCGATCTTAAGGATTTTGCGCTGATACATGATGCGGATCAGGGGGATAATGTCGGAATCCGCTGGATGCAGTCCGTTCAGGAGCCGAATTTTGCAATGCCTGTCATAGATCCTCTTGTGGTAAGGGAAGATTATGATCCCAAAGTGGATGATGAATTCTTAAAGGTACTCGGAGAGGGAAGTGTACTTGTTCTGACTACTATCACGGTGCCTTCGGATCTTTCAAAGATGAGTGTGAATCTCAAGGCTCCTTTAGTGATAAATGTAGACACAAAAAAGGCAGTACAGGTCGTACTGGAGGATGATTATCCGGTTAAATTCTTCGTTTACGATATATTAAAAAGCCGCAAGGAAAATGCTACTGGAAAAAACTGACGAAGGAAGGTGAGCCGGATGCTTGCATTATCTAGAAAAAAGGGCGAGGCCCTTATAATAAACAATAATATTGAGGTGACGGTCCTTGAGGTAAAGGGAGATCAGGTAAAGCTTGGCATACAGGCTCCCAGGGAAGTTCCGATATACAGGAATGAAGTATATGAGCAGATACAGGCGGCCAATAAGGAAGCCATGACGGAACAGACACCCGAGAATCTCGGAAAGCTTTTTAAAAACTGAACTTTACGGATGTATTGAATGAACGGATCTTTTAAAGATCTCTCATTATATTGTAACCGCAGTCATTACAAACAATCACACGGAGGTGATAAAAATGGCAATTGAACCGATCAACAGTGCTATGAGCTTTAATGCCCAGGCTATGCGTCCCGCTGTAACGCAGGGCGTACAGACGACAGAGACCATGGAAGGTGAGCCTATCGAGATCAACGCTCCACAGGTGGATGCGCGCACGATCTCTGTTGCCAAGACACAGACTGAGGAAGAAGGAAGCGGTAATTCAGGTAGCGGACAGAAAAATTCCCAGACCGAGGCTCAGAAACAGCAGGCTGCCGTTTCCGAGGAAACCATCCAGAAGGCGATGAAGGAGCTTCAGAAGAAGAACAGCAATTATATCTCCGAATTCGGCATTCACGAAAAGACAAACCGCATTACAGTTAAGATCGTTGATAAGAAGACAAAGGAAGTTATAAAAGAACTTCCGCCGGAAAAGACACTTGATATGATCGCAAAAGTCTGGGAATATGCCGGGCTCTTTGTTGATGAGAAGCGATGAGACAGGAGGTGAGTTGATATGGCATCAGATCTTATACGTATCACAGGAATGAACTCCGGTCTTGATACAGAGAGCATAATCTCTGCATATACTTCAAAAGCAAATGCGAGACTGACAAAAGCAAAGGGAAGTCTCCAGAGAAATAAGTGGACACAGGATGCATGGAAGGGCCTTAACACGAAGATCTATTCACTTTATGCGAACACCCTTTCAAACAACCGTCTGAGTAGCGCGTATACAAAGAAGAAGACTACCACGTCAAACAGTGCTCTCTCAGTGCTGGCCGGGGATGCGGCAGCTGACGGTGTCCAGACCGCAAAGATAAAGAGTACTGCTTCTGCAGGTTATCTTACCAGCGGAGCTCTTAAGGATGCTACCGATGGTAAGACGCTTGAGGCCGGAGATGATCTTGTTTCTGCCCTGGGAGTGGATGAGGGCTCTGTGCTTTCTTTTACTACAGGTAAGGAAGATAACGCGAAGACATATAAGATACAGATAGGCGGAGAGGCTGCAGATTCTGATACTACTGTCGTAAACAATATGACGGAACTGGCTAATGCCCTCAAGAAGGCTGGTGTGAATGCCAATTACGATCAGGGTAACGGCAGGCTTTTCGTGAGCTCAAAGAAGAGTGGTGAGGCAAATGATTTTTCCTTTGCCGCTGACAGTGAGGCATCTGTAAAGACGCTTTCAAAACTTGGGCTTCTTGATAAGAAGACAGCTGAGAGTGCAGCAAAGAATCTCGGATTTGAAGATGCAAGTGCGATGAACAAGGCCTATGGTACGAGCGCGGTTGCTTCAAAGATGGCTGGTTCGGATGCGGTGCTCGAGCTTAACGGCGCGGAATTTAAATCCGATACAAACACATTTGCAATTAACGGCAGCACCTATACCATCAACTCAATGCCTTCGGATCCGAATGAGGAAATATCCATTACCACGGGTACCGATTATGATGCGGTATATGATGTTGTAAAGGATATGATCAAGGAATACAACACAGTCATAAATGAAATGACGAAGTTGTATAATGCCGATGCGGCAAAGAGCTATGATCCCCTTACCTCAGAGCAGAAGGAAGAAATGACAGAGGATGAGGTAAACGAATGGGAGAAAAAGATAAAGGACGGTCTTCTTTCCGGTGACCAGACCCTTTATGATGTGCGTCAGGCAATGATAGATATCTCCATGCAGGGCATAAGCACCGGCAAGAACGGGGAAGCTCTCTTTGGCACTGATGATAATGGCAAACCCATAACCATGTATCTTGCGGATTTTGGTATAGCTACGGCGGGTTATTTTGATACTGAAGAGGATGAACGTTATGCCCTCCATATCGACGGCAATTCCGAAGATGAGGTTTCTGCAGGCAAGACGGATAAGTTAAAGAGTCTTATAGCTTCCGATCCCGAAAAGACTATCAGATTCTTCCAGGAATTTTCATCCCGCATGTATGATGGCCTGTACAAGAAGATGAGCGGCAATTCCAAGCTCTCCAGTATATACAAAGTATATAATGACAAGCAGCTCTCCGAAGAGCAGACAAACTGGGAAAAGAAAATAACGGACATAGAGGACGAGATCACTGCCATAGAGGATAAGTGGTACGATAAGTTCAGCACAATGGAGACATTGCTTGCAAAGATGCAGGGCAACCAGACTGCCGTTTCTTCAATGTTCGGAATGTAAAGAGAGGATGAAATGACAAAGAATCCTTACGAACAATACAAGAATAATTCAATTGCGACGGCTTCACCTGCCGAGCTTACACTGATGCTTTATGAGGGAGCTATCAAATTCGGTAATATCGCGATAAAGGCGATAGAAGAAAAAGATATACAGAAAGCACATGTAAACATAATCAAGGTGCAGCGTATAATTGATGAATTCAGGAATACTCTTGATTTCAAATATCCGGTGGCAAAGGATTTTGACAGGGTATATGAGTATCTGGAGAGAAGACTGTTGGAAGCTAATATGACAAAGGATGCGGAGATCATAGAAGAGGTGGTCACACACTTACGTTCCATGAGAGATACCTGGAAAGAAGTGATGAAAAGAGCCAAGTCTCCCGCTCCCGGTGGTGCACAATGATTGATACTTATCTGGAAGCTCTTATTCGGAGCATGGAAGATAAAAAAGAAGTCCTTTTAAAGCTTACGGAAAGCACAAAGAAACAGAAGGCTGCCATGGAGGAGGAAAATCCTGACTGGATCGCCTTTGATAAGATGCTTGATGAAAAGGGTGCTCTCATAGACAGGCTTGCGGAGTTGGATGACGGCTTCAATGCTGCCTTTGAACGCATAAAGGATGAACTGCTTGCAGATAAGGATAAGTATAAGCCGGAGATAATGAAGCTTAAGGAACAGATTGCAGAAGTTACGGAACTTGGAACTTCCTTAAGTGCTCTTGAGAACAGAAATAAGGATCTTGTGGAAAGACGTATAAATGAACGCCGTAGGGATGTAAAGAAGAGCCGTTATACGGCAAATGCGGCGGGAAAGTACTACAGTGCGATGAACAGACTGAATTTCATAGACCCGCAGTTGATGGACAAGAAAAAATAAGAAGCAGATAAAGGGAAAAGCACCGCATGCTGCGGTGCTTTTTTCCTACCGTTAAAAAGGAGCAGGATCGTGATCGGTATGCCGGAAGATTACCTCTTTGACGAGGTAAGGTGCGGATATTATATACCCGCTATGATGAAAAAAGCCTGGGCCTGTTCACTAAAGGTGTTAAGTGAAGTAGACCGGATATGTAAAAAATACGGGATCAGATATTTCGCAGACTGGGGAACGGTTCTGGGTGCGGTTCGTCATGCCGGTTTTATACCCTGGGATGATGATCTGGATATATCGATGTTCAGAAAAGACTATCGCAGATTCTGTGAAGTTGCGGCTTTAGAACTCCCGAGGGGATATATCGTAGAGAATATCCATACGAATCCGGATTACGATCTTTTTCTTGCCAGAGTAACATCATCTGCAGGAATCAGTTTTGATGAGGGATTTCTTGAGGAAAATCATGGTTTCCCGTATCGTACGGGCCTGGATATATTCGTGATGGATCATGTTGAGGCGGATGAAGAAAAAAGAAAAGCCTTATCCGAAAAATGCATCAGACTCATAGCCTGCGGCGACAGGCTTTATCAGAGCATTGATCTTAAAAGAAAAAACGGGAAGGATGGAGAAAGGATAATTCCCGAATCTCACGATCTTAATGTGATAAGGGAAGCGGAGAAGCTTGGGGACTTTAAGATGGATATATCCACGCCGTTAAGACAGCAGATATATATCAGGGTGGAAGAATTTTTTGCATCGGTTGATGAAGATACTACTGATCTTGTGGCTCAGATGTTTCCGTGGGGATTAAAGGAAGAAAGACTGCAGGAAAAGAAGTATTATGAGGATCTGGTGAGGCTTCCTTTTGAATATACGGAAATCCCGGTACCTGCAGCTTATGATCATATGCTTAAGACCAGATACGGTGATTTTATGAAATATAACCGTAACTACGGTGCACATGATTATCCTTTTTATGAAGCGCAGAAAAAGCTTTTTGAGGAAAAAACAGGAGTAAAAGTACCGGAATTCTTTGACCCCCTCATGGAATTTGATGAGAGCATGCTTATTGAAAGAAAGAAGGAGCTTAAAAGAAACGGGGAGAGGCTTGTTGTATTCATACCATACAGGGATAAATACTGGGATGCTCTAAAACCTTATTATGAAAAATGTATATCCGAGCCGGGAACAGTGGCTGTTGTTATCCCAGTTCCTGTTTATCTTAAGGGAACGGGATATGAGATAAAAAAAGAATATTATGAGCTGGATGGTTTTCCTGAGGATCTGGAACTCTATGACTATACACAGATCGATCTTAAAGAGCTGCATCCGGATGTTATATATATACAGGATCCGTATGATGCTTTTCATGCTTCAGCCACGATACATCCGGATTATTATGCGGGAGAGCTGAAGGAGTGCACGGACAGGCTGATATATGTGCCATATTTTGATATAAAGGATTTCCCCCGGGCCCTGTCTTCAAATGAGTTTTTCTGCATGAGGCATTATTGTAATGTACCGGGGGTCGTATATGCGGATGAGATAATCCTTCCGACGGAAGACTTAAAAAACAGGTATATTGAAAAGCTTTCCGAGTTTTCCGGAGGAAGACATATGCCCTGTATGGACAGCCTGAGGGTAGAACAGCGTCCGAAAGTGATGACAGAAGGGAAAGACGTGAAAAAGAAACTTCTCTTCGTAAATACGATCAGTTCATTATATGAACACAGATCTGAATTTATCAGAAAACTAAAGGATGTTCTGGGCATCTTCTACGATAACAGGGAAAAAATAGAGCTTATATGGTCTCCGCAGCAATTATTGGATGAGTGTCCCGTATGGCTTGATGAAGAAATATGGGATGAATACATCAAACTGGTCTCTGATTATAAAGATGCCGGCTGGGGAAAGTATGTGAAAGAAAGTGAACTTACTGCTGTAATGGGTGATGTAGATGCGTATTACGGGGATCCGGGGGCGTTTGCTCTTGAGTGTTCCGAAAGAGGCAGGCCGGTCATGATAATGAATGTCTTTTAAAAAAACTTACAAAAAAGACTTGCTAAAGCGTTTTAAATTTGGTAATATTTATTCAGTAGTCGAAATGGCAGCTTGAAAAAATAATAAATATTTTTTCAAAAATTTATCCATCAGGGTATTAAGTATCGGGAGTTTTCTTCCGATATATTTAATACAAGGGGCCGCAAGGCTCCGGCAACCAATAAGCGCGGCAAGGACGCCGCAAACAACCTATTTCAAGGAGGAAAAAGTTATGGTAGTACAGCACAATCTCACAGCAATGAACAGCAACAGAATGTTAGGTCTCACGACTGCCACTCAGGCTAAGTCAACCGAGAAGCTTTCTTCCGGTTACAGAGTGAACCGTGCAGCTGATGATGCAGCAGGTCTTGCTATAAGCGAGAAGATGCGCCGTCAGGTAAAGGGCTTAACACAGGCAAGCAGGAATGCACAGGATGGTATATCTGCAGTGCAGACCGCTGAAGGTGCTCTTGGTGAAGTTCACGACATGCTGCAGAGAATGAACACCCTCGCAGTTCAGGCATCAAACGATACTATGACAACCGCAGATCGTGGTTACCTCGATCAGGAAGTTAAGGCGCTGATCTCTGAAATCGATCGTGTTGCATCCACTACAACATTCAATGAGCAGAACCTTCTTGACGGATCATTCTCCGGAAAGAACCTTCAGGTAGGTGCAGAGTCAGGTCAGTACATAGGTATATCTATTACTGCTATGAGCTCGAGTGGTCTCAACGTAAGCGCTACTACAGTTAGTGGTGGTACCAATGTAAACGCTGAAGCTGCAATCTCCCAGATTAAGTCCGCACTTGCAAAGGTTTCCAGCCAGAGAGCTGACCTCGGTGCTGTTCAGAACAGACTTGAGCACACAATCAAGAACCTTGACAATGTCGTTGAGAATACGACAGCAGCTGAGAGCCAGATCAGAGATACTGATATGGCAACAGAGATGGTTGCATTCTCGAATGCGAACATCCTGGCTCAGGCAGGTACTTCAATGCTTGCTCAGGCAAATCAGTCAAACCAGAGCGTTCTTTCGATCCTCGGTTAATAAGACTACCAACAGAAAGGACCGTCCCGAAAGGGGCGGTCTTTTTACGTTTCACCCGGGATAGAAAAATTTTTTTATGAAAGTACTAAAGTATTTGACTCTCTCTCCGATATATAAAGTGTAAGCGGGAAGGACCCCGGAAAAAAACAGGACGGATCCTGAAGGATCGATAAAGAAGGCTGATATGGACAGCCATACATAAAGAAAAGGAGAGAAAGAATATGGTAGTACAGCACAATCTTACAGCAATGAACAGCAACAGGATGCTTGGTCTTACAACAAGCGCACAGGCAAAGTCCACTGAGAAATTATCCTCAGGTTACAGAGTAAACCGCGCAGCAGATGATGCGGCAGGTCTCGCGATCAGTGAGAAGATGCGCAGACAGATGAAGGGACTTACCCAGGCAAGCCGTAATGCACAGGATGGTATATCCTGCGTACAGACAGCAGAAGGTGCTCTTGGTGAAGTTCATGATATGCTGCAGAGAATGAATACACTTGCGGTTCAGGCATCCAATGATACGATGACTACGGCAGACCGCGGATATATAGATCAGGAAGTACAGGCTCTGGTATCGGAGATAGACCGCGTTGCTTCTACTACAACATTTAATGAACAGAATCTTCTTAACGGATCTTTCACCGGAAAGAATCTTCAGGTAGGTGCTGAATCCGGACAGTATATATCAATATCTATTACTGCAATGAATTCAGAGGGGCTTGGAATAGATGCAACTTCAGTAAGCGGATCGGATAATGCAAAGGCTGAAGAGGCAATATCCACCATCAAACTTGCACTTGCAAAGGTTTCCAGCCAGAGAGCCGATCTCGGTGCTGTACAGAACAGGATCGAGCATACAATAAAGAACCTTGATAATGTTGTTGAAAATACAACAGCAGCTGAGAGCCAGATCAGAGATACGGATATGGCAACAGAGATGGTTGCATTCTCGAATGCGAACATCCTGGCTCAGGCAGGCACATCGATGCTTTCACAGGCAAATCAGTCAAACCAGAATGTGCTTTCTCTCCTCGGCTGATCCATACAGCCGTTATAACAGGGCGATCTCGAAAGGGGTCGCCTTTTTTATGTGTGATCCTGACAGTTAATCTTTTTGTACCTTTTTACTCTGATAATATATAATGAGACCATGAATAATATAAAGATAATTTTTTTCCAGCAAAAGGAAACCATTACCTCATTATGCGGAATGCTCTGGGGGGTGCTTGAACTTGGAGCGGATCTGTATCAGGCTAAGACTCTGGTGAAAGACAGAGATCATACGGAAGAAGAGCTTGAGTCTGTGCTTTCGGATGTGGATACAGCTCTGTCGGAGGAGCTTAAAGCGGGGCAGATGCCTGTGCTCATGACACAGGATTTCTGTACCCCTGTTGCCGAGGCTGCACATCTGCGGGATATTCCCTATATATGCTGGCCCTATGATTCTCCGCAGGAAGCCCTGTATCGCACAGAAGCCCTGTATGATACAAATATGATATTCTGCTTTGACAGGAAGATGTCAGAGAGGTTAAAAAAAAGAGGTATTAAGCATCTTTGCTATGAACCCCTGGCGGCAAATATGCATACTGCGGAGTTTCTGGATCTTTCAAAGGAAAGCCTTGCGGCATATATATCCGATATCTCATTTGTGGGCAATTTCTATTCGGATAAAAAAAGAGCCGCTGCCCTTGAAAAATTAAGAATGCAGGTTCCGCAGGTATATGATGCTATAGAGAGCGTGTTAAACGGAGCAGAGGGGTGTTTTGAAAAAGAAGACAGGTTTTTCGGAAGGCTCCCGGAAGCCGTGGTGAAGTGGCTTGTGGAAAACAGCGTGGATGTGAAAAATGTAAAGGATCCGGAAGCCGCCGGCTTTTTTGTTGAATGTTATATCGGGATGAGGGAGCTTGCAAACAGGGAAAGGACCGGTGCTTTAAGGGCCTTATCGGAGTTATCACATATAAAGGTATATACGTCAGAGCAGGATAAAGATTATTTAGCATCCGTCACCGGGGCGGAGATCCTAAATGCGGTATCCTATGACCGGGAGATGCCCCTTGTTTTTGCGGCATCAAAGATCAATCTGAATATCACGATGCCGGGCATAGAGAGCGGCGTTCCCCAAAGGGTTTTCGACATCATGAGTATGGGGGGATTATGCCTTACAAACTGGCAGCCGGAGGCAGAGGAACTCTTTGATACAAAGAAAGAACTGGCTGTGGCAAAGGATTACGGGGAACTTAAAGAAAAAGCGGAATTCTATTTAAAAAATGAAAAAGCAAGACTTGAGATGTCCCTTGCGGGGTATCTGAAAGTAAAAGAATGCTATACATAT
Source organism: Lachnospiraceae bacterium (assembly GCA_017540265.1). Classification (GTDB taxonomy): domain Bacteria; phylum Bacillota; class Clostridia; order Lachnospirales; family Lachnospiraceae; genus NK4A136. The sequence goes on from JAFYBJ010000009.1 coordinate 21,906, forward strand.
CCGAAGGCGATGAAGCGCATACTGGAAAAGAGCTGTGAGGTTTTTATGCTATGAAGATACTGTACATGGAGTGGCCGGCTTACGGAAGTGAATATATACGGAAAGAGTTAAAGGCCATGGGCCATGAGCTTGTCATATATGAGTTTCCTCATCGTGATGAAGGCTTAAGATACGGTGAGGGGATAGCGGAAAGTATCGTAAAGGAAGCGGTAAAGAACGGATCGGAGCTTATCTTTTCCCTTAATTTCTTTCCGGTCATAGCCGTGGCGGCTCATGCCCTTCGCATAAGATATATCTCATGGGTTTATGACAGTCCGGCAGTGCTTACCTATGCAATGCCGGTTTTTCTGCCCGAGGTATATCTTTTTCATTTTGACAGCTCGGAAGTATTAAAATTAAGAGCGGCAGGCGTTCAGAATGTTTTTTATCTGAGCCTTGGAGCAGATACGGATCATTATGATGAAGTGGGCATAAGCCCGGAAGATGAGAAAAAATATGCTGCGGATATAGCCATGACGGGCTCGATGTACAGCGAGGATAAGTTTGCCATATTTAAAAAGTATGAGAATTTTGACGATCATACAAAGGGCTATCTTGAAGCTTTGATATGTGCTCAGGAAAAGATATACGGAGCGGATATAATGGAGCCCGCCCTTACTCCGGACATAATGGAAAAGATACTAAAGAGTGTTCCTCTGATGGCTCATGAAGACAGCTTTGATACCGTTGAATGGGTATTTGCAAATTATTACATGGCAAAGAAGGTGACATCGGCTGAGAGGGAACATGTTCTGAAAGCTCTTTCCGAAAAATATGAAACAGCTCTTTATACAAGAGAGGAGACCCCTTCACTTCCCAGGGTGATAAACAGGGGATGGGTGGATTATTATACGGAATTTCCAAAGACCGTAAAGTGTGCAAAGATAAATCTTAATATAAGTTTAAAGAGCATACATTCGGGGATTCCTTTAAGAGTCATAGATCTTATGGCCTGCGGAGGGTTTGTTCTCAGTAATTATCAGGAGGATCTGTGCAGGGATTTCATTCCCGGGGAGGATTTTGTATATTACGAGAGTAAGGAAGATGCTGTGGAAAAAGCGGGATATTATCTTGAACATGAGGATGAAAGGATAAGGATCGCCCGTAACGGATATGAAAAGGTAAAGAGGCAGAATAATTTCAGAAAAAAAATAAGTGAGATGCTTGAAGTATAGAATCAGGGATGAAGCAGTTCAGGCGGCAGGATCATACCGGAATGAATGACTGTATGAGGCGTTTCAAAATAAGGAGAGAGGGATGAAACGGCTTCGTTCTCCAAAACAGCATCGTTTAAGTCTGACATACCGCTTTCCATAAGTATCACGCTGTCAGGGTATTTTTTTTCGAAGTCGTGAAGCAGGGCGGTATCAGATCCCGCGTTAAATATTCCGAGACATATATGATCCATGCCGCAGAGTGATCTTTCAAAGCTTTTAAGTGTGGCGTTCAAGGCTTTTTCGTTGTCTGAATGGGAACAGATAAGTAAAAAAGAATGATATATGCGCTTATCTTCATTTTCTTTAACCGAAGCTGTCTCCGAGGCATTTATCCGGATGATCGAATTTTCATATCCTGCTTCGGCGGCTTTTTTAAAATAGAATAGAGCTTCTTTTTTATTACCGTATGCTTCATATATACATCCGAGATTGTGGGCGGGAAGTGTAAGAGAAGCTGCTTCAAGCTTGCATTCGGGTGCTGCAAGAGCCTTCTTATAAAGCGAAACGGACAGAGCATGCTTACCGCACTTAAGGGCGGCATAGCCAAGAGCGGTACAGTAATCCGCGTAGCCGTCCATGGATGATTCATATTCAAGAAGGGCGAGGGCGTCTCCAGCGCGTCCTGAATCAGAAAGGCGGTTTGCCGTTGCTGCAGCCATATCCTTTACATATTCAAGAGTGGGATCGGGCTTAAGCGCAAGTCCCTTTTCTAAATACACAAGGCTGGTTTTCTTATCACCAAGGAGTCCGTATGCCTGACCGAGCTGGAAACAGATATAGGGATCACAGGGGTTTTTATCAAGTTCCTTTAAGAGCAGTCTGATATCCCGCATTGCCTTGTTTTTTCTTTCTTCCCTGCTTCCCAAATATCCGTCATGTAGAAATATCATGGGGATCTCATATCCTGTGAGAGTGTCTTTGTCACGCCTGCATACCTGTTCGTGTATGCTGCCTTCATAGTGATAGAGCCTTCTGTCAAAAAGTCTCTCCACCCTGTCGTCTAAAAGCATCAGCTTATCATCAGAGCCAAAGCAGATATTGATCCTAAGCATTCGTCCTATGGCATCGGGATATGTTTTAAGAAGTGAGAGACATGTATCGGTATTGCTTGTGCGTGTGATAGCTGCATTCTCCGGAAGGGATATGCCGTTAAGAGTTTCCTTAAGGGAAGAGGGCAGAAGAAGGTATTCATCACTGTCAACAAAAAAGATCATATCATTGCTGCAGTTTTCCATTGCAAAATTTCTTGCAGCGGAAAAATCATCACACCATTTAAAATGAAAGATACGATCGGTATATTTTTCTGCAATTGCAACACTCTCATCATCGGAACCTGTATCTGTATAGACTATCTCCATTCCTGTTTCTTTAAGGGGTTTTAGACAGCGGTCAAGAGTTGATGCACAGTTTTTTCCGATTATGCAGAAGGAATAATTCAAACCTGTTCCTCCTCAAGTTCTTTTAGACGGTCCGCTGAACGTTTATAATCTCCGGCCATCCTGTAGAAGTTTTTTGCTATTTCTTTTTCTCCGAGCAATTCGCTTATGACGCCCAGATTATGATAGGGGAAAAAGCTGGTTGCACCGTGAAGTCTGTTTTCCTTAAGGGAGATACACCGCATGAACATTCCGCAGGCTTCACCCCACATCTGAAGAGTCATGTACATTGAACCCATCATGAAAGTATATTCGGGAATCTGACCAAAGGCAGGATCGAAACGCCGCAGGGCAAGGGCTTTTTCTTTATCCTCCGGGAGCTTTAAACACTGACCGTAGCCTGTGATGATCATCTGCATATATTCATTTGCAGGATCAAAAGATGCTTCATGCTCCATGGCTTTTTCAAACCAGGGCAGGGCATTTTTTTCATCATGGTCAAAGAGATAAGTCTGACCTATCTGAAAAATGGTATACAGGTCATTCGGATCATTTTCATGCTCAGACATAAGGAGTTTTAGATTGCGCAGAGCCTTTTTGTGAACAGCTTCTTCGCTTAATATATATCCTGTATGGGCAGCGGTTATATGTGAAGCAAGAGGAGCGAAAGAGGTCCCGTCTATGGAAACTACCTGTTCATGAACTGAATGGATGTAATGAAATTTTCTTCTGTCAAATAAACGTATTGATGTTTCGTTATGTATATTATCGATGCCGCCCGTATTTACCCTGTGGTGTACAGTGATCGTGCAGACAAAGGCGTCAGGCAAAGATGTATACAGGCTTTCGATCTCTTTAAGATCCGCCTCCTCAAGGTATTCATCCGCATCGAGAACGAGTACGATATCGTTTTTGGCAAGGGAGATGGCGTGGTTTTTTGCTTTTGAAAAATCATCAGGCCATTCAAGATATGAAGGTGTAACACCGTGTTTTTTTGCTTCTTCCACGCTGCCGTCTTCGGAGCCTGTATCCACAAGGGAGATGTCTTTTGCCGCAATGCCGGCATTAAGGCATGAGTCGATCATGCGCCCTATGTTCTTTTCTTCATTTTTCATTATCGTACAGACGCTTAATCTCATTTTTCTCCATTGCTTCGCAATTTTGCTATGCCTGCGGTATCACTTAAATGACTTTGGAACACTGTGTATCATTGTAACACAATGGTCTTTTCTTGACACATATAAGTTTTGCAAAGTAAAATAAGTGATGATCTTTTTTATAGGAAACATTAGGAAAAAGGAGCGATAATGCCTGAAAAGAAAACAGCAGAAAAAAAGCCGGCGGTAAAGAAGACCGTCCCGAAGACCGCAACAAAGAAGACTGCAACAAAGAAGACTGCAGAAAAAACTGAAGCAGAAAAAAAGACAGCTGCGAAAAAGAAAACAGCTGCAAATAAAACTGCAGCCAAAGCTGCGGCAGCTGAGAAAAAAACAGCAGCAAAAGCGACAGCGGCAGAAAAGAAAGCTGCCATAACAGAAAAAAAGGCTGTCACAACAAAAAAGGCTGCAGCTGTAAAAAAAGAAACGTCAGAGAAGAAGACGCCTGCAAATAAGACGGCTGCAAATAAGACAGCAGCCAAAAAAACAGCTTCCGGGAAAACAACGGAAAAGAAAACAGCTGAAAAGAAAGCAACTGAAAAGAAAACAGCTGAAAAGAAAATAATTGAAAAGAAGACAACGGATACGGAAAAGAAATCGTCTGCGAAAAAAACTGCAGAAAAAAAGACAGATACCGTAAAAACCGCTTCCGAAAAAAAATCCACGGATAAGAAAGCCCGGACAGTAAAAGCTGACGACAAAAAGCCTGTCGCAAAAGAGAAAAAGGCTGCAAAAGAAGAAAGCCCAAAAGAGGAAACAAAAAAAGCACCCTCCGGCAGGGGTCGTAAAAAGAAAGCGGAAGAACCTGCCCGTCTTACGGGAAAGATACGTAATTACCGCTGGGATAAGCATTTTGGATTTATTTCAACGGAAGATGCGGATTTCTTTTTTCATGTAAACGATCTTCAGGAGAAAAAGGCGCGCATAAAGCCCGGAATGGAAGTAAGCTTCGAGTTTATTGAAAATGAAAAAGGCAGACATGCCGTGAACATAGCTTTCACCGGAAATATCATAAAGCTGGAAGATAATAAAAGCGGCGTTAATGAAACGGATATAAAAGAGAAGCAATCCTCCGAAAAACAAAAGAGCTCTGATGGAAACGGAGCTTCAAAGAAGGAAGCGGACAAAAAAACAAAAGAAGCTGCCCCGTCGAAAAAACCCGCCAATAAAAAGGAAAGCGCGGAAAATAAAGCAGAACCTGTCGAAGATGCGCCCAAAAAGGAAACAAGAAATACAAGAAAAAAATACAGACAGCCCGATAAAAAAGATGAAGGAGAGTATGGCGTTGATTACCAGCTCAGCTGGCTTGGTAAAGAATATACCATTATCGACAAGGACTGCGTGAGCCGTTACAGCAACGGCAGGGCAAACAGCATAATAATCGCCCATGAAGAGGTAAGAGAACCTCAGGAGATAGATGAGATAGTGGTTTCGGAGGGCGGTGTATTCCTTATAGAGACCAAACGTTATTCCGGCGAGACCAGCATTAATTCAAACGGAAACTGGATACTTACCACCAGAGGCGAGAAGCAGGGGATAATGAGTCCGGTCGCCCAGACTTACAGGCACCGCATGATAATGCGTACGATACTGGAAGGTCTGGTGGATGACAAATATATCTATGATATCATCTGCATTGCAAAGGATGATGCCATAATAGAGGGAGAAGAAAACTGCCCCATACCTGTTATGAAGGTCGATATGTTAAATCACTATATCGATGCGACAAGCAGAAAATCGGGAGCCGGCCTTGACCGCGCAAAGGTGGCAGAACGGATAGAAGCCTGCAAGATAAGCTGGAATGAAGAAACCGAGAGCTACGACAGTATGCATCCGGAGCTTTTGGAAAAGAAGAGGACAAAGCGTTCCCGCAGGGGAAAGAAGAAGCCTGAAGAATAGGAGGAACCGGTGGAGATTTTATTCTACCGTTACGGAAGTATATGTGAACCGGATCTGATCGATGCTTTTAAAAGCTACGGAATAAGAGTGCTCGAGGAAACATCGATGATCAGCAATAAAGGGATAAGTGCATCGGATACCGTGAAAACGGTATCCGCTCTTATGAAGAGCCATAATTTCCTTTTTGTTTTTTCTGTTAATTTTTTTCCTGCGATTTCTGAAATCTGCAATATAACAGCAGTTCCGTATGTTGCATGGACAGTTGACTGTCCGGTAAGGGAACTGTTTTCGAAGTCGCTTGCGAATCCCTGCAACAGGGTTTTCTTATTTGACAGGGGTCAGTATCTTTATTTTAAAAAGTATAATCCGGAGGGAATATTCTATCTGCCGCTCGCTTCATCGCCGGAGAGGTGGGACAGGGTGCTGGCATCGGCTTCTCATGCGGAAAAGAAAAAGTATACATCAGATGTATCTTTTGTGGGTTCTCTCTACAATGAAAAGAATCCTTACAGAAAGATAAAGGGAATGTCTGAACATGCAAGGGGATACATAGAAGGGATCGAGGCAGCCCAGCTTCAGGTTTATGGCGAAAATCTCATAGAGGGCCTTTTGACGGAAAAGATCACAGATGAATTAAAAAAGATCGTTCCGGATATGACGCAGGGCTATGCGGCAGAAAATGAAAATGCCGCGGCATATATACTGGCAAATGATTTTATCGGGGCGGACATAGCCGAAAAGGAAAGAAGGGAGCTGCTTTCATCAACAGCTTCCATTGTACAGACAGAGCTTTATACTCTAAGTGATGCCACAGAGCTTACGGAGGCCTGTAAAAAGAAAAATGCAACGGGGCTTCGTGTACACGGCGGTGTAAAGACTCTTACCGAGATGCCGCTTGTATTTAACGGAAGCAGGATAAATCTAAATATAACCATGCGTCCCATCTCCACAGGCCTTTCCCTCAGAGTATTTGATATATGTGCCTGTGGCGGATTTTTAATGTGTAATTACCAGGAAGAACTGCCTGAGATGTTTGAGCCGGGAGTTGAGGCCGAATTCTTTACTTCTGCTGAGGAACTGCTCGATAAGATAAGCTGGTATCTTGAACACGAGGATGAGAGGAAGAGTATTGCCCTTAAGGGATATGAAAGGGTAAAGAAGGAGCACAGCTGGAAACTCAGGGTAGCCAGTCTCATAAGAATGGTAAACAGTACCTTATAGGGAGGTTTATGATATGTCCGTGATAGCGGTGATAACTGCCAGAGGCGGTTCAAAAAGGATACCGAAGAAAAATATAAGGGACTTCTGCGGGAAGCCCATAATAGCGTATTCCATCGGGGCTGCTCTTGAAAGCGGTATCTTTGATGAGGTGATGGTGAGTACCGACAGTAAGGAGATCGCACAGATAGCGGAGCGTTTCGGAGCAAAGGTACCATTCTTAAGAAGTGAAAAGACCTCAGGCGATACGGCTACCACAGCGGAGGTTTTAAGCGAGGTTCTTGAAACCTACATGAATAACGGAAAGAGATTTAATGCCATGTGCTGTCTTTATCCCACAGCTCCGTTTGTTACACCCGATAAACTGAAAGAAGCGTATGAGATACTTTCTTCTTCCGGGGAAGATGCCGTAATGCCGGTGGTGAGGTATTCGTTCCCTCCGCAAAGGGCAAATCTCATAAAGGACGGAAAGCTTGTGTATCAGTATCCCGAATACAGAACTGCCAGAAGCCAGGATCTGGAACCTGTATACCATGACTGCGGACAGTTTTATTTTTACAGGGTAAGGGAGGATTTAAGTTTTCCGGTGGACAGCTATGCTCCTCTTATAATGGATGAGAGGATGGTTCAGGATATAGATAATGAAAGCGACTGGCAGATAGCTGAGATGAAATACAGGCTCTATAAGGAGCAGGAGTAAAATGGCAGGGAAGACAACAAAAAAAACATCAAAAAAAGAGAATGCAGCGCAGCAGGCCAGATCTATATTAAAAACAGCAGAGTCCATGGTCTCCGTTCCTGCGGCTGCTTCGATTTACGGCAATATACATATGAGACCTTACGATAAGATATGCGGTTTTGATGTAAGGCCAGGACTATATGAATTAAACGGTGCAACAGCCATACCTGCCGGCGGAGTAAACTTTACCATTGCTTCCAATCAGGCGGACTACTGTGAGCTGCTCCTGTTTAAAAGAGGCGAAAAAGAACCTTATGTGGTTCTTCCTTTCCCGGAAAACTACCGCATAGGCAATGTGTGGTCCATGATCGTATTTGATCTGGACATAGAAGAGTTTGAATATGCCTACAGAATGGACGGACCTTACGATAAGAAAGCCGGTCTCATTTTTAACAGGGAAAAGATACTGTTAGACCCTTACGCGAGAGCCGTAACCGGTCAGAGCGAGTGGGGAAAGGGAAAACGCAGCGAAGGCGTATACAGGGGACGTGTGGTAAGGAATGATTTTGACTGGGGCGTGCAGGGAAATTCAAAGAATCAGATGGAGGATCTGATCATCTACGAGATGCATGTAAGAGGCTTTACACAGGCTGGATCTTCCGGAGTGGAGCATCACGGAACCTTTGCGGGAATAACGGAAAAACTCGATTATCTCGAAAGGCTCGGAGTAAACGCGATAGAGCTTATGCCGGTCTTTGAATTTGATGAGACGCTTCCCCACAGGGATTTTTACGGAAGGGAGCTCATAGATTACTGGGGTTACAATACGGTATGTTTTTTTGCTCCGAATACGGGCTACACCGCTTCTCTTGAATATAACAGGGAAGGCAGCGAATTAAAGAGGTTAATAAGATCCTGCCATGAAAGAGGCATGGACGTGTTCCTGGATGTAGTCTTTAACCATACTGCTGAGGGCGATGACAGGGGACCGGTATTCTCTTTAAAGGGAATAGATAACAATATCTATTATATGCTGACAAAAGACGGTGAATATTATAATTTCAGCGGCTGCGGCAATACGCTTAACTGTAATCATCCCATAGTCCAGCACTTCATAATGGACTGTCTGCGTTACTGGGTAACGGTATACCATGTGGACGGTTTCCGCTTCGATCTGGCGACCATACTTGGACGAAACGAAGACGGTTCACCCATGAGCAAGCCGCCGCTCCTTCAGAGCCTTGCTTTTGATCCCATACTTGGAAGCGTAAAGCTTATTGCCGAGGCCTGGGATGCGGGAGGCCTCTATCAGGTGGGCACATTCCCGTCATGGAACCGCTGGAGTGAGTGGAACGGCAGATACAGGGATGATATGAGATCCTTTTTAAAGGGCGATAACGGTTTTGCAAAGGCGGCCGTTAACAGGATAATGGGATCGCCTGACATATACATGCCGGAGATAAGAGGCGCAAATGCTTCCGTGAATTTTATAGACTGCCATGACGGTTTTACCCTGCATGATCTCTACACCTATGATCATAAGCATAATGAGGAGAACAACTGGGATAATACCGACGGAGCGGATGACAACCGCAGCTGGAATTGCGGCGTTGAGGGTGAGACCTCCGATCCGGAGATAAACCGTCTCAGAAAACGGATGGTGAAAAATGCGGCGGCGGTACTGCTCTTATCCAGAGGGACTCCCATGTTTTACATGGGGGATGAGTTCGGTAATTCCCAGGGAGGAAACAATAATGCCTATTGTCAGGATAATTTCATATCCTGGCTTAACTGGGAAAATCTTTCGGTGAATGCGGATCTTTTCGAGTTTTTCAGATTCCTCATACGTTTCAGAAAAGAGCATGACTGTATAAGGAAATGCTGTAAAGAAGGGGCATTTAATTTCCCTGATATGAGTGCTCATGATACGGAGTGCTGGAAAAATGATTTTATGGATTTTTCCCATTATGCAGGGGTGATGTTTGCCGGAAAGAATGAGAGGGACGGTAAGGAACAGGCAGTATACCTTGCAGTTAATACTTACTGGGAACCGCTTGATATATGTCTTCCCGGGCTCCCGGAATCATTTAAGTGGAAGAGGATCATTGATACTTATGAAGAGGATCCTCTTGCATGTGATTTCTATGAAAGCCTGTCGGTTGAAAAACCGGGCGGATATGACGGTCTGCATTATCGCGTAAAGGAACGCAGCGTGATAGTATTTGAAGCAGTACCACAATAAAAGAGGCATCATAACAGCGTTTGTGGTAAAATAAGATTCTCGTATGTCATCTATTATAGGAAGCGACAAGGGAAATCATACAACTTGCAGGAAGAGGAGAATACAAAGATGGTAAAGCTTTACGACGGAGGTGCTTATCTTGTAAACGGCACCGGGCTTGTAACGGATGAGGGTGAACTTAAGGAAAAGACCGGGAAAGCGGTCACAAGGGAAGAAGCTGCAAAGGGCACTATAGCATGGGACATACTTCATGCGCATAACAGATCGGGTGATGATAAGAAGCTTAATATCAAATTTGATAAGCTCACAAGTCATGATATAACTTTTGTAGGCATAATACAGACTGCAAGGGCATCGGGACTTACCAGATTTCCGGTTCCCTATGTGCTGACAAACTGCCATAATTCGCTGTGCGCCGTGGGCGGGACCATAAATGAGGACGATCATCTTTTCGGTCTTTCCTGTGCGAAGAAATACGGCGGTGTATATGTTCCGCCTCATATGGCTGTCATACACCAGTATGCAAGGGAGATGCTTGCAACAGGCGGAGGTATGATCCTCGGTTCCGATTCTCATACCAGATACGGAGCTCTTGGAACCATGGCTGTAGGCGAAGGCGGACCCGAGCTTGTAAAACAACTGCTCTCACAGACTTATGATATAGATATGCCCGAAGTGGTGGCAGTATATATGAAGGGCGAACCTGCAAAGGGAGTAGGCCCCCAGGACGTGGCTCTTGCCATCATAGGTGCTGTATTCAAGAACGGATATGTGAAGAACAAGGTAATGGAATTTGTAGGTCCCGGTGTTGAAAAACTTTCCGCGGATTTCCGAATAGGTGTGGATGTGATGACCACCGAGACCACCTGCCTTTCCTCCATATGGCAGACAGATGATGAGATAAAGGAATTCTATGAGATACACGGGAGAGGCGGGGACCATAAGGAACTTAAGCCTTCGGATATCGCATATTATGACGGCGTGATAGAGGTGGATCTTTCAGCGGTCAAGCCCATGATCGCGCTTCCTTTCCATCCTTCAAATACATATACGATAGATGAACTTAATTCAAATCTCGAGGATATACTTGCCGACTGCGAAGCAAGGGCAAAGGTTTCCTTCGGCGATAAAGTTGAATTCAATCTCAGAAATAAGATAAAAGGCGGGAAGCTTTTGGTTGATCAGGGTATCATAGCAGGCTGCGCCGGCGGCGGATTTGAGAATATATGCGCCGCTGCGGATATACTCGAAGGTGCAAGCGTGGGAGACGATGTGTTCGGTCTCAGTGTTTATCCTGCTTCAGTACCTGTATACATGGAACTTATAAGGAACGGCTGCGCCGCAAAGATCCTTTCAACCGGCGCCATATTAAAGACAGCCTTCTGCGGTCCCTGCTTCGGAGCCGGAGATACACCGGCAAACGGAGAGCTTTCGATAAGGCATTCCACAAGAAATTTCCCCAACAGGGAAGGTTCAAAGATACAGAGCGGCCAGATAGCATCGGTTGCTCTTATGGATGCAAGATCGATCGCGGCCACTGCGGCAAATAAGGGTATACTTACCGCTGCAACAGAGCTTCCGGATAAGATAGGCAGATATAAATACAGCTTTGACAAGACTATATATGACAGAAGAGTATTTGATTCAAAGGGCGTTGCAGATCCTTCAGCAGAGATAAGGCTCGGGCCCAATATCAAGGACTGGCCCGCAATGAGTCCTCTTCCGGAGAATATGATACTTAAAGTGGTTTCTGAGATACATGATCCCGTTACAACTACCGATGAGCTGATACCTTCGGGTGAGACCAGCTCATACAGATCCAACCCCCTTGGCCTTGCCGAGTTTACACTTTCCAGAAAGGATCCCGAGTATGTAGGAAGGGCAAAGGAAGTTCAGAAGGCGCAGAAGGCCATAGAGGAAGGAAAGGATCCCGTGACCGGATATGCTGAGATAGCTTCAGTTATAGATGCGGTAAAGGCTTTTGATGCATCCTTTGATGTTAAGAGTCTCGGAGTGGGTTCCACCATATTTGCGGTAAAGCCCGGAGATGGTTCTGCCAGAGAACAGGCTGCTTCCTGCCAGAAGGTACTCGGAGGCTGGGCAAATATAGCGAACGAATATGCAACAAAGCGCTATCGTTCAAATCTCATAAACTGGGGTATGCTTCCCTTCCTTATTCCGGAGGGCGGGCTTCCTTTTAAGAACCTTGACTATATCTACCTTCCGGGGATCAGGGCAGAGGTTGAAGATAAGGCGGAAGATATAAAGGCTTATGCTATAGGCAGTGACGGAAGCATGAAGGAATTCTCTTTAAAGCTTGGAAGCCTTACAGATAAGGAAAGGGAGATAATCCTGAAGGGATGTCTCATAAATTACAACAGACAGTAATATATATAGTATTGGCGCTGCTTTCCGTAATGCTTACTGCATGCGGTGAGCAGTACACTTCAGGAAATGGCACGGCAGAATGGGCGGATGCTTCCGCCTCGTCTGCCGTTTCTTCTGATGCAATTTCTGATAATACCGTTTCAGAGGATGAGGCCCGCCTGGAGGAAGCAGAAAAGATACTTACGGATCTTAAGGAGGATATCCCGGAAAGTGTTTCCGATGCACAGGCAGTGTCCGGAGATACGGTTGAAAAAAAGAGATTTATCCCCCAGCCTACACATTTTATTACGGATGCGGGTTACAGCGCAGCTTTGTCTTATACAAAGGATGCGGATCTTCACAGGCTGGCGTCGGTAATGAAAAAAGCCGAAAGAGGAGAGGATCTGACCATAGGCCTTATAGGCGGTTCCATAACACAGGGAGTGGCTGCCGAGGGCCGTCTTGATAAAAAGGTGGAAGATCCCCAATATTATGCGAATATTTTTTTTGACTGGTGGAAAAGCTATTACCCGGATATCAGCATTAAAAACGTAAATGCCGGGATCGCGGGAACAGATTCATATCTCGGACTTCACAGGGCATATGAGGATCTGCTCCATGAGAAGCCTGATCTGGTGGTAGTCGAATATTCGGTCAACGATAAAAATGATCTGGTTCATGAAAAAAGCTATGAGCATCTGGTCAGAAATATTCTTTCCATGGAGAATTCCCCTGCCGTGATACTTCTTTTTATGGCGGAGACGGATGGAACCTCTGCTATGATCACACATAAAAAAACGGGAGATTATTACAGGCTTCCCATGCTTTCATACGCCGATGCAATGAAACGCATGATGGCGGATGGCAGATACAGCGCAGGGGATCTTTCCGGAGACAGGCTGCATCCGTCGGTAATGGGACATGCAATGATAGGTGAGCTCTTATGGAGATATTTAAACGAAGTGTATGAAAATGCCGATCTTATTACCGATACCGAAGATACATGGGAGCTTCCGAAGGCTTTTACTCCGGGTAATTACGACAGGGCACGGTTTCTCCACGGAGATGAGCTTTATGCAGAACAGAAAGGGAGTTTTACATACGGTACGGATAACTGGGCTTTTAAGGAAGGCTATACTTCGCTTGCGGGAAACGGCGGCATAAGTTTTAAAGCTGAATTTGCCAATCTTGGGATCTCTTATATTCAGAGAGGAAGGGCAGACATGGCGCTTTTTGATGTATATGTGGACGGCGTTTATAAAGCCACCTTAAACGGAAGGACGAGGGTGGAACTGGTGGCGGCGGATGTTGAGATATATACCTCGGATAAAAGAGCTGAACATACCGTAACGATATACAGAAATCCCGCTTCCTACGGTGGCAGGATAGAGATAACGGGGCTGCTCACCTCATAAATTACTTGTTTACAGAGCATGTTATATAGTATAATCGAAAGTGGTGTTTTGTTTATCTGATCATGTCAGATCCGGAGAGGGAAACTGCATTTGAAGAAAATAATAGGTGACACAAGGATATATAAAAGAGATTCTGACAGGGATCCCGGAACGGGTCTTCTTAATAAGGCGGCCATTGAGGATTACAGCCGGAAGACGTTGCAGCTGATCACGCCGAAGAAATGTACCTGGCTGGCCATACTTGATGTGGATGATTTTAAGGCGGTAAATGATTCCTACGGACATGCATTCGGAGATAAGATCCTTCTGGAGATGGCAAGGCTTCTTGAAGAGTCAGTAGGGAATGCGGGAATGGCAGGGCGTTTCGGCGGTGATGAATTTTTCTTTTGTCTGGATGATGCCGGTGAATATGAAGTGAGAGGAGTGCTTGAGAAGCTGCTCGTTGGCCTTCCGGAGGCCTCTGAACGTCTTATGCCGGGACTTAAGGTAACGATCTCTGCCGGTGTCATATCTTCTCCCCTGAATCCGGGCGGTTACGACGAGCTTTTTGCTCTTGCTGACAAGGCTCTTTATATTGCAAAGGGTAAGGGGCGTAACAGATATATCATCTACCGCGAGGAGATGCACGCAAATTACGTGATCCCCGGAAATACGAAGGCTTTCAGCTATTCAAAAAATTATATGGAGCGTATAACCCTTGCTGTAAGGGATAATACAGACCTGCTCTTTAAAAAAGGAATGGATGCCCTGCCGGAGGTTGTTGATCGCTTAAGGGATGAATTCCAGCTTGATTATTTTGCCATTTATTCCGGGAAGAGCAGAAAGTGTGTATATTGTACTGGAGAAAAAAAGGATGTGCCTTTCCCTGAATGGCTTTTAAAGGGCATCATGGAGGATCCTTCATCGGAAAATACGTGGACTTATGCTTCGGATCCGATGATAGGAAGATCAAAGAAAGAGCATCCCAGGCTCTGCAGATGGCTTAAAAGGAGAAAAGGCAGAGAGGGGATCTTCTCTGTCATAAAGGATGAGGAAGGGAATCCGGGGGCAATATTTGTTTATAATTCCGAGGCGATGAAACAGTGGGCGGTTGATGATGCCTATGTGCTGATGCTGATGTCGGATGTCATACACAGGATAAAAACGATGGAAGATATGAGGAAGAGGGATAGATAATGAAGGTGCGGAGTTTTTTTGCTTTTTCTGCAGGGATCCTTTTTCTTTCGGGCTGCGGAAGGGCTGAACCTGCCGAGCTTACCCTCTGGGGAGGAAGGCAGAGCACTGAGCTTCTGCAGGGACAGGCAGAGGCTTTTATGGCTGAGAATAAGGATATAAATGTTACTGTCGGAATAGAAGACGAAGATACCCTGAAGGATACGGTACTTGGAAATCCTGCCGGTGCGGCGGACGTTTTTTGTTTTCCGAACGACCAGCTGGCCGATCTTGCAAGAGCAGGCATGCTTTCAGAGATCACTGAAGGGAAAGAGGCCGTGACAGAGGCAAACGGAGGAGAGGAAAGCGCTGCCGTGCAGAGCGCTATGTATGAAGGGAAACTCTATGCCTATCCCATGACGGCAAGCAACGGTTATTTTATGTTTTATGATTCATCCTATTTTACCGAAGAGGATGTGAAGAGTCTGGACAAGATGCTTGAGATAGCGGCAGCCAATGACAAATATGTGATGATGGATATGACCAGCGGATGGTATATGTATTCCTTCTTTGCGGGCGCCGGTATGAGTGTGCAGATGAATGAAGAAGGGATCAACGAATGTGATTTCAACAGGACTGACGGTGAAGTTACCGGAGTACAGGTGGCGGAAGCTGTCCTGGCTATAGCTTCACATCCCGGTTTTAAATGTGGAAGCGATGAGGATTTTCAGAAGGGCGTGGAAGACGGTTCTGTGATCGCCGGCATAAACGGTACATGGAATGTGCCTGTGGTGGAAGCCGCTTTCGGGGACGGTTATGCGGCAGCAAAGCTGCCTGAATATACTGTCGCGGGAAAGAGCCTGCAGATGGGCAGTTTTGCCGGTTATAAGCTTGTGGGCGTAAGCTCAGGCAGTAAAAATAAGAATGCCTCACATAAACTTGCGGCATATATAACAGGAGGGGACAGGCAGTTAGAACGTTTTGCCGCGACGGGAGAGGGCCCTTCGGATACTTATGCAGCTGCTTCAGAGGAGGTGCAGGGAGCGCCTGCCATAAAGGCACTTTCGGAGCAGGCACCCTATGCAAAGCTTCAGAATATAAACAATTCATACTGGGAGCCCATGGTAAGCTTTGGGAACGTGATCTGCACGGGAAATCCCGACGGACTTGATCTTCAGACACTTTTGGATGATACCGTATCTGCCATAACGGCGGATCCATCCAAATGAGAGAGATCACAAAAAGACTTCTTCTGATCCAGATCATGGCCTGTATACTAAGTCTTGCAGGCATGATCTTTCTTGTGGCAAGGACAAACAGCATCACATCAGCCTATTCGGGAGATACCGAAAAGAATATCATCATCGAAGAGAATATAGAGAGGATACGCTCGGATATATATTTCATGGAATATATTCTTTCTTCTTATGCGCTTTCGGATGATGAGTCTGTTAAAAATTCTGCCAGGGAGAATATAGAGGATCTTGATATACGGATCAGAGAGGCAATAAACAGCTTAGGCGAAAGCGTTGAGAGCCCGAAGGAAAAAGAAATGATCCACAGCGCCGCGAAGAATTATTTTGGTTTTTACAGTAAATTACGGATAGTATTTGACCTGGGAAAGAAGGGCGCAGGAGAGGTTTCCGATATATATATCAGGGAGGAACTGATGCCTTATGTGGAAGGCTGTAATGCCGATCTTGAGGAACTGTCCGGGAGGGTGGAGGCGTCCACAAGAGCTGCGAGACTTGATTTTTCAAACGATATCGCGGATCTGGGATTTATGCAGATACTCACGATAGTAATGGTATTATTGTCCTGCATAATAGGCATAAGTGCCGTTGCCGGAGGCGGAAGAAAAATAGTTGATACCCATGAAAAAGAAGAAGCGGAGCATGCGGAAAGGCTTCTTGGTATTCAGGAACATATAATAGTGAGTCTTGCCAATCTCATAGAGAGCAGGGATACTGATACCGGCGAGCATGTAATGAGGACAAGTGAATATGTAAGACGTATCGCCGATAAGCTTATGGAGGAAAACATGTTTCCCGAGCTTACGGAGGAGGTAAGGGATCGTTTTATAAAAGCGGCGCCTTTGCATGACGTGGGAAAGATCAAGATACCCGATCAGATATTAAACAAGCCCGGTAAATACGAATCATGGGAGTATGACATCATGAAAGGTCATGCTGCCTACGGAGGCCAGATCATATATGACATCATGGGTGAGGTGGAGGAACCGGAATATCTGGAGGTCGCTCATGATGTTGCCATGTATCATCACGAAAGATGGGACGGTAAGGGATATCCCGAGGGAAAAAGGGGAGAAGAGATTCCTTTATGCGCAAGGGTCATGGCTGTTGCGGATGTGTTTGATGCGCTGGTGAGCAGGCGCTGCTACAAGGAAGCTTTTCCTCTGGACAGGGCATTTAATATAATAGAGGAATGTTCGGGCACACAGTTTGATCCCCGTGTAGCCGGCGCATTCCTCTCCATAAGAAACGATATAGAAAACTATCTGGCAGATTCCGATCTGAAGATCGAAAACTGATCTTTTCAGGCTGCCTTCATTACCTTCTCCCAGTTTTCTTTTATGGATGTAAAGTGATCCGTGGTCTCGGCCAATATATCCCCGGCTGTCTTGCTTTCGGCGTTACCTGCATCGGTCAGACGGCCTTTCATGTAATTATACATACGCTCAAAATCTTTTGCCGTGGAGTAGTTCATATCAAGGGAAGCAAGGAGCAGATCGATCACTTTTATAAGATGATCACAGCAGCCTTTTCCTTCTTCTGTATCACCGGATGCGAAGGCATCCTTTCCCAGTGCCGCAATCCTGACAGCATGTGTGTAGAGAACAAGTGTGAGTTCAGCGCCCTCTGCATTTCCTATCTTTGCTCTTTCTTCATCTGTAAGATATGATCCTGCCATTTTCTTTCCCTCCTGTTTTATGATTTAACACTTTTTTAATAAATTATATTATATAATGATGCTAGGGTCAAAAGCTCAGAAAGCGGTCATGCTTGCATGAAACGCTTTCTGAGTTTGGGACCCGCCCGAACATGAGCAAGTAGCGAAATGCTTGCGTAGCAAGCATTTCAGCGAATTGCGAATGTTCACAGGATTGCGGGAGTTGCGAAGCAACGGAGCAATCCGGGGGCATCATGTATGTTGAATACTCAATTGACCCTAACATCATATAATTATAATAAAGCTTACTGTTATTATATCGGACATATACTGTAGGATATTAACTCCCAGGAAAGGAATTTTTATATGCAGCTTTACGGAGGATTTGAGGAAAGACTTGAGATAGTGGCGTCACGTTTTACCGAAGCTTTTGAAAAGGCGGCGGAGGAACTGCGTGCTGTTACCGGAGAAAAAACCTACGAGCATCTTGAGACCAGGATAAAATCCGAAGAGAGCATGGAGAAGAAATGCCTGGCGGACGGTCTTGAGCTTACGCCGCACAATGCGCTTAAGGTCATACATGATTCCATAGGAGTGCGCGTTGTATGTCTCTTTGTGGATGATATATTTAAAAATGCGGAGCTTATAAGAAATATGGGCTGCGTGAAGGTTATCAGGGAAAAGGATTATATAAGGGAGGCGAAGCCAAACGGTTACCGCAGCTACCATATGATAGTTGAGGTGCCGGATGAAAATGCGGATGTGGACGGTAATCATCCGGGAAAATATTTCATAGAGGTGCAGCTTCGCACCATAGCGATGGATACCTGGGCGGCCCTGGAGCATGAATTAAGATACAAGAAAAATATAAAGAACACGGAAATGATAGCGTCGGAGCTTAAGCGCTGCGCGGATGAACTTGCTTCCTGTGATGTTTCCATGCAGACAATAAAAGACTTGATAAAAGCAATGTAAATGACTGAGGTATAGGGATGAAGATACTTGCTGCTGAAGATGAAGAGGATTTAAGGGAAGTAATAAAGGATGTACTGGAGGCAGGCGGATATTCCGTAAGGACAGCCGATAACGGTGATGAGCTGCTTAAAGCTGTCACGGAAGAGTCTTTTGATGTGATCATATCGGATATCATGATGCCCGTAAAGGATGGAATAACGGCAGTGAAGGAGCTTCGTGCTTCGGGCAACGACACGCCGGTCCTTTTTCTTACCGCAAAGACAGAAGTGGATGACAGGATAGAAGGTCTTGATGCAGGGGCTGATGATTATCTCACCAAACCCTTTGCGCTTGGAGAGCTTTTAGCAAGGGTAAGAGCCATGACAAGAAGGAGCAGGGAACATGCGCCCAGACAGCTTACACTTGATAATGTTACACTGGATACGGAAAAAGAGGAGCTTTCCTGTCATAATTCCATAAGCCTTGCCGCAAAGGAGAGCAGGCTCATGGAACTGTTTATGAGTAATCCTGAGAAGGAATTTTCCACGTCGGAGCTTTATGAGAAATACTGGAAAAATGATGAGAATGCAGATGAGGAAGCAGTATGGGTATACGTTTCTTTTCTGAGAAATAAACTTCGTTCCATTGGTGCAAAACTTACGATAGAGGGAGAAAAGGGCGGCGGCTACAGACTTACCGGAGGAAAGGGCTGATATGTACGCAAAGCTTCGTGTGACATTTGTATCCCTTGCGGCTCTGGCTCTGCTCATATGTATGACTGTAGTCATAACCCTTGTTTATTTTCTTACGGATAATGTCTTTGAAACGCAGATAAGCAGCCTTATGGAAGTGCTCCTTGATAATAACGGGGAGATGCCGGAGAGGCGTATAGTATTTAAGGACAACATGATGCAGATCACGGGAGAGATACAGTTTGAGACAAGATATTTTTCCGTGACAACTGATGCCGAGGGCAGGATATCCGAGATAAATACAAAAAATATATTGTCCGTAGACAGCAGGGAAGCCGGAGATATAGCAAAGGAAATATACGGCGACAGCAATTTGACGGGCAGGGAAAGACTCAGGCTTAAGGATATGATGGAGCGGATCCTGAAAATGGATTCCGACCCCGATGCCGGAAGATATCATTATCAGGAAAATGTTTATTATTACGGCAGCAGACAGAGGGAAGACGGCTCGACTCTTTATGTTTTCATTGATGCCACTTCAAGATATCTGATGATACAGCAGATATACTCCTACATACTGATAGTAAGCGGCAGTATACTTCTTGCTTTTACACTCATATTCATACTGCTCTCAAAGCGTGTGATGGAACCGTTTATAAAAAACCAGGAAAGACAGAAAAGGTTTATCACAAATGCGAGTCATGAGCTTAAGACACCGCTTACGGTGATCTCCGCAAATACCGAAATGATAGAGATGACAGGCGGTAAAAACAAGTGGACGGAATCAAACGTAAGGCAGATAAAAAATATGTCTGCCCTCATATCAAATCTTGTAACGCTCTCAAAGCTTGATGAAAAGGATGAGCTGGTTCTTTCAGAGGTGGAAGCATCCGGGATAATAAAGGATCAGGCAGAAAATTTTGCACCCGTGGTAGAAGGTTCCGGAAAGAAATATGAGACAGACATAGCAGATGACGTAAAGATAAGGAGTGACCAGAGGGGACTTCAGGAAATAGCTTCGATACTTCTTGATAATGCGGCAAAGTACTGTGATGACGGCGGAAGAGTGGCTGTAAGCTTTAAGCCTCAGGGCAAGCTCACAAAGAAGGGTACAACGGGAGCAAAGCTTGTGGTGACAAACAGCTATAAAGACGGCGAGGGTGTTGATTATAAGAAATTCTTTGAGAGATTCTACAGGGAAGATGAATCCCATAATTCAAAGAAAAAGGGCTTTGGAATAGGCTTATCCATAGCCTCCGAGCTGGTAGTAAAGCTCGGAGCAAGGATACAGGTAAGCTATGACAAAGCTTCTAAAGAGATAAGCTTCACGGTGATATTCAGGTAAAAGTCTTACCCCGGGATCCAGCGCCCGCATGCGCCGCAGGGGAGGGCAAGTGTTTTTGAACCTTTTACGGGAAGCCCCAGCTCATCGCTTTGGGCGCGGCCGCCATGTTCGGGAACAAGGGCTGTATCCAGCATATATGAAAGTACGCCGGGCTGTAAGCCTGTGGTATATGAATTTACAAGAAAGAAAAGCGGTTTCTCCGAAAGCAGGGAGGCTGCTTTTTTTATGAGAGGATATACTGCTTCCTCTATCTTCCATATCTCTCCGTCGGGACCTCTTCCGTATGAGGGAGGATCCATGAGTATGGCGTCATAGGTCTTTTGGCGCCGTATCTCTTTCTCCACGAATTTCATGCAGTCGTCAACTATCCAGCGTATGCGGTCTCCGGGGATATCTGAAGAAAGAGCATTTTCTTTGGCCCAGCCGGTCATGCCCTTTGCGGCATCCACATGGGTCACAAAGGCTCCGGAGGCTGCAGCGGCTATGGTCGCTCCGCCTGTATAGGCAAAGAGATTGAGAACCTTTGGACGTTCGGTGGAGCTTTGAGCTGCTTTTTTTATTATGGCGGAACACCATTCCCAGTTTGCCGCCTGCTCGGGGAATATGCCGGTGTGCTTAAAGGCAAAGGGTTTTAAGTTGAAATTAAGCGTCTGCCCTGCCGGTGAGAGCTCATAGGATATGCACCATTCCTTTGGAAGGTCATGGAACTCCCATTCGCCTCCGCCCGAGCGGGACCTGTGGTAGTGACCGTTATTTTTTTTCCAGCCGGTATTTTTTTTCGGAGTGTCCCATATCACCTGGGGATCGGGACGAACGAGGATATAATCTCCCCAGCGTTCCAGCTTTTCACCGTCCGAACAGTCCAATACCTCATAATCTTTCCAGCCGTCAGCTATCCACATGAAAAACTACCTCCTGTTTGACGCACAAGTATTAACAGTTTATAATCTCTTCTGTTATTTTACAAGACGAAAACGGGAGGAACCTATGAATTCAACAATGTGGATCATGGTGGCGTTTGCGCTCTATCTGGCAATGATGGTGGCGATAGGCGCCGTATTTTCAAAGAAGAATCAGAATGCCGAGGATTATTTCCTCGGAGGAAGGTCTTTAGGAGGCTTTGTGGCGGCACTCTCCGCCCAGGCTTCGGATATGAGCGGATGGCTGCTCATGGGACTTCCCGGAGCCATATTCTTATCCGGCATATCCGGTGACGGATGGACAGCAATAGGACTTTTTGTCGGAACGGTATTAAACTGGCTGATAGTCGCATCACCCTTAAGGCGTTATACGATAAAGGCCGGAAATGCGGTAACCCTGCCTATCTTTTTTGAAAACCGCTTTGGCGATAAGAAGAAGATACTGATGACGGTATCTTCCGTTATCATTGCACTTTTCTTTACGGTTTACTGCGCTTCGGCTTTTGCATCCGGCGGAAAGCTTTTCAGTACTGTATTTGCCATGGACAATTATCTTTTAGCCATGACAATAGGTGCTGTGGTCATACTGCTCTATACCTTTCTCGGAGGCTTCCTTGCCGTATGTACCACGGATTTCATACAGGGAACACTGATGCTTATAGCACTGGTGAGCGTGCCCGTTGTTGCTATATGCATTATGAACGGAGACGGTACAGAGCTGACACAGGGACTTTCTGCTGCAGGTGTTGAGAATGCATCCTCATTTATCAATCCTTTTACCGGCGCGGATGCAGCGCACATCATTTCCGGTTTTGCATGGGGACTCGGATATTTCGGAATGCCTCATATACTTGTACGTTTTATGGCTGTAAAGAGCGATAAGGAAATGAACAAGTCCAAGGCGGTGGCGATAATATGGGTTGCGATATCGCTTTTCATGGCATGTGTCATCGGTGTTGTGGGAAGGGCATTTATGGATCCCGTACTTATAGAGAAAACAGGCAGCGAAAGAGTGTTCATTGAGATGATCGACGAGGTATTCATAAACAGGATAAATGCGCCGCTTGTTGCAGGTATATTCCAGTGCGGCATACTTGCGGCGATAATGAGCACGGCCGATTCACAGCTCCTTGTTTCCGCTTCCGCTATTGCCGAGGATATATATAAGGGCGTAATAAATAAAGATGCGGAAGATAAAAAGGTATTGCGCATAAGCCGTATAACCATTGTAGTAATTGCGATCGTAGCTTATATCATAGCAATGGATCCGAACAGCTCCGTAATGGGTCTTGTATCAGATGCCTGGGCAGGTCTGGGCGCCGCTTTCGGCCCTCTTGTACTCTGCTCGCTCTTCTGGAAGAGAACAAATCTCCAGGGCGCGGTTGCAGGCCTTGTGAGCGGTGCGCTCACGGTCATCATATGGGATTACATCCCTGTGATACAGACAGCGGAAGGGTTTATCACCATAGGAAAGTCGACAGGGCTTTATTCCCTGGCTGTGGGCTTCCCCGTAAGCCTTTTATGCATAGTGATAGTAAGCTTATGCACCAAGGCTCCGTCTAAAGAGATAACGGATATGTTTGAAGAGGTTAGGAAAGAAAAAGGGTGATATGTATGGCGGGTGTTGGCCTTAACATACTTCTTTATACGTGGTTTCCGTCTTATACGGATGATGACCTTGAAAGAAAATTAAAGGAATGCGGACACCGCTGCCTTCACATAAAAGATGTGGGGGCGGCGGCGGAAGACCGCTATGAAAATGAGCCTTTCTGCAGGAAGTTTAAAAAACTTCTTTCGGAGGGCTCTTTTGACTGTGTGTTTACAACAAATTTTTTCCCGCTCATAGCAAGGGTCTGCCACGAAGAGGATGTACTTTATATCTCCTGGTCCTATGACAGTCCTCCCAATCTTGAATCATTAAGGGATATGGATCATTCCACCAACAGGATATTCTTTTTTTCAATGGATGATGTAAAGAATTACAGGAATGAAGGTCTTGATAATATCTATCATATGCCCCTTGCCGTAGATACGGATAAATGGGACAGGATAAAAGCACCTGCAGAAAAAATGCAGATATCTCTGGTGGGGAGGCTTTACAGATCGACTCTTCCCGTACTCCTTACAAAGATGAGCAAAGAGCAGCAGCAGTTTTTTAAAACTCTTTCCGATATACAGTTAAAGACTCCGGATAAATATCTTCTTTCGGAATTCATCACCGACGGTGTGGCGGGTGAGATATGCAGCACTTATGCCGCCCAGCCGGGTGTGGAGCTTCGTCCGAACAGAAAGCAGCTTATTTATTCCGTGGCAAGCTATGTTACGCATATAGACCGGCTGCTTCTTCTTAAAAAGCTTTCGGAAAAATATGACACGCATTTATTTACCTCCGAGGATATAAATGAATATGCGTCCATGCTGCCGGATGTAAAGCTGCACGGCCAGGTATCTTATGAAAAACAGATGCCTGAGGTATTTAAGGGGTCGCTTATAAATCTCTGTCCCATTTTCAGGGGGAATATCTCGGGGATTCCTCTGCGTATCATGGATGTTATGGGCTGCAGGGCTTTTGTGATGAGCTCATACTGCCCGGAGCTTGCAGAGGAGTTTAAAGAGGGGAGAGAGGCCGTGATGTATAAGGATGCGGCTGAAGCTCTTGAAAAGGCTGCTTATTATCTTTCTCATGAGGATGAAAGGACTGCCATTGCAGCTGCAGGATATGAGCTGGTTAAGAAAAGATACTCTTATGAAGGACAGCTTGAAAAAATATTCAGAGTGGTCTTTAAATGAAAGCGCTTACAAGAAAAAAAGTCCTGAAACCCGCATAAAATAAGGCTTTCAGCCGCGTCACACTTATTGCAATTATGGTTTTCCTATGTTAGAATTAACACGCTGTCTGAGATACAGCGTGTTTTTTATAAATCTCAAATCATATCTGAAAGAGAGGAAAAACAATGTCTAAAAAAATCGTGATCGCCGGTGCCTGCCGTACTGCAATAGGTACAATGGGAGGCAGTCTTTCCACAACACCCGCAGCAAAACTGGGCTCCATAGTCATTAAGGAAGCCTTAAACCGCGCGGGAGTGCCTGCTGACAAAGTGGATGAAGTACTTATGGGATGCGTTATACAGGCCGGCCTCGGCCAGAATGTGGCACGTCAGGCCTCTATAGGCGCAGGACTTCCCATAGAAGTTCCTGCGGTAACGATCAATGTCGTATGCGGTTCAGGTCTTAACAGCGTAAATATGGCTGCAGCGATGATAAATGCAGGAGAGGCTGATGTGGTCGTGGCAGGCGGTATGGAAAACATGTCCATGGCTCCTTATGCAATACCGAACGGCCGTTACGGATACAGGATGACATGGCCCAGCCAGAGCAAGGGTGCACTTGTTGATACCATGGTAAACGATGCTCTCTGGGATGCATTCAATGATTATCACATGATACAGACTGCGGATAATATCGCAAAGCAGTGGAACCTTACAAGGGAAGAGCTTGACGTATTTGCCGCAAACAGCCAGAACAAAGCCTGCAAGGCAAGAGCAGAGGGTCTGTTCAAGAAAGAGATAGTTCCCGTAGAGATAAAGAAAAAGAAAGAGACCATAATCTTCGATACCGATGAAGGTCCCCGCGAGGGAGTTACTCCCGAGAGCCTTGCAAAGCTCCGTGCGATAAATCCTGACGGATATGTTACCGCAGGAAATGCTTCCGGTATTAACGACGGTGCTGCAGCAATGGTACTCATGACAGAAGAAAAGGCAAAGGAATTCGGCGTTACACCTATGGCTACATGGGTAGGCGGTGCGCTTGCAGGTGTTGATCCCACCATCATGGGTATCGGTCCCGTAGCTGCCACAAAGAAAGTTATGGCAAAGACAGGCTACAAGATCGAGGATTTCGATGTGATCGAAGCTAACGAAGCTTTTGCTGCACAGTCTGTCGCAGTAGGAAAGGATCTGGGCATCGATGTTGACAGACAGCTCAATCCCCGCGGCGGCGCAATAGCACTCGGACATCCCGTAGGTGCTTCCGGAGCGCGTATCCTTGTAACACTCCTTAACGAGATGGTGGATACGGATGCGAAGAAGGGTCTTGCCACACTCTGCATCGGAGGCGGCATGGGCTGCGCTACAATAGTTGCAAGAGACTGAACAAAAGAAAGGAACACATAAATGGAATTCGTTTTATATGAGCAGAAGGATGCCGTAGGCATCATTACAATAAACCGCGAGAAGGCTCTGAATGCACTTAATTCACAGGTGCTTGACGAACTTAATGAAGCTTTTGATGCAGTGGATTTAAGCACGGTACGCTGCCTGGTACTTACCGGTGCCGGAGACAAGAGCTTTGTTGCAGGCGCGGATATAGGTGAGATGAGCACACTTACAAAGGCAGAGGGTGAGGCTTTCGGAAAGAAGGGCAACGATCTTTTCTTAAAGATAGAAAAGTTCCCCATCCCCGTTATAGCTGCAATAAACGGTTTTGCTTTGGGCGGCGGATGCGAGATATCGATGAGCTGCGACATAAGGCTTGCATCTGACAATGCAGTATTCGGGCAGCCTGAGACAGGGCTTGGCATAACACCCGGCTTTGGAGGAACACAGAGGCTTGCACGTATCGTCGGCATAGGCATGGCAAAGCAGATGATATATACGGCAAGGAATATCAAGGCTGACGAGGCTTTGAGGATAGGTCTTGTAAATGCGGTATATCCCGGAGCAGAGCTTATGGATGAGGCGCTTAAGATGGCTTCAGTGATCGCACAGAATGCTCCCATTGCCGTAAGAAATTCAAAGAAAGCCATAAATGAAGGTCTTCAGGTATCCATAGATGAGGGTGCAGTGATAGAAGAGAAGCTCTTCGGTGACTGCTTCGAATCAGAGGATCAGAGAGAGGGTATGGCGAATTTCTTAAGGAAGAAGGACGATCCCGCAAAAGTAAAGCATGTTGCTTTTAAGAATGCATAAAAAAATCAATCATAACATATAAGGAGGATCAGGATGAAAGTAGCAGTCATAGGCGCAGGCACCATGGGTTCCGGGATAGCACAGACTTTTGCATCTGCGGAAATGGTGGAGACAGTTTATCTTTGCGACATCAAGCAGGAATTTGCAGACGGCGGTCTTGCAAAGATAAAGAAGGGGCTTGATAAGAGAGTAGCAAAGGGAAAGATGGAGCAGGCAGCAGCCGATGCCATCACAAACAAGATAAAGACAGGTCTCAACGAGATCGCAGTTGATGCGGATCTTGTGGTTGAGGCAGCCCTTGAAGTAATGGATATCAAGAAGAACTGCTTTAAGGAGCTTCAGGAGAATATCGTAAAGAATGAGGATTGCATCTATGCATCCAATACATCATCTCTTTCCATCACGGAGATAGGTGCAGGCTTAAAGAAGCCTGTTGTGGGAATGCATTTCTTCAATCCCGCTCCCGTTATGAAACTCATCGAAGTTATACAGGGCGCTAATACACCCGATGATGTGGTAGAGAAGGTAAAGGATATATCAGTAAAGCTCGGCAAGACACCCGTACAGGTAAATGAGGCTCCCGGCTTTGTTGTAAACCGTATCCTCATTCCTCTTATCAACGAAGGTATTTTCGTTTACTCCGAGGGTGTTTCCGATATAGAAGGCATCGATACGGCAATGAAGCTTGGCGCAAATCATCCCATGGGTCCCCTTGAGCTTGGTGATTATGTAGGTCTTGATATCGTGCTTGCCATCATGGAAGTTCTTTACAAAGAGACAGGCGATCCCAAATACAGGCCTGCTCCTCTTCTTAAGAAGATGGTGCGCGCAAAGAAGCTGGGCGTAAAGACAGGTATCGGTTTCTATAATTATGCAGACGGCGGAAAAGTTCCGACTGACAAGCAGTAAAGCGGGAGGAAGATCGATAATGGAATTCACATTAGATAAAAAGCATGAGATGGCAAGGAGCCTCTTTCGGGAATTCGCCCTCAATGAGGCAAAGCCTCTTGCACAGCAGACAGATGAGGAAGAGCGTTTCCCCAGAGAGACTGTGGACAAGATGGCAAAGTTTGGTTTCTTAGGCATACCTATCCCCAAGGAGATGGGCGGACAGGGCTGCGATGTGCTCACATATGCCATGGCAGTTGAAGAGCTTTCAAAGGTATGCGGTACCACAGGCGTTATCCTTTCTGCACATACTTCACTTTGTGCAGATCCCATAATGACATTCGGAACTCCCGAGCAGAAAGAGAAATATCTCATTCCTCTTGCAAAAGGCGAGAAGCTCGGAGCTTTCGGTCTCACAGAGCCCGGAGCGGGCACCGATGCGCAGGGCCAGCAGACAAAAGCTGTTCTTGACGGCGATGAGTGGGTGCTCAACGGATCAAAGTGCTTTATCACAAACGGAAAAGAAGCAGATGTATATGTGATATTTGCTGTTACAGGCAAGATCGAGAAGCGCGGAAAGATGATGAAGGAGATAAGTGCCTTCATAGTTGAAAAGGGCACACCCGGATTTTCCTTCGGCGTAAAGGAAAATAAGATGGGTATCCGCGGATCTTCAACTTATGAGCTCATCTTCACCGACTGCAGGATTCCCAAGGGAAATCTCTTAGGACAGCAGGGCAAGGGCTTCAATATAGCAATGCATACGCTTGACGGCGGCCGTATCGGTATAGCTGCGCAGGCACTCGGACTTGCAGAGGGCGCTCTTGAGACCACGATAGCATACGTGAAGGAGAGAAAGCAGTTTGGCCGTTCCATAGCGCAGTTCCAGAATACACAGTTTGAGCTTGCAAATATGGCAACCAAGGTTCAGGCGGCACAGTACATGGTTTACAGCGCAGCCTGCAAAAAGGATGAGTATACAAAGAATCCCAAGATCTCCTATTCCGTAGAGGCAGCAATGGCTAAGCTTTATGCAGCCGAGGTTGCAATGGAAGTCACCACAAAGGCTGTGCAGCTCCACGGCGGATATGGATATATCCGTGAATATGATGTGGAGCGCATGATGCGTGATGCAAAGATCACAGAGATCTACGAAGGTACCAGCGAAGTTCAGCGCATGGTTATCTCCGGAAGTTTATTAAAGTAGGAGGTCTGGAAGATATGAAAGTAGTTGTATGCGTAAAACAGGTTCCGGATACAAAGGGCGGAGTGAAATTCAATCCGGACGGAACTCTTGACAGAGCAGCGATGCTTGCCATCATGAATCCCGATGACAAAGCGGGTCTTGAGGCAGCTCTTAAGCTTAAGGATAAATACGGCGCTGAGGTAACAGTGCTTACCATGGGTCTTCCCAAGGCAGCTGACGTGCTTCGTGAGGCTATTGCCATGGGAGCTGATAAGGGCGTGCTCGTAACAGACAGAGTACTCGGCGGTGCTGATACCTGGGCTACATCAACCACCATCGCAGGTGCGCTCAGAAATCTTGAATATGATCTTATCATTACCGGACGTCAGGCCATCGATGGTGATACCGCACAGGTAGGTCCCCAGATAGCAGAGCATCTCGGCCTTCCCGTGATTTCCTATGCAGAGGAATTAGAGGTTGATGAAGCAGCAAAGAAGGTCACCGTAAAGAGACAGTTCGATGACAGATATATGATGCTTGAAGCTTCTCTTCCCTGTCTTGTAACAGCTCTTTCAGAGCTTGGCGAGCCCAGATACATGACTCCCGGCGGTATCTTTGATGCCGTTGACGCGGAGATCACCACCTGGGGCAGAAATGATCTTAAGGATGTGGATGATTCAAACCTCGGTCTTGCAGGTTCTCCCACAAAGATCGCGAAAGCTTCGGACAAAGTCCGCAAGGGCGCAGGTGAGAAGGTTACACCCGATTCACCCGAGGATGCTGTAAAGTATATCATCGGCAAGCTTGATGAGAAGCATGCTATCTGAGATTGAGAGGAGAAGGATATGAATCTTGAAGATTACAAGGGCGTATTTATCTATGCGCAGCAGGTAGATAACGAGATAAGCCCCATAGCATATGAACTGCTGGGTAAGGCGCGCGAGCTGGCAGAGCCTCTCGGAACAAACGTAACGGCCGTACTTGTAGGTTCCGGTGTAAAGGATCTTTGCGGAAGCCTTGCGGAATACGGCGCAGACAGAGTGATCGTAGTGGATGATCCCGAGCTTAAGGATTACAGGACAGAGCCTTATGCACATGCCCTTGCATCCGTTATCAATGAATATAAGCCTGAGATAATGCTCGTGGGAG
Source organism: Lachnospiraceae bacterium (assembly GCA_017540265.1). Classification (GTDB taxonomy): domain Bacteria; phylum Bacillota; class Clostridia; order Lachnospirales; family Lachnospiraceae; genus NK4A136. The sequence continues at coordinate 51,678 of JAFYBJ010000009.1, forward strand.
CTACAGCTATAGGCCGTGATCTGGGTCCTACAGTATCTGCAAGGGTAAAGACAGGTCTTACTGCAGACTGCACATCGCTTGAGATCGGTGATTTCCCTATCACACCGGTTCCCGGCAAGGAGTCAAAGCACAATCAGCTGCTCATGACGCGTCCCGCATTCGGCGGCAATACCATTGCTACCATAGCATGCCCGGACAATCGTCCCCAGATGGCAACAGTCCGTCCCGGTGTTATGCAGAAGATAGAGCCTAAGAAGGGCGCAGCTGCCGAGATCATTGAATACAATCCCGGGTTCACGCCCAATAACAGATATGTGACCATTAAGGAGATAGTAAAGGCAGTATCCGATACGGCAGATATCATGGATGCGAAGATACTTGTATCCGGCGGAAGAGGGGTAGGCTCTTCAGAGAATTTTGCCCTTCTTGATGATCTTGCCGCAGCTCTCGGCGGAACCGTTTCCTGCTCAAGGGCCGTTGTAGATGCAGGCTGGAAGCCTAAGGATCTGCAGGTAGGACAGACGGGAAAGACAGTCCGTCCCCAGATCTATTTTGCCATCGGTATATCCGGAGCCATACAGCATGTGGCAGGTATGGAAGAGTCCGATATCATTGTTGCAATAAACAAGGATGAAGATGCTCCCATCTTTGATGTGGCTGATTACGGCATAGTAGGTGATCTTAACAAGATCGTTCCGAAGCTTACGGAAGAGATAAAGGCATACAAGGCAGCTAAGGCAGGCTGAGAAAGAAGTTAAAGTAAAATATTAAAGACCGGAGGAAAAAACTCCGGTCTTTTTGTGTGACAAGGCTGTCAGGCGGGTGCTGTGCCTGCACAAAAATATGGACATTATCAGGCTAAAAAGGTAAAATTTAACTTTAAACGGTTAGAGGCTTTTATGAGGAGTGACTATGAAAAAGATATGTATTAAAAGGATAACTGCATCGGGGCTGCTTGCACTTTTACTGTTTACCGGCTGTGGCAAAAAAGAAGAAGGGGTGAGTGCCCTTGATAAGGAAAGCATAGCCAATACGGCAGTCACGGTTACCGTGAGTGAGCCTGTAAGGAAGACACTTTCAAGTGAATCCGTATATATAGGTACGGTGACGGTGGATTCCACGGTGACGGTGCTTCCCATGGTGAGCGCCGAGGTGACGGAAACCAATTTTGATGTGGGCGACCATGTGTCAGAAGGGGATCTGCTCTTTAAGCTGGATGACAGCTCCGCTGTTATAAGCCTTAAGCAGGCAAATGCCGGAGAGAGCAGTGCAAAGGCAGGTCTTGATGCCCAGAAGGCTTCCAATTCGCTTACACATACATCTTCGGCGGATGCGCTGAATACACAGGGGACGACCCGCGCACAGATGCAGCTGCAGGTCGATACCGCAAGGAATAATCTGACAGCCTTAAGGCTTCAGGCAGGAACTGCCACAGACAGTTTCTACAGGGCGGAAAAAGATCTGAATGAAGCATACGAAAACAAGAAAAAGCCCGAATATAAAAAGATACTTACGAATGATGTCATAGAGCAGATGGAGGAAGGAAAGCAGGCTGCATGGAATGCCGCTCAGGTGGCGGCAAGGCAGGTTGAGAGCGCGGAAGAGGCTCTTGCTCTTGCTGAGCAGCAGCTGGCTGATTATGACAATTATACTTCAAGCACCTTCAGGGAATCCCAGAATGTGCAGGTGAAGGGTGCGGATGCACAGCTGGAATCCACAAAGGCCGGCCTCACACAGGCTGAGGCAGCGGTTGAAAATGCGGAGATGCTGCTTTCCTATTACACCGTGGAAGCACCGGTCTCCGGAACTATCACGGCAAAGAATGTAAGCGTCCACAATATGGCTTCACCTTCACAGCCTGCATATATCATAGAATCCGATGAACCTGCAAGGGTGGTATTTTATGTGGCGGAACGCAGCGTACGTGTGATGGAGACCGGGCAGGAGCTTATGCTTGAACAGGGAGGAGAGAGCTATCCGGGAAAGATAATATCCGTATCCAACGTACTCGATCCCCAGACAGGTCTTTATAAGATAGAAGCACAGCCGGATGATCCGGGAAAGCTCCCGCCCAGCGGCTCAGACGTAAGTGTGCGTACCGTATCCAGAAGGGACAGGGATGCTCTGGCTGTTCCGGGAGACAGCATTTATTATGACGGAGAGCAGGCATTTCTCTTTATCGTAGAGGAAGGCAGGGCAAAGCGTGTCAATGTTACTACGGGTATCAGCCAGGATGGACTTATATCCGTGGATGGGATAAATGAAAGTGACAGGGTTGTAACGGGGTGGAGCAGCACCTTAAAGGACGGAACTCCCGTGAATGAAAAAGCTGCAGGGGAGGAATAAGTCATGCACAGACTTACAAAAGCCGTCATAGAAAGACCGGTGACGGTCATTGTCACACTGGTGGGGCTGGTGCTTTTTTCCATTATATCCGTCAGGAATATGAATCTGAAGCTGATGCCGGATATGAGCCTTCCCATGGTAGTGGTGGTGGGGACCTATACCGGAGCATCTCCCGAAGAGGTTGATGAGAATCTCATAGAAAAGATAAGGGAATCCTGCGCCACTCTTTCCGGTCTTAAGCGTTCCCAGGCGCAGTCAAGTGAGAATTACGGTCTCCTGATGATGCAGTTTGATTACGGCGTCAATATGGATGACACCATAAATGACATAAGGAACAAGCTGGATGCCATAGACTCGGAACTGCCGGATGCGGCGGGGAAGCCTACCATCATTGAGATGGATATGGATTCAATAGATGATTTTTCAATGTCACTTTATTCGGATTCCGAGGATCTGGATCTGTTAAAGCTTGTCAACGATACTCTTGAACCCCAGCTGCGCCGTTCTTCGGCTCTTGCGGATATCACGGTGAACGGCGGTGACGAGAGCTATATCGCGATACGTATGGTGCCGGAATATATGCAGCAGTACGGAGTTACCTCCGCATCCCTGGTGGCAGGCATACAGTCCATGAATTTCATGATGCCCGCCGGTTCGTTTGCCTATGGAAACCAGCACATAAATATGGAAACTCAGGTGCATTATAATGAACTTGAAGAGATAAGACAGATCCCCATTACCACGGCGAGGGGGCAGACCATACATCTTGAGGATGTGGCGGATGTGAGCTACGGCATATCGGAGAGCTCTTCCGTATCCAGATACAATGGGAATAATACGATAAATGTGAGCATAAAGAAAAAGCAGTCCGCTACAGCGGTTGCGCTTTCTTCGCAGGTAAAAAGGATACTTAAGGAATTCGAAGAGAATTATCCCGATGTACATGTGGATATATCCTATGATGCTTCGGATGAGATAGTCTCCACATTAAAGAGCGTGGCTGTCACAATGGTAGAGGGCGTGGCACTTGCCATGGCCGTCATATTCCTTTTCTTCGGGGATCTGAAGGGCTCCATCATAGTGGGAACCACCATGCCCATATCCCTTCTTGCGGCTGTGGTATGCATGTATTTCTTCGGCATATCCCTGGATGTGGTTTCAATGAACTCCCTGGTCATATCCATTGGTATGATCACGGATAACGCGGTGGTGGTCATAGAGCTATGCTTTAAAAAACAGGAAGAGGGCATGGGCTTCAAGGATGCGGCATATTACGGCTCGAAGACTGTCATGAATTCCGTTATAGGTTCCACCCTTACAACGGTGGTGGTATATCTTCCTCTTGCAGTCATGAAGGGACTTTCGGGACAGCTGTTTAAGGAAGTGGGCTATACCATAGTGTTTGTGCTCCTTGCGTCCTTAATATCGGCCATAACCTTTGTGCCCTTCTTCTTCAGTGTTTACAAGCCGGTGGAAAGGCAGAACAATCCCGTTACCCGCTTTATAAACTGGGTAGCCGGCGGCTATACGAAGGTGCTCAGATGGATGCTGAACCGTAAGAAGCTGGTTTCCCTGACAGCGGTGGCGATGTTCATCATTTCAATGGTTCTTGCTTCAGGCCTCGGAACAGAGCTTATGTCTGCTTCCGATGAAGGTATAGTCGATATCAAGATAAATTTCCGGCCGAACATGGATCTGGACAGCATGGATGCGGAGGTTCGCAGGATTGAGGATTATATAAACGAAAAGGGGCTGACAGAGAAGACCAGTGTGAATATTAACCGGGATTCGGCAGAGGCTTCAATAACGACTTACAAGAAAGAAGATGTGGATACAGCCACACAGCTTATCGCGGATACATGGAACAGCGAGCTGGCAGGATTTTCCGATATATGTGAAGTGGAAGTGAGCTCGGGTTCATCCATGATGGGCGGTCTGTCCTCCGGCGGTGCCAGTGAGGTGATAACCATAGCGGCAGATGATATGGAAGGCTTAAGAGAAGCAAACAACAGGCTTGCCGATCTTTTCAGGAATACAAAGGGTGTGCTTGCTGTCACGACTTCACTCGACAAGGACAGGGCAAAGGCTCTGGTTGATATAAAGCCCGAGCTGGCAGCGTCGAAGGGCTTTTCGGTGATGCAGGTGTCCCAGATGGTATATGCAGCCATGACCGGTTCAAAGGCGGGACAGGTAAGCATAGACGGGAAAAACTATGATGTCCAGGTGGAATATCCCAAGGGGTATTTCAGTGATCTGGATGATGTACAGTCAATGACGCTCATGAGCCCCACGGGAGTAAGCGTGCCTCTTACGGAGATAGCGGATATCCGCTTTGAGCAGAGCTCACAGACCATACAGCGTATGAACGGACGCTATATCTCAGAGGTGACAGCTCTTATGACAGAGGCGGATCATGAGGTGATAATGGCTGATCTGCAGCCCTCCATTGATGCCCTTGATCTGGGCGAGGGCGCGAACTATGTTGAAAGCATAGAGGATGAAATGATGGTGGAGGAATTCTCCGCCATAGGTGTGGCAATAGTGGTAGGTCTGTATCTGGTATTCATGGTAATGGCTATGCAGTTTGAGTCGGTAACCTATTCCCTGCTCATCATGCTCTGCATACCTTTCGCAATGATAGGTTCCGTGCTGATGCTGCTCATAATGGATGTCAAGATATCCATGACTTCACTTATGGGTGTGCTGATGCTTGCGGGTATAGTAGTTAATAACGGTATCATATACATAGATACTGCAAACCAGTTCAGGGATGCGGGGGAAGAAGCCAGGGAAGCGCTGATGCATGCGGGACGCGATCGTCTGCGCCCCATACTCATCACCACCCTTACCACGGAGCTTTCCATGCTTCCGGTGGCCTTTGGTCTGGCGAAGAATGCAGAGACCATGCAGGGCATGGGTGTTGTGATAGTGGGAGGATTGTTTGCGTCAACACTGCTTACGCTTTTATTACTTCCCACATTTTATCTGATGCTTGATAAAATAAAGAACAGAAAGAAATATAAAGCTATGGCAGTGTGATCTGTCTGTCATCCCGGCAGCACAATGTCATCCTAGCAGCACAATGTCATCCTGGCAGGACAATGCTATCCGGCAGCACAATGTCATCCTGGCAGGACAATGCTATCCCGGCAGCACAATGTCATCCTGAGCGCAGCGAAGGATCTTATATCAAAGGGGTTACAAAATGGAAAAAGAAAAAAAGATACTCATTGCGGGCATAAGCGGAACAGTGCTCCTTGGCGTGATCATATTTGCCTGTATACTGATCATAGGCGGAAAGAAGGATAAAGACGAAGCGCCTGAAGCCGAATATGCTGCAGGAGAGGATGCCGGAAGCGCAGAAAACGAGGGTACTTCCGCAGGGGCTGAAACAAAGGCAGATGATAAGAAAGCCGGCGCTAAAGATACCGGTGCTTCCAAAACAGATGATAAGGAAGCGGATACGAAGAGCGCTGATAAGAAGGATGCCGCTAAGGAAAGCGGCGGTCTTTCCGCAGAGATCACGGAGACCGGAAGCTGGGGTGAATCTCCCGTAAGCCGCCAGATGGCCGTGAAGATAATAAACGGCAGCTCATCCGATGCTGACGGCTGGAAGATAAGCATAAATACCGGCGACTGCACTTTAGACAGCGGCTGGAACGGAAATTTCGAAGTAAAGAATGGAACACTTACCGTCACAAATGTTGATTACAATTCCCTTATCCCCGCAGGCGGAAATATGGAATTCGGAATGATACTTACAGGTGTTACCGGGGATTTAAGCTATACGATAGAAGCAGGCGGGATGAGCGCTTCGGGCAAGTCAGAAACAAAGCCTGCGGAAAATAAATCATCTTCGGATAAAGGGACGGAGACGGCGGATGCCGCGGCTCCCGCAGATACAGTAAAGCAAGTTAAGGGCGCCCTTCCCGTTCCGGAGCCCACAACAGATGACTGGCTTCACACAGACGGCTCTGCTATCTATGACAGCAATGGCAAGAGAGTATGGCTTACAGGTGTGAACTGGTTTGGATATAATACCGGAACCAATCTCTTTGACGGACTCTGGGCTGCGGATCTTCATACATCTCTTAATTCAATAGCGGATCACGGTTTTAATCTTGTGAGGATACCCATGTCGGCCGAGCTTATCCTTGAATGGAAAGCAGGAAAGACGCCGGATGCAAATTACAATCATGCGACAAATGATTATCTTACGGAAATGAATTCACTGGAGATATTCGATCATGTGATAGGACAGTTTAGGGCAAACGGTTTAAAGGTGATGATAGACATTCACAGCGCCCAGACAGATGCTTCCGGTCATATGACAAATCTCTGGTATACGGAAAAGATATCTGCGGCGCAGTACAGGGAGGCTCTTTCCTGGATGGCGGCAAGATATAAGGATGACGATACCATCATTGCATTTGATTTAAAGAACGAGCCTCACGGAAAGCCTTCCGAGGGAGATAAAGCGGCTATATGGAATGATTCCACGAAACCAAACAACTGGAAGCATGAGGCTGAGCTTGCAGCAGAGGCCGTACTTAAGGAAAATCCCAATGTGCTCATCATGGTGGAAGGCACGGAGATTTATCCCACGGATATAAAGACAAACGGAGATTATTCCTCTAAAGATGATAAAGATTACTATTTCAACTGGTGGGGAGGAAATTTAAGAGGCGTTGCGGATTATCCCGTGGATCTTGGAAAATATCAGGATAAACTGGTTTATTCACCGCATGATTACGGTCCTACGGTATATGAGCAGCCCTGGTTTAAGGGAGATTACACGTATGATTCGCTCATGAAAGACTGCTGGCATGATAACTGGCTCTATATCGTGGAAGAGGATAAGGCGCCATTACTCATAGGCGAATGGGGAGGCTTCATGAGGGATCCCAATCTTAAGTGGATGACCTATATGAGGGAGCTGATAGGAAATTATCATTTGAATCATACCTTCTGGTGTTTCAATGCAAATTCCGGTGATACCGGCGGACTTGTGAAGGATGATTTCACCACCTGGGATACTGAAAAATATAATTTTGTAAAGGAAGTGCTCTGGCAGGAGAATGGAAAGTTTGTAGGCTTAGATCATAAGATACCTTTAGGCAGTGCAGGAAACGGCATATGCCTTGATGATGCGAAAGGACTGAAATAAGATGAAGAAAAATACTGTTTTACCGCTTGCGATCATATCTGTGGCAATGATAGCGATAATCGCTGCAGTGCATAGTTCGGGAGGGCAGTTTGCCGGGACCGCCTGGGCTCTGGTACCGCCATTTATAGCGATACTTCTTGCACTCATCACAAAGGAAGCATATTCCTCGCTGTTTATCGGCGTGGTGCTGGGAGCCTTTATGGCAGCTGACTGCAGCTTCACAGGGACGGCGGATATTCTTACGGTTGACGCCTTTACCGCGGCGGTTGCGGATAATGCGGGCATATTGATATTTCTTGTGCTGCTTGGTATAGTGGTGGCTCTTGTAAATAAATCAGGTGCTTCAAGGGCTTTCGGTGAATGGGCTAAGAAGCATATCAAGACAAGGTCAGGCGCTATGCTCGCCACTTTCGCCCTGGGTGTTTTCATTTTTATAGATGATTATTTTAACTGTCTTACCGTAGGCTCGGTAATGGCGCCTGTTACGGATGCGAAGAAGATTTCCAGGGTAAAGCTTGCATATCTCATCGATGCCACGGCTGCGCCGGTATGTATGATAGCTCCCGTGTCCTCATGGGCTGCGGCAGTTTCCGGCTGCGTCGAAAGTGAGACTTATACGGGTTTTGAGCTTTTTATAAGAGCGATCCCTTACAACTTCTATTCGATCTTAACTCTTGTATTTATCGTGACCATTGCCATCCTTGGATTTGACTATGGAAAAATGTCCGAGTTTGAGTTAAAGGCTGAAAAGACAGGAGACTTAAGCATACTTGATGTATCCCTGGAAGATGAAAAGAAAGAGCGGACTCTTAAAGAGGACGGCCCGGCAGAGCCTCACAAGGGAAAGCTTTATGATCTTATCATCCCCATACTTGTGCTGATCGTGATCTGCATCTGGGCTCTTGTAAGAAACGGATCCATGGCGCTTGGCGGAAATGTGAGCATTGCCGAAGCCTTCTCGGCAACAGATGCATATGTGGGACTTCCATGGGGGTCATTTATAGCTCTGGTGCTTATCATCATTTATCTGACAGCGAGAAAGGTAGTTACCTTTGACGAGGCGATGGAATGCGTGCCCAAGGGCTTCATAGCCATGGTGCCGGCCATGACCATTCTTACACTGGCAACAGCGCTTAAAAATATGACAAACGGCGCTCTTGATGCGGCTGCCTTTGTTGAGAGCATAATGCAGGGGGCAGGGCATCTTCAGTGGGCACTGCCGGCTATCGTATTCATAGCAGCCTGCGTTATCGCATTTGCAACAGGCACTTCATGGGGAACCTTCGGTATACTTATCCCCATCGTATCGGTCATCTTCCCCGAAACCTCGGGACTCTTCTTCGTGGGAATATCTGCCTGCCTTGCGGGTGCTATCTGCGGTGACCACTGTTCACCTATATCGGATACGACAATTATGTCCTCAGCCGGCGCACATTGCAATCATCTGGATCATGTATCCACCCAGCTTCCCTATGCCTTAAGCGTGGCGGGTATCTCGTTTTTCTGCTACCTTTTAGCGGGAGTGTTGGAGCTTGCAGGCCTCACCTGGCTTTCCATACCGGCGGGTATTGTGATCACGGTGGTGTTCCTTATCGTGATGAAGATGGTGGTGAATAAAAAGAAAGATAGATAAAGCGATGATAAGTGTTTTTTGAAGTTGTTTTTAGAGATCGGGAAACCGGTCTCTTTTTTGGTCCGGGAACCGGATTATTACAGGTTGAAATAAAATTACAAAATGAATTAAATTCATTGAATTATATTCATTCATGTGATAGAATACCCTCAAGTCGATAGTTAAAGAGGAAATGCAATGGAAAAGAAAGAGAAGGTCAGGCAGGTAAGAGCGGCTGAAACAAGAAGAAAGATCGTTGCGGCAGCGAAGAAATTGATCACGGAGAAGGGCTTTGAAAGTGTAGCTATCGAAGATATAGCAAGGGAGGCAGGTGTTTCCACGGGTTCTTTCTACACCTACTTTAAGAAGAAAGAAGATGTGATAGAAGAGCTTAACCGGTCGAATTTCCTTCTTCTTGCAAAGACCGTTAATGAGATCAGGGACAAGGATCTGAATGAACGTCTGAAGTATTATTGCCGCGAGTTCCTGGCAGAAATTGAGAGAGTCGGGATTGAGATATGCAGGCAGTGGATCAGGAATAACATTACTCCGACTGAGATGGAGATCGAAGGGAAGATGACTACTAAGTATGATCATGATTATCTGGCAATGAGATCGATCCTTGATGAAGGCATCAAAAGAGGTGAGCTTTCAGATGATACTCCCATAGATGATCTCGCGTTATATATCAACGCACAGCTCTACGGACTCATGATTGCCTGGTGCATGACGGAGGGTAAGATGATCGGATCCAAACAAACGGATTCTTTTGTTGAAAAAATCGTAAAACCTGTGCTGATGCCATATTCGAGAAGATAAAACCTTGTGAAATTATAGTAAAACAGGCTCTTGAGCCATACAAAATAAAAAATGGAGGATAAACTTATGTATCTGGAAAAAATCAATGGTCCTGCCGACATCAAAGGGCTGGAAGTTTCCCAGCTTCAGACGCTTGCGGATGAAACAAGATCTGCGCTCATCAATAAGATCAGTAAAGCAGGTGGTCATCAGGGGCCGAACCTCGGTGTAGTGGAACTGACGGTCGCATTTCACTATGTGTTTGATTCCCCCAATGACAAGATCGTCTTTGATGTGTCACACCAGTGCTATCCGCATAAGATACTGACCGGCAGGAAGGAAGCATATCTGGATGAGGCACATTTCGGTGACGTGACAGGATATACAAATCCCAAAGAGAGTGAACATGACATGTTCATCGTCGGCCATACTTCAACATCTGTTTCCCTTGCCCTCGGGCTTGCAAAGGGGCGTGATCTGAACGGCAGGAGAGAGAATATCATTGCCCTTATCGGTGACGGTTCTCTTTCGGGCGGCGAGGCACTGGAGGCTCTCGATTACGCAGGAGAGTATGACAAAAACCTCATAATCATAGTGAACGACAATGACCAGAGTATAGCTGAAAACCACGGCGGACTTTATAAAACTCTTAAAAAACTCCGTGAAACGAATGGTGCTTGCGAAGATAATCTGTTCCGTGGGATGGGGCTGGACTATCGATATCTGGAGGATGGTCATGATACCGCAAAGCTGGTTGAACTGTTTGAAAGCGTGAAGGATATAGATCATCCTGTTGTGCTGCATATCCATACGATCAAGGGAAAGGGTCTGCCCTATGCTGAAAAAGACCGTGAAAGCTGGCATGCAGGCGGACCGTTCCATGTAGAGGACGGCTCACCGTTATATCCGAATGAAGGCGGTGAAAGTGTCGTATTTGACTGCCTGAAGGAATTGCTCGATACAAATGAAAAGGCCATTGTATTGAATGCCGCAACGCCAATGGGACTTGGATTTGTGAAGGGAGTTCGCGAGGAATATGTAAATCGCGGACAGTTCATAGACGTTGGTATTGCGGAGGAAAATGCCGTTGCCATGACAAGCGGAATAGCAAAGAACGGAGGCACTCCGGTATTTGGAACGTTTGCTCCGTTTTTCCAGAGAACTTATGATCAGATGTCTCATGATGTCTGCCTGAATGACAGTCCGGCAACATTTTTGATACTCAGCCCGGGGGCCTATGGGATGAATTCCAATACACATATCGCGCTCTGTGATATCCAGATGTTTGCACATATCCCGAATCTCATTTATCTTGCGCCTGCGAGCAATGAAGAATTTAAACAGATGTTCCGCTATGCAACCACACAGAAAAAGCACCCTGTTGCTATCAGAGTGGTTGATAATCTGAGATCAACAGGAGTTGCTGACGATACAGATTATTCCGTTTTGAAAAACAAGGTTGAACGTAAGGGGAGCAAAGTTGCACTCGTTGCGGTTGGAGGACTTGTTCCGATGGCACTGGAAGTGGCCGATAAAGTGATGGCTCAGAGCGGTACGGAGATCACAGTGATAAACCCCGGATTTGTCAGCGGTCTGGATACAGATCTTCTCGATTCACTGAAAAAAGATCATAGTCTTGTTATCACTATCGAAGACGGTGAAGTGATGGGCGGCTACGGACAGAATATCGCAGCATTTTACGGTGACAGCGGGATGCGTGTGCATTGCCATGGACTGTCAAAGGCATTTCATACGGAATTTAAGGCGGATGAATTGCTTGATGCACATGGTATTTCAACAGAAAAGCTGACTGCCGAGATTGTTCAGGTGTTGAAATAACGGTGAATCCCGTCATATACCGAGGGTATTCAGAAGTTTCGCAAAGGGAAAACTGCGGAACAGATTGCGGATGAACTGGAAGAAGATGAGCTACGCGTGAAGGTGATCTGCGATGTTGCAGAAGAGTTTGCTCCTGAATATGATGAAGAAAAGGTAATGGCAGCAGTAAGTGCAGGTATGTTTGTATGAGATGGCGATCCCGATGTAAAGCGTAAGTGCTTTGGATCGGGATTTGTTTTTTGTTTTGATAGAATGTTATCTATGTCAGAAATACGGATTAGCCGGTTGTTTAGTTTAAGGTGTCCCAATGTGTCTAAATAATGTTGTTCAATTCAAGGTACCTGACCCCAATGTGTCTTAATTAATAAGTGTCTAAAAGTGTGTGAAAATTTGACATTCAGACCACTAATCGTTGACTAAAAAGTTTGTTTTTGATATAGTATTGCTATGAAAAAAGAGTATTTAATTGGACGAATTGAAGAATGTAAAAGGTTGAACCGATGTTTAAAAGAAGATTCTGCGCAGCTTGTAATTGTTTATGGTCGTAGAAGAGTCGGAAAGACTTACCTGATAAATGAATTTTTTGATTATTCGTTTGCTTTTAAACTTACAGGTTCATTTAATCAGTCAAGAGCAGCTCAACTGGAAAATTTCGCTCTTGAA
>JAFYBJ010000059.1 GCA_017540265.1 Lachnospiraceae bacterium
CTATGTTCAATGTGCCGCTTGCCATCGTAAATACGCCGCCGACGGAGTCATTACCCATTTTTATTCCATCTGCGGGATCTAGCCCTGCTGCCTTTGCAGCCGCCGCAGTCTCTGAGCTCATACCATCCTTAATGGTAAGTGTTCCTGAAGAGCCTGTTATATCAAGGCTCCCGTCCTTCTTGACTGCTATTACCGCCTCCGGCTCTGTGGTATATGTGCTGCTGCCTGTAAGTACCGATGTTCCTCTTAATACGATTTTAAGAGGAGTTCCCTTTGCACAGCTTATCACGGGTGAGTCGGCTGCAAGCTTCCCGTTTAAGGCGCTGTCATCTATAACAAGGCTGTCAAGAACAAGCGTTACTCCGTCCGAGAGCCCCTTTGCCACGCTCACATATATATTGCTGCCCTCACCTGTAAGCATATAGCTTCCGGCTTCCGTAATCTTTATTTCTGCGGCACCTTCGGAAGTTTCCGTATCTACTTTGATAATCTTGTTTTCACTTCCATCAATGACAGCCGTCGCCGTACCTACTGTTATGGTTGCATCCACTGCCATGGCATCATCACTTATCTCTTCCGATACTATCTCATCAGACGACACCTCTCCTTTAGCCAATACAGGCATTGAAAATGCAGGCTGTCCAAACACCATTGTCACAACCGTCATCAATGCAAGAAATCTTGCGTTCTTTCTTTTTCTCATTTCCGCCTCCTATCACTTGTTATAGTAAGCGACATTAGGAATTGCGATTTGAGCAGCATCAAAATGCTGGCACATATGGCTTTTGATGCTGCGAAAACGCAATTACTTTTGTCGCTTACTATATTTGTCATAATGTGACCCCCGCTGTCACATTTGTCACATTATGATCTTATCTTCCAAAATCAAACAAAAAGTGATGAAAGTGTGTTTTTTTTGTGATTTCTATCCCGGATTCTTATCGTATCTCCCCATACAGATCAGACCTGTATTCAACTGCCATTGTGCAAAGAGTACACTCTTTAAGATACATATATTTTTCCGGTATCCTCCACTTCATACTTTACTGCATACCAAAAGAAACTATTTTGACCAGACTAAAGACAGATGAAGCAACTTACAGCAAATTTTGCAAACTCAAAGAAAATGATAAGAAAAATTTCCTCGCATTTGGATTACCTTCACAAAAGACAGGTTTCCTACAGCAGCGGAATAGATCTCAGGCGGGCTCAATTTCGACAGCTAACAGAAAAGACGTGACCTAAGCCACGCCTTCCTATTCATAAAAACTTAGACATTACTGTCCTATCACACTATTGATATTTATAACTTATTCTCCAAGTCTCTTCATCAGCTCGTCTCTCTGTGCCTCATAGCCGGGGCGTCCAAGGAGAGCAAACATGTTCTTCTTATAGGATTCAACGCCGGGCTGGTTGAAGGGATTTACTCCAAGTATGTATCCGCTCACGCCGCAGGCAAATTCAAAGAAGTAGAAGAGTTCGCCGAGGAAGAATTCATTTACCTCAGGAACCTTGACCATGAGATTGGGCACCTGTCCGTCAGTATGTGCAAGTATTGTTCCGTTCATTGCGCTTTTGTTTACGAAATCAACTGTCTTTCCCTTAAGATAATTGAGACCGTCAAGATCCACAGGCTCTTCCTCTATTGTAAGAGTCTCTCTGGAAGCTTCAACATTTATAACAGTCTCAAACATTATCCTCGCGCCATCCTGTATGAACTGGCCCATGGAATGAAGATCTGTTGTAAGATCCACACTGGCAGGGAAGATACCTCTCTGATCCTTGCCTTCAGACTCACCGTAAAGCTGTTTCCACCATTCGGAAACAAAATGCACTGCAGGCTCATAGTTTGCAAGTATCTCGACTGTCTTGCCCTTTCTTAAAAGAATGTTCCTTACAGCAGCATATTTAAGAGCATCATTATCCTCGAAAGCATTCTCAAGCGCTCTCTTTCTTCCCGATGCAGCACCTTCCATAAGCTTGTCTATATCAGCGCCGGAAACCGCGATAGGAAGAAGACCTACAGCAGTAAGCACTGAGAAACGGCCTCCCACATCATCGGGAACGACAAAGCTCTCGAAACCTTCCTCTGTTGCAAGGTTCTTAAGGGAACCCTTCGCCTTATCGGTAGTAGCATATATCCTCTTTGCCGCACCTTCCTTGCCGTATTTCTCGGTAAGTTTCTTTCTGAGTATCCTGAAAGCGATAGCGGGCTCTGTGGTGGTTCCGCTCTTTGATATCATATTTATGGAAAAGTCCCTGTCACCTATCACATCAAGAAGATGTGCCAGATAGGTGGAACTGATGGAATTTCCCACGAAGTAGATCTCAGGTGTTCCACCCCTCTTATCCTTGCTCACATTATTGTAGAAGCTGTGTCTTAAGAATTCTATGGCAGCTCTGGCCCCCAGATATGAACCGCCTATGCCGATCACGACCAGCACTTCCGAATCGCTCTTTATCTTTTCCGCAGCCTTCTTTATGCGTGCGAATTCTTCCTTGTCATAGTCCACAGGAAGATCGATCCATCCTAAGAAATCGTTTCCTGCTCCTTTTCTTGACACGAGAAGCTCTTTTGCATCCTCTGCAAGCTTTTTCATGTTCTCCACTTCATGCTCTGCTATGAAGGGAGCTGCCTTTGAATGATCGAATGTGACTTTGCTCATTTTAAGAATCTCCTTCTCTTTATTATTTTATAGTAAGCGAAATTAAAGCTTCCTATATAACACCCGGACATCATTATATCACAAATGTGATCCTTATTTTACTGCTGACAGCGTACATCCTCTATACCTTTTATCAGTTCCACAATCATGTCATGTGTAGGAGTAGGAACGCCGTGCTTTTTCCCAATATCCCTGATACATCCGTTAAGGGTATCTATTTCCGTCTTCTTCCTCTTCTCTATGTCCTGCAGGGTGGACGCCCGGTGCGCAAAAGTATCCGGTATAAGTTTGCTGTAAAAAATATCCATGTACTCTCCCGCATTATTCCAGAAGGTCCTGTATCCCGCCGCATCCATCACGGCAAAGGTCTCTTCTATCAGTCTGTTCATTATGCCCTGCAGATGTTCTGAACCGGCAAGCTCTCCGTAGCTCATCCCCATTATCGCACCCAGGGGATTTAATGTCGTATTGTAAAGCATCTTTGCCCATAAAGCCTGCATAAGTTCCGTTGAAACCTCCGAAGGTATCCCGGAATCGTTTATAGCCTTTGCAAGCGGTTCAAGCCCTTCCACGGATTCTCCGTGCAGTGATCCCAGAAGTATGGGAGCAGTATGTACGGTCACATTGGTAACGCCGGGCTTCAGTCTCTCAAAACCGGTGATCACCCTGGCATTAAATACCTGTGATGCGGGGAAATATTCCAGATAAGGCTCGTCATTTCCCCATCCGTTCTGAAAAAGGATTATCTTTCCATTTTCTCCCATGATGCTCTTATGCTCCGACAGATTCTTCGCTATCTCCTTATTGGCACCTGTCTTTACCGCAACCGCTATGTAATCAAAGGCACCTTCAATACTGTCATAGTCCTCGTATACCAGGATATCCTGCGCCGGTATATCGAGCTCTCCGAATATCCCCGTCCTTTTTAATCCGTTTTTCTTTATATATCCGGCCGTCTCTCCCTTGGCGATCACCGCCGTCTCCATACCGCCGTCTGCTACGGCGATGGCTACCGCGCATCCCACGGCCCCTGTTCCTATTATCAGTGCTTTCATATTTATTCCTCCACGAAGAGAAATCACGTATGTGATTTCTCTGATATGACACTGATTATATCACCTGTCCTTTGATAAATGAAACATTGCCCCCATTCTCCTTTTGTGCTAATATGTGAAAGTTTTGCAGGCAATTTACCGTATAAGATTATGAAAAAATTTCTTAAGATACCAGCCTGGATACTGGCCTTCCTGCTTACGACGCTTGCGGCCGCTTTCCTGGCACTATATCTGATAATGTGGATGTTCTGTAAAGAACCGCCTCTTTCAAAAGCAGCAAGAAAAACCTTTGTGGCCACAATGCTTGAAACAGGCGGGCTTAAGTTTGTTGTCTCCTGGTATCTTACGGATAACGAAGTTCTTGCAATAACTTCCGACAGCAGTGATACTGCCGAATTCATCGACTTAACTCCCTCTCCCACGGATACTTCAGTAAACAGCATTACAGGAACAGAAAAAAATACAGCTCCCGATATCATCGCCGAAGCCTTTGAACAGGATACCGACGGTGACGGCTTTGTATTGCTTCCCGTGAGAGCACATACCTTTGCAGGCTCCCTGCTTCTCATAAAGGATCCTTCCCTTATAAGGCTTTCAAGCTCCTATCCCTGGAGCAGTCCGGAAAGAGAAAAGAACGGTCTTACCGTAGGAGAGCATTGTGAACAGGAAGGTGCCTTTGCAGGGATAAATGCAGGAGAATATGTCACCTCCGGCACCAACTGGGGAGGACTTCCCGTGGGTGTTGTGGTACAGGATGGCAATATTCTTTTCAATGCTCCCTCTTACGGCGACGTGATGGTGGGCTTTGATGAAAATGACAGGCTGGTGGTAAAAGAAGTAGGATCTATGGGGGCAGCCGGTTTTGAAAAATACGTTAAAGAAAACGGCATAAGGGATGCCGCATCTTTTAAGGATATCGCAGGCGGCAATATAAATCATTTCACAAAGCTGATTACGGACGGAGAACCCGCAGAACTTGGCGGAAAAGGCTCGGGTGCAAATCCGAGGACAGCCATAGGGCAGTGCGCTGACGGCACCGTACTATTCCTCTGCACTGACGGAAGAGGCACCGGCGGACATCTTGGTGCAACCGGCACAGATCTTATAAATGTGATGCAAAAATACGGCGCCGTGACCGCAGCAAATCTTGACGGCGGAAGTTCTTCTTCCTTATATCTGGACGGAGAATACGCCACTGCCTCCACTCACATGCGTTATTCCGACAGTTCGAGGCGCGTCCCCACTGCTTTCGTTGCCATAAAGGAGGATACACCATGAAGATCATAAAGAAGATCTATTTATGCTATGTTATCCTCCTTCTTGCTCTTACAGGCTTTCTGCTGCTCTATACAAGGAAAAGCCTTATCATGTATGAATATGCCCAGCCTGAGAAAAGAGTAAACCAGCTTATCACTGCTATGAAAAACGGCCTTACGGATACACTTGAAGCGCAGGCGGTAACACCCGATGATAATATAATCCTTCCGGGTTTTTCCGTATCCGTAGACAATATTACCGAATGCAATCGCTTTGAAAACCCCGAGTCTTTCATTGAAGAGATATCAGCAGAATTAAAAGACGGCGCCGTGGTCACCTACAGAAATACCGGTGAAGATTACGATACCGGAGCCATGAATTATGCCCTTTATTTAGGAACTGAACACTTTGCCGATCTCAATCTCCTCCCGAAAGACAGCAGCATACGACTTTTATTTCTTAAAATGACGGAATGGCAGCCGGAAAAGCTTATATTAAAAAAAGAAGGAAGCAGACATTCCGTACATATAGAGATGCCGGCAGATCACAGTGCTGCGATAAACGGAGTCCTTCTCACAGAAGAATACTTAAGTTCCTTAACTGAACTTCCGGAGCTTGAATACTGCAGAAGATATACGGACATACCGGGGATTAAAAGCTATGATATAGAAGGTTTTCTGTCAGACGAAGATGTGAATATATACGATGCATACGGAAATCTCTGTGATGCGCAGATCAGTTCAGAGCACTCTTACCGCGTAGGCTATGAAAAAGAAAACATGCCCGCAGAGCTTAAGAAAACAGTCCTTGATATGGCAGAGACCTATTCGCTCTTTTTTACGAGAGACCTTCCCGGAGCCACGGTAAGCATAGATCCTATAAGAAAGCTGTTCCCCGAAGATTCGGAATATCTCTCTCTTGCCGAGACCTACAGACGCCATGACATGGAAATAATAGTCGCTCACAGCGGCACAGCCTTTAAGGATGAAAAGATATCAGATTATACACGATACGGTTCAGGCTGTTTTTCATGCCGTATAAGTTTTGTAAAGACAATGAACATGTACGGCACCGAACTGGAAGATGATACCGACAACGTATATTATTTCGTCAATATAGACGGTGAATGGAAGATAGCGGATATAGAATGAAAAAAAAGATCAGAAAAAATTTACACCGGATAAGCTCACTGGTTTTAACATGCATTATGCTTGCGGCAGGAATACCCGTAAACGCTTTTGAACTTGTTTCCGTTGAGGACTATAAAGAAGAAGACATTGAAGCGGATTCAATACTTCCCCTTTCCGGAGTATCTGTTCCCACAGAGCTTATGTTTACTGAGGAAGAAGGCACGGCACCTTCCCTTCTGTCAGACGGAAGTATACTCTTCCCTATTGAGCACGAAAGCTTCTCCGATATTTCTTCCGGTACAAAAAAAGATCCGGGCGAAGCATATGTCCTTCCGCTTACTCCCGACAGCGTCACACTCTGGAAGAATTCCTCAAAAACATCAAAATATGACGATATCGATTTTTCCATAAGCAAAAACGAGCTGTGCATAGGCATACCCCTTTCTATAAGCGGCAATATCATGCAAAAGGCCTATGTCAGCTTTAATAAAGCAGATGCGGTATGCAGCTTTGAGAATACCGAAGAAGACGGCAGTATAGATTTTTCAAAAAAACCTGTGCTTACAGTAAGAGGGAACAACGGAAACACCACATCCTTTGATATCAGGGCAAAATATATTTCCGATATCCCTGTAATGGAAATCAATCTTACCGACAGTTCCAAAACAATAGACAGATATAAGACCGTCAGCGCCGACCTTATCTTTGAAGGAAATACCTATCCGATGGATATAAGAGGCCGCGGCAATACCAGCTGGTGGAACTTTCCCCAGAAGGGTTACCTTTTAAAACTGAAAGATGAAGCATCCTTTATGGAAATGCATGATTCCGACAGATGGGTTCTCATCCCCTGCTATCTTGACAGATCCCTGATAAGAAATCCTCTCTCAATGGATATGGCAAGGGTAATGGACGATCTTGAGTTCACACCCGGGCAGTGCCCTGTAAATATTTTTCTTAACGGAAGGTACGAAGGCATATATGTACTCTCCGAACAGATAGAAGAAGCTGCAGATAAAGTGGATCTCTTCCCCGGCATGCCCAAGCTTCCGGCAGATTCATCTGTTTCCGATAACGAAGAGGATATGAAAGAAACCCCTTTCTTTCTTGAGTGCGGCGGTGATCTCCGAAAATATCATGTTTACGGACAGGATTATGTTGAAGCTGCCCACACACCTAAAATGTTTTTTCATTACCCGGAACCCGAAAAGCCGAACACTCCCGAATACAAATACGTAAAAAAATATATAGACGATACGGACAAAGCAATTGTAAACGGTGAGGATTATGAGAAATATATAGACACTGACAGTTTTGCAGACTGGTTCATCATAATGGAGATGAGCTGCAATACCGATTCTGCTTTCTGGCGCAGCACTTTTCTTTACAAGCCCGAAGGAGAAAAATTAAAGCTTGGTCCCGTATGGGATTTTGACAGAGCATATGGCAATTTCACCTATGACAATAACAGCTATGCCTACTGGGCAAGCGCCGAACAGGTTTACGACAGGGCGCAAAACCACTGGATGTCTTATCTGTACAAATCTGATGATTTTATGCTCAAGGTAAGAGAACGCTGGGACGAAAAGAAGGAAGAACTCTTAAGCACGGCAATGAGTTCCATAGACAGATACAGTAAGATGACCGAAAGTTCAAGAGAATACCATAACAGGCGCTTCGGTTCATACAGCACCCCATCTTCAGTCGAAAGTGTAAGAAAATTCGTACTTAAACGCTACAACTGGATAGATGAAAGCATACACATGGATGGTTTCAACAGACATCCCGCACCCTATACCGTAAGTGATACGCCGCCCGAAGACGGCATGATGCTTGATCCTTTTGATATAGGGGTACTTCCCGAACAGACTGTTCCGGTCGCACCAGATACCGGAGCGGCAACCGTTACCGACACAGATCCCGTAACAGGCGCTGCAGCCGCTCCTTCTGCCCCGCAGTCCATCATAAGCTTTAAGCCGTATACTTCCGGTTTAATGCTCAGAACATCGCAGGATACTGTTTCCGGAAACGATACCGTTTATACCGTATCCGGAAGTGCAAGTGTAAAGATATCTGATTTTGACAGAAAACCGGTGGATATACCTGATGACAGCATATATATGAACTTCGTTTCAGGCAGACTTATATGTTCCGGCGGAAAAGACAACGCGGATATAAGAGAATCCGTGAGTGTTAACAAAAGCACGGTATGCATAAATAAAAAAGGGTGCTATATCCTCTCAGGAAATTTAAGGAACGGAAACATAAAGATAAATGTTCCCGAAGATAAAAAAGTGCGTCTCATCTTAAACGGCATACGCATCACTTCCGACACCGATGCACCCATAGATATCAAAAGCGCGGATAAAGTTTCCGTTACAATTGCGGAAGGCACAATGAACGTCCTCACAAAGAACGGTTCTTACAGGGATGATTCAAAAGCCAATGCCTGTCTCTATTCCGACTGTGACTTAAGCATCAACGGAAACGGCTATATACGTATAAATTCGGAAACAGGTAACGGAATAGGAAGTAAAGACGATATAAAGATCTCAGGCGGACATATTGAGATAAAAGCCGCAAAGAACGGTATAAAAGGAAACGACAGCGTAAGCATATTTGACGGAGAGCTTTGTATCAAGGCCGGAAAAGACGGTGTCAAAAGCAGTAAAGACGCTGAGAAAAAAGGATTCATTTTTATTAACGGCGGGAAAACGGCAATTGCTTCCTACGACGACGGCTTTGACTGCGCACGTGAATTTGTGTTCAAAAACGGCCTTGTAAAGGTTTCCTGCACCGGCAAAAAAATAAGCACCTCCGGATATACCGAAGGTGCCGAAAATTTCTGATCATTTTTATACATCACCCATATCAAAGGATCCCTGAAGCGTATATATTTCAATATTATCCAAAAGATCCTCCACAGACTTAATGCCCGTGTTCTTAAGGGCATCCTTTCGAAGACTTACCTTTAGCGGCCTGTCCTTAAATATCGAAATGCAGTTATCCGAAAATACCGCATCACCTTCCCTGAGATCCAGTGTCACAAAAGGAGTGAACACATCGCTGCTGACGGTAACTTCATAAGTATCATCCGTTTCATCACCTGAAAGCTCTAAGCTTGTTTCTTTAAGACCTAAGCTCTTCCATGGCACGAATACAACCGTCTCTGTCTGTTCCGTATCATTTGAGAATTCAAAATCCACGCTGACAAAAACTTCCCTTATGAAATTATCCTCCATCTGTCTTTCAAAATCCCTGGTCTTTAATGTGAGAGCAGAATCAGGATTTATCCTAACATCTTCGAGATAATGTGTGATCTCCTTGCCATCCATGCTGCGAAGGGAGACCCTGACCTTTGCATTTATAACTTCATCCGTGTCATTTGCAACACAGGGGGTTACCTGCGTTCCTTCAACCTCAACACTTCCCGCAACAGGCGCATAGAAACGGCGTGCCGCATAATGCAGGAGCTTCCATCTTCCGTAATAATCTATGGAAGACCATGATACCGCAGGATAATTATCATTTAACTGCCAGTATAAGGTTCCTGCGCAAACATCCATATTCTTTCTCATATGTTCAACGCAGCCCTTTACCGCTATGGCCTGGACTAACTGGCTGACATATAGGAGCTGTACAAAATCACGGGGATATCTGAAATTACCTGCTATGCCCGTAAGTATCTTTGCATTTCCCGAAGGAGATTTCTGATGAGCTTCCATAACCGGAGAAAATGCATTTCTGTCCACTTCTCCCGTAAAGCTTCTTACGGTTTTTATCCCCGGAAAACTCTGCACGCCGAATTCCGAAAGAAAACGGAATACATGTTTCCTGTACTCGTCTATCCCTTTATCACCATGCCATACATCCCAGAAATGACTGTCGCCTCTGTCCGGACTGTCAGGATCATCAAAGCTTCCTCCGGAGGAGGGAGACGATGCCCAGTAGGGAGTATAATCATCATCCGCAGCTACCGCTCTCGGGATAAGATATTCAAAGAGCTTTATATAATCCGCCTTAAGCGCGGGAGACTCATTTTTATATGCCTTTCCCGCCCAGCCGGACTCCATCTCATTATTTCCGCACCAGAGCGCAAGACAAGCATGATGGCGCAGCCTCGTTACATTATCATGAACCTCTGCCAGAATGCTTCTTTCAAATTTCGGGGTGAGTTCATAAAGATTGCAGGCAAACATCATATCCTGCCATACAAGTATACCGTATTTGTCGCAGGCATCGTAAAATGCATCCGAAGGATATACTCCGCCTCCCCAGACTCTCAGGAAATTAAAATTTGCCATGGCGGCATTTTTAACAAGAGTCTCAGTACGCCTGTCATTCATTCTGGAGTAGATCGCATCCTCAGGTATATAATCCGCACCCTTTGCGAATATCCTCCTGCCGTTTACTTCAAAAGCAAAGCTCTCACCCGTCTCATCCTTTTGGGTAATGAGCTCTATGGTGCGCAGACCTATATGATACTCTCTCTCATCATATACTTTGTCTGCTTTTTTTAGACTTATCTTTACCGTATATAAGGGCTGGTCACCGTATCCTGCAGGCCACCACAGCTGCGGAGAGTGAATGTTGACCACCACTTCATTTTCGCCTCTTACGGAGAATTCCCTGAAAGTATCAGTCAGGCGCGTCATTATCACCGTATCATCTTCGCCTGTCACCGATACGGTAAGCTCTACCGGTATCAGATCCGTATATTCAAGTATCGGGTCAACGTGCAGCATGATACCGCCTTCGTAATGATCCTGTTCAAAAAACACATCGCTTATGCGAACCTTTGAAAAGCTCTCTATAACGATATCCCTGAATATACCCGTATCAGGAAGCTTTGGACCCCAGTCCCAGCCAAACATGCTCTCGGCCTTTCTTATATACTGTGACCCGGGCAGCGCACCTGTAGGCGCAAAAGAAGTCTTTTTATTTTCTGCAGGCCTGAATTCCCTTACATATCTTAAGGGCGACTCAAAAACAATGCGCAGTTCATTCGCTCCCACACGCATGGTGTCCTTTACGGAAAAGCGGTATGTCCTGTGCATATTCTTTGTACTGCCTATCTTCTTTCCGTTTAGAAATATCTCCGAGACGGTATCCAGACCGTAGAAAACAAGATCAACGCAGTCCTGCTGCATATGCTCTCCGCTCACACTGAAATTCTTTATGAACTCATAATCCTTCTCCAGAGGAGCAAGAGCCTGTTTTTCATTTTCCCTGTAATACAGATCATCCAGCTTTCCCTGTTCCATGAGCACGGAAAGCACACTGCACGGAGCCTTTGCATCAAATCCGGCGACTGCTCCCTTTTCCTTTATCAACCATCCGTCGCCGCACAAACTTTCACGAAGCATATATATATTATCTCCCCTGTACCGATCCTCAGTGATCCTCAGCCCTCAAGCCTTATTATCTTTTCCTTTCCGCTCTTAAGGGCCTGCTTATATTTCTCGTATTCATCCGTCATGATATAACGGTTATCCATGGTCTTTAAAACATCTGCTATCCTGAATTCCTCATACACTTTTCCTTCAGCCAGATTGTATATCTTATTTGACCTGAAAGAGAGAACGAAGGGCCTCAGTATATCGTCCTCATTTTCGGTAAGGACTATGCCCTTATCGCCGTTGGTAAAGCTGACACAGCACCCCACCGGCACTATCTTTACGGCTCTTGAAAGAGCCGTCATGGCCTGGGAATTCAGATGCTGTCTCGGGTGCTTTAGTATGGTATAGGCCTCAATATCCGATTTTGGTTCATCCCCTATCTTCATGGCTGTAAGCTCATCAAAATAATAGGAGATCTTCAATGCCTCAACCTGCATATCAGCCGCAAAACTCAAAGATATCAGACCGTCATGCCTGTCTCTTATATCCTTTATCAGCATCGCGATATTCTTTGTCACGCTGCTGTCTGTCGTTGTTTTTTCAAGAAGCAGATGATGCCCCTGCTCCCTGCATTTATCGAACACATCCTGCTCATCCGGCGTAAGCTCGGCAGCTCTTTTTTGTTTTAATCTTTCCGGAAGCTCAAGCAGACCCAGATCGTGCAGCAGCGCCGCCATCACCACAGCCTTCTGTCTGTCCGGATCTGATGCCAGTCTGCTGTATATGGCAGCCGCAAGTATGGCAGTATTCAGTGAGTGCTTATATATATTATCCTCGGGGCTCCTTAAATTCTGCGTAAATGTTATCTTCCCGGGATGATTCGCATACCGGCGCAGTATCTCGTCTGCCAGCCTCTCCGCGGGCCTTATATTCCCCTCGTCAACTATCGCCTCCATGGCATCTCTTAAAGAAAAAACGCCCATGGTCTGGAATCGTTCAAAAGCTATGTCCTCCTCGGTCATGGGAGGAAGGGGCTCGGCCGGCTCAAGTATATATACTCCTATAAGCTTGAAATTCTTTATACTCACAATGCCCTGCCTGTTAAGCTTCGTATTGCGGTCATAAAGAAGAACACCCGTCCTGTTATAGATGGGCTTTGCAAGACGCATTCCCGGTTTAAGTTTTTCCGTAGCAACAAACTTCATAAGATCACACTCCCAACCTTATTATATCACGTTAAGGGACAATTTATACAGACGGATAAGACTATATTTGCAAAAAAGGTGTATAATTGCAAGATATGCGCATAACAAAATGGAGTGTTTAAGAGAAATGAGCAGTATCGGAAATAATATCAGAGTAGGTATCGATGTAGGATCCACAACAACAAAGATCACAGTCCTTAGCGGAGACAACGTGATATACCATAAATACAGCAGGCATTTTGCAAGGCAGAGAGAGAGCATTTTATCCCTCTTAAAAGAAGCACACGGATATCTTGATGCCCCGTTTTTTATCTGCATGACAGGATCCGGATCAAAGATCCTTTCCTCTGAACTGGAAATCCCCTTCACCCAGGAAGTAGTGGCAAATTCACTTGCCTTAAAAAGAAAATACGGCCATATCGGTACCGCCATAGAGCTTGGTGGCCAGGATGCCAAGATAATCTTTTTTAAGGATGATGAAAACGGTGAGCCAAGGGTCTTTGACATGCGCATGAACGGAAGCTGCGCGGGCGGTACCGGAGCTTTTATAGATGAGGTTGCCACTGTACTTGATATAGAACCTGCGGATATGAACGCCCTTGCCCAAAAAGGCGGGACCGTATTTGACATTTCAGGCAGATGCGGTGTTTTTGCAAAGACCGATATCCAGGCACTTTTAAACCAGGGTACGCGCAAGGAGGATATCGTACTCTCGAGCTATCATGCCATAGCCAAGCAGACCATAGGCGGTCTTTCCCAGGGTCTTGATATCACAGCGCCTGTAGCATTTGAAGGCGGTCCCCTTACTTTCCATCCCATGCTCGGAAAAGTTTTTGCGGAGAGGCTTTCACTTAAGGACGATGAGATACTTATCCCTGAAAACCCCGAGATGATGGTATCTCTCGGCGCAGCTTTAAGTATCGGTGAAGTTCACAGAGATATAAATACCGTAAACTATGATGAACTGTGCAGCAGACTTGATGAACTCATAAAAAATGAAAACACCTCCTCCGAATCCGGCATCCTTTATTTTGAAAACGAAGCAGAAAAGGAAGATTTTCTCCGCAGGCATCCGAAGCCTGAAATGCCCGACTATAAACCGGAATCCGGTGAAACTGTAAATGTATATCTCGGAATAGACGCAGGCAGCACCACCACAAAGATAGTTCTCATAAATGAAGAAGAAGAGATACTTGATTCCTTCTATGCATCAAACGAAGGCAACCCTCTTGAGGTGGCGAGAAAAGCTCTGCTTGCAATGTACGAAAAATATGAAAAAGCAGGCGCAAAGCTTAATATAATCTCCGCCGCCTCCACAGGCTACGGTGAATTCCTGTTCTCAAAAGCATTCCGCATGGAAAATCATCTGGTTGAAACCGTTGCTCATTCAATGGCCGCTTCCAGATATGTTGATGATCCCAGCTTTATACTTGATATCGGCGGACAGGATATGAAGGCCATCTGGCTGGAAAACGGCATCATCACAAATATAGTGGTAAACGAAGCATGTTCTTCAGGCTGCGGATCCTTTCTTGAAAACTTCGGACAGAATCTCGGCATAGCCACAAAGGATATAGCTGAAGCGGCATTTTCCTCCGATACTCCCGCTAAGCTTGGCAGCCGTTGTACGGTATTTATGAACAGCAGCATAATAACGGAGCAGCGTAACGGTAAGAAGCCCAATGATATCATGGCAGGGCTCTGCAGATCCATAATAGAAAATGTCTTTACAAAGGTTATACGTGTTCCAAATATTGATTCTCTCGGAGACCGTATAGTAGTTCAGGGCGGAACGTTCCAGAACGATGCCGTACTCAGGGCAATGGAACAGTATGTGGGGAAGGAAGTGATACGCGCTCCATACGCAGGACTTATGGGCGCCATAGGCTCCGCGCTCACAGCAAAAGAAGAAGCTGCAAAACAGGGATTTAAAAAGACCTTCATAGGCTTTGAAGGGCTTAAAGAATTCTCCTATGTACAGGAAGCAAATTCTCCCTGCCCTTATTGTGCAAACCACTGCAGACGCACCATTCTTTCATTCTCAACCGGAGATAAGATGGTAACAAACAACAGATGCGAACGCGGTGAAGTGCTTGGCGATCCGAAAGACAGATCCGTTCAGGAAAAGATCAGATCGATAGCATCAAAAGCAAACAAACCCGCAAACATGTATGACATACGCAAGGAGCTGCAGAATAAAGATTATCCCTACGAAGTACTCAGGGAAAAACAGAATATCACAATAGGTATACCCAGAGTCCTTATGTTCTGGGATGAGATGCCCTTCTGGAAGACTTTCTGGAGCGCTCTCGGCTACAATGTAAAGATCTCCCCCATAAGCACGCGTAAGATATACGAAAACGGCATACAGGCCGTTCCCTCCGATACGGAATGCTTCCCTGCAAAACTTGTGCACGGGCACATAAGAGAACTGGTAAAGATGGGCGTTGATAAGATCTTCATGCCCTGCGTTGTTGTTTCACCTTCCGAAAATACCGAAGAAACAAGCTTCTCAAGATGCGCACTTGTAAAAGGCTATCCCATAGTCATACAAAATTCCGACAATCCCGCAGCCAAGCTTGGTGTGGATTTTGAAAACCCTTATTTCTACTGGTATACGGATGAAGACAGGGAAAAACAGCTCTGCGATTACATGGAAAAGACCTTTTCCCTTGAAAGAGACATATGTGCAAAAGCAGTAAAAGCAGCTGCTGCAGCCCAGAAACAGTACGATAAAGAACTTAAGAAAAAAGGAAAAGAGATAATTGATGAAGTCACTGCAAAAGATCAGTTTGCGGTAGTCCTTGCGGGACGCCCTTATCACAACGATCCTCTTGTAAACCATGAACTTCCGGAACTCCTCGTAAATATGGGAATACCAGTACTTACTGCTGATTCACTCCCCGAGCTTCCGAAGGTCGCTCTGAGAAATTCACGCATAGATATAGTAAACAATTTCCACGCAAGGATGCTCGGAAGCTCCATAATAGCAGCAAGTAATAACAATCTTGAATATATACAGATAGTAAGCTTCGGCTGCGGCCATGATGCTGTGCTCTCCGATGAGATAGTCCGCATGATGAAAGAGATAAGCGGCAAAGCACCTCTCATACTCAAGCTCGATGAAAGTGACGCACAGGGGCCCATACGCATACGCGTCAGATCTTTTATTGAAACCATTAAAAAGAAACGGGCTATGCAGACTGAATTCAAGCCTCAGGAATTAAAGGATCCCTATCCTCTTAAGTTTACAAAAGCAGACAGGAAGATAAAGACCGTGCTTGTGCCCAACAGCTCCCATGCTTTCTGTGAGATAATGACAGCTGCCTTTAAATCCCAGGGTATAAAAGCCGTTCCTCTTGATATCGGAAGAGATGAAGCAATACGCCTCGGAAAAAGATTTACGCACAACGACATATGCTTCCCGGCTCAGATCGTAATAGGCGAGATACTTGGGGCATTAAAAAGCGGGGAATATGATCTTGATAACACAGCCGTGGCAATGGCAAAATATTTAGGCTGCTGCAGACTGCCCCATTATGCCACCATCTTAAGGAAAGCCCTCGATGACGCAGGCTACGAAGATATACCTATCCTTACAAACGATGATGTAGATTATCATAATATACATCCCGGCTTTAAGATGAATGCAAAGACACTGCTGCTCATATCCACCTCCCTGCCCATGATAGATGCACTGGAAGAGCTGCTTCGCAAGATACGTCCCTATGAAAAGATAAAGGGCAGCGCCGAAGCCGCATTTGAAAAGGGCATGAAGGCACTTACGGACGGACTTACAAAGAGCGGAGTGCTCGGTGC
The DNA here is from genome assembly GCA_017540265.1 of Lachnospiraceae bacterium. GTDB lineage: Bacteria > Bacillota > Clostridia > Lachnospirales > Lachnospiraceae > NK4A136. The sequence continues at coordinate 16,472 of JAFYBJ010000059.1, forward strand.
CATAAAAGGCTTTAAGAAGGCAATAAAATACCTTGATTCCGTGGAATATGACAGGAGCAAAAAGAAACCGCGTGTTCTTATCGTCGGTGAATATCTGCTCAATTTCCATCCCGGTGCAAACGGGGATATAGAAAAATATCTCGAGGATAATAATTTCGAGATCATAGAAGCAAAGATGACAGACGTTATACAGAAATCATATTTCTGTCAGGGAAAGCAGATAAGTGAATTCGGCGTACACAGGGATAAGGCAACAAAATTCTGGTCAAAGATCGCAAACGATTTCTTTGCCTTTGCACATAAGGTAACCGACAGGATAGCTTCAAAGAGCCCGCTCTACGAAAAGTCCGTGCTCATGGATGATCTTTCAAAGGTAAGCGATCCCGTGGTCCATCATACCTTCGATACCGGAGAAGGCATACTGATACCTGCAGAGATCATACATCATGCAAAACATGGGTGTAAAAACTTCGTTATACTCCAGCCCTTCGGCTGTCTGCCTAACCACGTGGTAGGAAGAGGCGTATGCCGTAAGTTAAAAGAAATGTTCCCGGATATTGAACTGCTGCCTCTTGATTATGATCCGGATGTCAGCTTTGCAAATATAGAAAACCGCCTCCAGATGCTCATAATGAACCAGGAGACGGCTGTCGCGCATTGATTTCAACCACTATGTCATCCTTCGGGCTAAAGCCCTCAGGATGACATGATAGTATCACTGCTTTATCGGATCGGATACGCTCACTGTATGGTCGTACCATTTGCCCTTTGTGCCGAGTATTGCAAGATCGAAATCCTTTCCTACTGCCTCAAGGGGAATATCAAAGCCGTATACTTCTTCGCTTGTACCATCGGAGTATGTTACTTTGTCGGTGGTGGGTTCAAGAAGTGAAGCACCTTCTTTTTCGGCATCCTCAGCTTTTCCCACAAAAAGGTTTACGATGTTCTTTGAGCTTAAGGAAACATGAAAAGTCATCTTTCCGTCAGCCACGGTAAGTTCACCCTTTCCGTCCTTTGATTCATTTGCCTTAAACATTGAGCTGTCGGTATTGAAGTTTGCGATATATACACCGTCTTCAAGAGCACTTGCTGCTTCAGCGCCTGCTGAAGCAGGTACATAGCCTGTTCCATCTATTGCAGCCTTTGTATGATCTATATAAATCCTCTGTACCTCATCAATGCTTCCAAGACCTGCAATCTGACATTCAACTGAGTCAAAAGCTCCGGAAGCATTAAACATGCTCTTCCATGAATCCTCTTCATCTCCTGCCATATCATTATTTGCATGATCGCCTGCAACTACCATTAACGGACGGAGTATAACTTTTTTGTATCCTGCCTCTTTTACCTTTTCAATGACCACAGAGCACTCCGTATCCTCGGGCTCACCCTCTACCGTACCTATGAATACGTTTGAATAAGCCAGGTTTTCATACTGCGTCTGCATCTGATCGTAAGTCACATTCGCTGTATGTGATGTTCCGTGACCCATGAATACAAAAGCAATGCCGTCTGCATCCGCAGCTGCGATATCATCATATCCGGCTTCTTTTGCAGCAGCCTGTGCAACAGCCTTTGCTACAGCTTCTTTATCGGAATTAACTTCCTTAGCATCAGCTCCGACTTTACCAAGGAGAGGCTCTGCCACTATCACGCTTTCAAAATTAGCAGCATGCTCTTCAACAGCCGCCACAAGCTCATCATATTCTGCTCCATGCATAAGATGCGTGGGCTGAACCACAAGATTCTTAACACCATTTGCTTCTGCACGCTCAAGAGCCTGATCTATATTGTCAATCTTCTCCCCGTCTCTTGCCTGAACATGGTTGATTATTATCTGTGCCGTAAATGCACGTCTTACCGACCAGTCAGGATAAGCAGCTGCAAGTGCTTTTTCGATCCCGTATATATCATTTGCACGGCTGTCATTAAAGGATGTACCGAAACTTACGACAAGTATCTCATTTTCACCTATCTCATCTGCATTTCCGGGATCATCAGCTGCAGCATCTCCGGTATCTCTTCCGAAGTAATCGGGATCTGCAAACTCGCCTTCAACAAGTTCCTTCTGTGCATCGGTAAGAGCATCCCAGCCGGCCTTTGCCGCCTCACACTGTGCATCAGTCTCATCTGTACGCTCCTGCACATAGATAGCATCGATAAGCGCTGCAACTTCATCGGCAGCTGCCTGATCATCGACCACTTCCACAGCTTCTGTAGGAGCTTCGGTAGTCTCTGCTTCCTGCGTTGCGGGAGCTTCTGTTACAGCCTCAGTTACCTGCGCTGCCTGCTCTGTGCTACCGCCGCAGCCTGCAAGCATAGAGGCTGCCATTAGTGCAAGGAGCAGTTTTTCGGTTCTCTTTTTCATTTTTCTTCCTTCCTTTCGTACGGTCAACTCCACGTGACCTGCTTTAATGTTTTCTATGGAAAGCAGCTTTCCATAAAAGCCTGTACTGCGAAGAGGCAGGTTTCCCGGCTTGCCGGTATAATAAAGAACCGCCTTCCCGGGAAGGATGCCCGGTGGCACAGTGGTCTTTATCCATCATGAACGGTATAAAAAGAGGCTTTTAATTTTCCATACCTTTCAGATAAAACCGGCTTACGGTGACGGGATCGCGCGGGACTTGCACCCGCTTCCCTATTATCTTCATAAAGACCTATCCTTCCGGAACCTTATGAAGCACCTCACGCATTTATTACCGTGCATATTCGCACAACGCAAAAAAATACCACTATTTCTGTATTAAGTCAATAACGGAGTTGTGATATAATCACTCACTATGGAACAGATTTCTTTATTCGACAATACAATGCCTGAGCCCTTAGCTGAGAAGCTCCGCCCCCGTTCCCTGGAGGAATATGCCGGACAGGAACATCTCTTAGGCCCCGGCAAAGCCTTAAGGCGCCTTATCGAAAGTGATAATATAAATTCAATGATACTCTGGGGACCTCCGGGAGTGGGAAAAACCACACTTGCAAAGATCATCGCAGGGCGCACAAAAGCTGATTTTATCACCTTTTCCGCTGTTACCAGCGGCATCAAAGAGATAAAGCAGGTGATGGAAGATGCAGATAAGAACAGAAAGACCGGAAAACTCACCATACTATTTGTGGACGAGATACACCGTTTCAACAGAGCCCAGCAGGACGCCTTTCTTCCTTATGTCGAAAAAGGAAGCATCACACTTATAGGCGCCACTACCGAAAATCCCTCATTTGAAATAAACGGAGCTCTTTTATCACGCTGCCATGTATTCGTTCTGCATGAGCTTTCCGCAGATGATATGTATAAGCTTCTAAAAAGGGCCGTGACCGACAAAAGGGGCTTTGGAAACCAGAACGTAAAGATAAGCGATGATCTGCTTGAAAAAACTGCTGCCTTCGCTGACGGCGATGCCAGACGTGCCCTTTCCACACTTGAAATGCTGGTGCTAAACGGAGATATAGAAAGTGACGGTTCCATAAGTGTTTCAGATGAAACCTTTGAGCAGTGCACATCAAAAAAATCCCTTCTTTATGATAAGAAGGGCGAAGGTCATTACAATCTTATCTCAGCGCTTCATAAATCAATGCGTAATTCAGATGCGGACGCTTCCGTTTACTGGCTGGCAAGGATGCTGGAAGCAGGTGAGGACCCCATATATATAGCAAGACGGGTCACCCGCTTTGCAGCAGAGGATGTAGGGCTTGCAGATCCCGAAGCGCTTAAGCTTGCTGTTTCTGCTTTTGAAGCCTGCAGGCTTATCGGCATGCCGGAATGCAGTGTCCATCTTACGGAAGCCGTGATCTATATGGCGCTGGCGCCCAAATCAAACGCCATGGAAAAAGCATATATGGAAGCGGCGGAGGATGTAAAGCGCCTGCCCAATGCTCCTGTTCCACTTCATATAAGAAACGGCGAGACAGAACTCATGAGAGACAACGATTACGGCAAGGGATATATGTATGCTCACGATTACGCAGACGGCGTTACGGCGATGCAGTGCCTTCCTGATGAATTAAAAGATACCGAATATTATCATCCCGTAAAAAGAGGCTCGGAAAAAGACTTCGGAAAAAGATACCTGGAGATAAAAAAATGGAAGAAAGAAAATCCCTTAGTATAAAGGGAAATGATAAGATAAAAGGCATCATATGCATACTTTTAGCTGCCTTTGGTTTTTCGCTCATGACCTTTTTCGTAAGGATATCCGGCGATCTTCCCACCATGCAGAAAGCTTTTTTCAGAAATGCCGTCGCTGCGGTGGTAGTACTTGTTCCCATATTAAAGAGTAAAGAGAAATTTCATGTTCACGAAAAATGTGCTCCTGATATATTCTTCCGCTGTCTGTTCGGAACCAGCGGACTTATTTGTAATTTTTATGCCATAGACAGGCTGCCTATAGCCGATGCAAATATGCTCAATAAGCTTTCGCCCTTCTTCGCGATAATCGCATCCATTTTCATATTAAAGGAGATTCCCTCCACCTTTGACTGGATAACCACCATAATAGCATTTATCGGCGCTCTTTTCATTGTACGACCCACAGGCGGATTTGAAATGATACCGGCCCTGGCCGGTGTTTACGGAGGAATGGGAGCAGGCATCGCTTATACCTTTGTGCGGAAGCTCGGAAAAAAAGGAGAAAGAACGGAGATCATAGTCTTCTGCTTCTCCATCTTCTCATCCCTTGTTACCGCGCCTTTTCTTATATTTGATTATCATCCCATGACAGGGCGCCAGCTCTTATTCCTGATCCTGGCAGGCGTTTTTGCTTCCCTTGGACAGTTCGGAATTACAACAGCATATAAATTTGCTCCGGCAAAGGAAATATCCGTCTTCGATTATACGCAGGTTATATTTGCCGCCATCCTTGGTTTTATGATCCTTGGAGAAGTTCCCGTATGGATGAGCGTGGCTGGATATGTGCTTATCATCGGTGTAGCTGTCGTCAGATGGCACAAAGCAAGAACAGACAAGACTTAAGGAGAAACACATGATACTGTGATTGCATTTCTAAGTGTACAGTAAGTATAGTCGCCTTCCTGATAAGTATCAAACACGCCGACCACACAGATTTCTTCGTCCACCTCCGGATAATCGTCGGGATAAACGTAATCATCTGTCAGGACAAACTCGATTCCCTGCGCACAGCAGGCTGTAGCGTCCTGAATAATACAGGCAAAGTAGTAATTGTCTGTAGCTTCGTCATGGTAATAAGCGCACAGCCCTTTCATCTTGACAGTTTTGCCTATGTACTTTTCCGGAGAAGCCATCATGTTGTAGACTTCTGAATAAACCATCGTACTGGAAAGCACCGTCAGGTCAACATCAACGCCATCTGCGCTGTCAGCCGGTGTCGAAGTGATATCCGGTTTTGATGACAGCTCTGGCGTTTTCGTTTCCTGACTTTCTGTATTCTGCTGGTTTTGTGTATTGCTTTCTGCAGGCTGATTCTGTCCGGGCCTCTTTGATGAACAGCCGCAGGTTCCCCCGATCGTTAACGATGATATAAGCGCCAGACAAATCAGCAGGCATATCCTTTTCTTCATTTTCCCGCACCTCCTGTAATCCTTCCTGCCGCATAGCAGATCGCGAACGCCGCGACATCCACGGCAACGATCGTAGATCCGACCGGCGTCCCCGCCAGTATGGAAATGATGATCCCCGAAAAAGCACATATGACCGACAGCACGGCGGAGCAGATCGTTACGCTCCTAAAGCTCTTGAAGAGCCGCATGGCGGACAATGCCGGGAAGATGACCAAAGCAGAGATTAGAAGCGATCCCACCAGGTTCATGGCCAGAACGATTATAACGGCAATAACGATCGCTATCAGCAGGTTATACGCATTTGCCTTTGTACCGGTGGCTGTAGAAAAGTCTTCATCAAAGATCACGGCAAATATCTTATTGTAAGACAGGATGAAGATGATGACCACCAGGACCGAAAGCACGGCGCACAGCCAGACCTCCTTCTGATCCAGCGTCAGGATGGACGTGGAGCCGAACAGCGTGCTGCACACATCCCCGGACAGGTTCGATGAGGTCGAAAAGATATTCATGATGAGATAGCCAAAAGCCAGGGCCGCGACCGAGATCATGGCGATGGCAGCATCTCCCTTGATCCTGGTATTCTGCCCTGTGCGCAGCAGAAGTACTGCGCTTATGACCGTAATGGGCAGGATCAGGAGCATATCGTTCGTCAGGTTCAGGACAGCAGCGATCGCCATTGCCCCGAAGGCCACATGGGAAAGCCCATCCCCGATAAAGGAGAAGTGTTTCAGAACGAGAGTGACGCCCAGCAGCGAAGAGCACAGAGCGATCAGCACGCCGACGATCAGCGCATAGCGAACAAAGGGATACTGCAGATACAGAGCAAGCTTCTCAAACATTACCCTCACCGCCTTCCTGCTGCATAAGAAAGATCCTCCCGGCATCGCTCTTCAGGTATTCTTCCTTTGTCCCGAAGAAGACCCTGGCGCCGATATGAAGGATACGGCTGGCACAGCGGACAGCAGCAGCGATGTCATGACTGATCATGATAACGGTGATGCCCTCTTTGTTCAGACCTTCGATCAGGCCGTACAATTCCGCGGTTACCTTCGGATCAAGGCCGGATACCGGTTCGTCGAGGAGAAGCACCTTTTTTGTAGCGCACAGGGCCCTGGCTAAAAGGACGCGCTGCTGCTGTCCGC
>JAFYBJ010000060.1 GCA_017540265.1 Lachnospiraceae bacterium
CTGATTTTCAAAACCTATAAATGCATACCTGGTGCCAAGCGCGGTCTTCTTTATCAGATCCCTTTCACTGTTCTCATTCCGTGAATCCGCATCACTTACATCCTCCGGCTTTACAACCCGCTTTCCTCCGTAGCAGCATACATTTATTATATCCGCCACCCTTGCCTCATCCTGAAAATACTCCCATGAAGCCTTATCTCTTTTGCCCATAAATCAATCCTCCTTTTAACTGCACCGGCAGAAAGATATGAGCAAAGCATCCCCCGCCGGCATCTTATTTTTTCTCTCGTGAAATCTCCGGCGGAACCGCCTGATGGAACTGTATAAAAAAAAATTATACATCCAAAGATTCTCTAAAGATTGGGAACATATTACAACATGGTTTTAAAAATTACAAGAGGGAACATTTGCATGCTGCGCTTGACAGGATCTGCTGCCTGTTTTATGTTTGTGTCGTATGGATAAATGATAAACAGGAGATCTCATAATGTTTGAACCTAAACACGGAACATGTTTTCATTGCGGGGCTGAAGCCATTTTTCCCTGCAATTGGAAGAATAACTGGTTTATATGCGATGATTGTCTGAGTAAGATCGTACTCCGGCTCCGCAGAAAAAAACCTGCGGCTCTGATCTTCAAATCCCGCAAAACCCTTGAATATACTTCGGCATGGAAACCGTTTAAGGTCATGCCGATAGAGTTTATAAAAGGTGCGCTGGAATTTATCGAGAATTCGGAAGAACTGTCAAAAACCTTCACTCCGACCAGAATATGCTGCCATGGAAGATTTGAGCTGGATGAGGCAAAGCAGCTGTTCAGGATCAAAGAGATCGACGATGGATACAGTCCCGTTCTGGCTGTGTCGGATGTGGCTGATTATTATGTACAGAATAACTATCAGGAACACGATCACACTTTTGACGACCGCCGTCACTTCAATATGTCCGCAGGCATTACCAGATCCTATGAGGGCAGTCTGATCTCATTCGAACTTAAGAATCCATATGTGGCTTATGTAGAGATGCCCTTCCTTGATGAAAAGAAGGGACGTGTCCTGCACCGCGATAAAAAGGCCGTAAGAAAAGCGGCGGATAATGAACTTGCCGGCATATTCGGAAGACCTACATCAGATACACGCAAGCTGGTCAAGCATGCCATGGCCGCATTTGAGTCACTTATTGAGGGAAATCCGTATACGATCAGCCGGCAGATGTTATAGCACCTTCATTTTCGGGGCTCATCCGTATCCAGCAGCCCTCTGAAAGCCCCTCCGGCAGCACGGTATCGCCTTCCCTTATACGCTTCAGCCTCACCACCTCATGGCCGCATGCCTTGAACATACGCCTTACCTGATGGTAACGCCCCTCTGTGACGGTCACCCGTGCGATCGGTGGGACAGACGTTTTAAACTCCAGAGATGCGGGGCGTGAAGTAAATCCGTCACCCCCTTTTTCCGATTCCGGGATATAGAAACCCCGTTTGAAAATATCGCGCATCCTTTCCATTTCCTCTTCATAAAGCTCACCATCAAGCTCCGCTTCGTATTCCTTTTCCGTCCCCGATGAAGGCGAGATCATCCTGTGCAGGAACGCCCCGTCATTTGTGAGTATAAGCAGTCCCTCCGTATCCTTATCCAGCCTCCCGCAGGCAGAAAGATCAGTGCGTATACCCGGCTTTTCAAAAAGCTTAAATACAGTATCCTGCCTTGCTCCCATTCGGTCGCATATGAGCCCCGCCGGCTTGTTTAATATAAAATACTGATATTTTTCATATCGTATCCTTTGTTCCTCATAGATCAGCTCCTGACCCTCAAAGATCTTAAGTGAATGATCTTTTAAGACGGTCTCCTTCCCTTCCGACACCAGTTTTACACGGCCTGCCTTTACCGCCTTTTTTATATCGCTTCTGGATCCGCATCCCATCTCGGAAAGCATCCTGTCCACCCGCAGCATCCTCTTTGTTTCTTTATTCTTTTCCATCATCCTACAGCATAAGCTCCCTTGTAACATGATCTGCCAGATCAAACCCCGCATCCGTGAGCATCACCCGTCCCGACCTGACATTTATGAGCCCCTCTGCCGTGAGCTCTTTAAATTTCTCCGTATATCTTTTTTTCATCTCTTCATCCGCAAAGGAAAACAGCTGCTCTGCCAAAAAGCCTTCCGTAAGCCTGAGACCAAGCATTATCATCTCAAGCCTTTCATCCTCCGGCATGAGCACCTCCTTTTCCGCACATATGAGATCCATATATTCCGCCCCGTGTTCGCCGCAGGTCTCCGCCTTTATATAAGCGTCCATATCACGCACATTGCTCCGTCTGATACCGCCCATGCAGGAAGCGGCACCAAGCCCCACGCCCAGATAATCATTACGTCTCCAGTATGCCATGTTATGCCGGCACTCGTATCCTGCCTTTGCATAGTTCGACACCTCATAGCGGCTGTAACCGTAAGCCGAAAGGATACGCGGCACCGCATGGTACATTTCCCTGTCAGCCTCCTCCGGCGGAAGATCCTCCTCTTTATATCTTTCAAAAAAGGGCGTCCCCTCTTCAAGTATAAGGCTGTATGCAGAGATATGTGTGAGAGCCTTCAGAGATGCGGTCTTTTCAAGGCATTCCTCCCAGGATGCCTCATCCTGCCCGGGCAGTGCACTCATAAGATCGGCATTTATATTTTTAAATCCTGCCGCCACCGCCATATCAATACTGTGTAAAAAATCCTCATAGCTGTGGATGCGCCCCAGCAGTTTAAGCTCCTTTTCATGTACGGACTGAAGCCCGAAGCTTATCCTGTTTATGCCGCAGCCGGCATATACGGAAAGCTTATCCGGATCTACTGTCCCGGGATTGCATTCAATGCTGCATTCAGCTTCATCAGTAAAAGGAAACAGACTTCGCAGCGCATCCATGATATCCGCGATATACGAAGCATCCGGAAGAGAGGGTGTACCGCCTCCGAAAAAAACAGTATCTATCATGTATCCCGGATAAACGGCTGAAACCTCGGAAAGCTCCCTCTTAAGTGCTTTTAAATACAAGCTTCCGCTCTCCTCAAAGCCATATCTGCTCCCGCAGGGAAAGGAAAGGAAATCGCAATAGGCACATTTCCTCACGCAATAGGGTATATGGATGTAGATTGAAAGCTTTTTCATAATGTTATCTGTAAACAAAAGTTATAAGTGACAAACCTCATGTCTTAATGCTAATATGGTCGCATAATACAGCACAGCAGGGACAGCCGGGGATCTGCGCATATGTTTATGGCTCTTCACGGCATGTACCTACAGTTTATCAAAATAAAGGAGGAAATAATATGGCAAAATGGGTATGTCAGGTATGCGGTTACGTTCATGAGGGTGATACCCCTCCCGAGAGCTGCCCTGTCTGCAAGGCTCCCGCCGCAAAGTTCACAAAGCAGGACGAAGGCGAAAGAGTATGGGCTGCCGAGCATGTGGTAGGCGTGGCTAAAGGCGTAAGCGAGGATATAATAAAAGATCTGCGTGATAATTTTAACGGTGAATGCTCTGAAGTAGGTATGTATCTTGCAATGTCAAGACAGGCTTACAGGGAAGGCTATCCCGAGATTGGTGAATATTACAAGACAGCAGCTTTTGAAGAGGCAGAGCATGCAGCAAAATTTGCAGAGCTTTTAGGTGAGGTTCTTACAGACAGCACAAAGAAAAATCTTGAGATGCGCATAGATGCAGAATGCGGAGCTACTGCGGGAAAGACAGATCTTGCAAAACGTGCAAAGGCTGCAGATCTTGATGCCATACACGATACCGTTCATGAAATGGCAAGAGACGAAGCAAGACACGGCAAAGCTTTTGAAGGACTCTACAAGAGATATTTCGGTTAAATATCATTACGATCCTTTGATGGGAGGCATGAGGCAGACTAAAAAGTCAGATCCTCAATGCCTCTCATTTTCATTTGAAAAACATTCACAGAAACGTGCCGCAAAGGAAGGTTCTCTTCCGCCTTCATAAAGATGGGATGTATCCCCGTAAGCAATACATCTGAAGGATGCCGTCCCCTCCCGCCTTTCTTCCGTAACTATGGTGGTGATACCGGTAGGCGCGCTGCAGAGTCCGTGCCATAATATCATCGGAGAAATATTCAAAAGATATGATAAGAAGAGAGTCTCACAGCCAAAATGACAGAAAAAAACATAAGTATCATTATTGGGGCTTACTGCTCTGTATGTGAGTCCGTCCCTCTCGTATCCCTTTTCATTTAAAAATGCCTCAAAAGCTCCGGTAACTTCTTTATATCTTTCGGGAAGTCCTTCTTTTACAAACAAAGGATGATACATCCACTTTTCCTTATCATAGAATTCCGGATATGCATTCCAGTCAGCCGGAAGCCAGTCCCATGCCATCCCCGGTTTTTCCGGAGTCCTGTCCGGACGGACGATCTTTACATCAAATTCCCGAAGCCAGAAAAGTTCTTTTGCCTCTCTCCCCAGCGCCTTAAGCGACGGCTCTGCGGTATCCTTTGCACGCCCCAAAGGCGATACGTATATGTCTTTTATGGAAGCGCCCATCTTTTCAACACGCCCTGCCAAAAGCGCCGCTTCCTTAAAACCTGTTTCCGTAAGCGAATCCTTTTCATAATCCGGATCAGCATGTCTTATAAATACAAGTTTCAAAACTTATCCCTCCCCTAAAACTCCCGTAAGGTCAAAGGCCGGAACAAAACTATCAAATGAAGTCTCTCCTTCCTGAATAAAAGCGTTTTCGATCCCAAGTGACAGGGCATATTCCGTGACCTTATCATATTCACGCTTTGTGAGGCGTCTGTTTAGTTCCGTATATTCCTTTATAATTCCGCCGTTCCTTAAAAAAACAGGCGGAGTATACTGGTTCATTATACTGTAATAAATATCATTCCCGTAACAGTGATAAAGCTTATCAAGCACCGCCTTCGCTTCCTTTGTATGTCCGGGCAGCACGAGTATCCTTACTATGACACCTTTTTTCATAAGACCTGCTTCATCAAATAAAGCCCCTCCCGCCTGCCTCACCATTTCTTCAAGAGCGGGATATGCATATTCCGTATAATCATAAGCCCCGGAGAATCTTCCCGCAAGCAGCGGATCCGCATACTTTATATCAGTAAGCCATATATCTATGTCATTCCCAAACTCCCTTATGCATTGGACTCTCTCATATCCCGAGGTATTGGATATCACCGGAAGATCGAAGCCCTGCTCCCCGGATAACTTTAAAGCATCACATACGGATGGCATAAAATGAGTGGGTGTAACCAGATTGATATTATGGGCACCCTTTTCCTTAAGGTTTAAAAAAATACGGGCGAGTTCTTCCGTGTTTACAGCCTTTCCGCTTTCTCCTGTGGAAATCTCCCTGTTCTGACAGAATATACATCGCAGAGTACAGCCTGTGAAAAAAACGGCCCCCGAGCCGTTTTTTCCTGATATGCAGGGCTCCTCCCAGAAATGAAGAGCAGCCCTTGCAAGCCTTATCTCATCTGTCTGTCCGCAGAAGCCCCGCTTTCCTGCGTGCCTGTCTGCCCTGCATTTCCTGGGGCACAGCATACAGCATTCATAGGATGAGACTTTCAGATGAACATCATGTTCCAATGTTATGTCCTTAATGATGGAACAGCCTTACTCCGGTGAAGGCCATAACCATACCAAGCCTGTCAGCAGCATCTATCACATCCTGATCACGCTTTGATCCGCCGGGCTCAGCCACATATTTAACACCGCTCCTGTAAGCGCGTTCTATATTATCCGAGAAGGGGAAGAAAGCATCGGATCCCAAAGCCACATCAGAAGCCTCAGAGAGCCATACCTGCTTTTCCTCTTTGGTGAATATCTCCGGCTTTTTCTTAAACACCTTCTGCCATGCACCGTCAGAAAGAACATCCATGTAATCCTCTCCTATATAGAGATCGATGGAATTATCCCTGTCAGCACGGCTTATGCCGTCAACAAAATCAAGGTCAAGCACCTTCGGGCACTGCCTTAAAAGCCAGTTATCAGCCTTTGAACCGGCAAGACGTGTGCAGTGTATCCTGGACTGCTGTCCCGCACCTATGCCTATTGCCTGTCCGCCCTTGCAGTAACATACGGAATTGGACTGGGTATATTTAAGTGTTATCAGCGAGATCACCAGATCTATCTTTGCAAGCTCAGGAAGCTCCTTATTCTTTGTAACGATATTGGTAAGCAGTTCCTTATCAAGCTTAAGCTCATTCCTTCCCTGTTCGAAACTTATGCCAAATACATCCTTATGCTCTATGGGAGCCGGTCTGTAGGAAGGATCCATCTGTATGATATTATAAGCGCCCTTCTTCTTTCCCTTTAATATTTCAAGAGCCTCATCCTCATATCCGGGAGCTATGATACCGTCAGATACCTCATGCTTTATAAGCTTCGCCGTGGGCACATCGCATACATCCGAAAGGGCTATGAAATCTCCGAAGGAACTCATCCTGTCTGCTCCTCTTGCTCTGGCATATGCGCAGGCTAAAGGTGACAGCTCTTCCTCATCAACAAAATATATCTTCTTCAAAACATCATCAAGCTCTATGCCTACAGCGGCACCGGCAGGTGATACATGCTTAAAAGATGCCGCAGCCGGAAGCCCCGTGGCCTCTTTAAGCTCACGCACAAGCTGCCATCCGTTAAAAGCATCCATGAAGTTTATATATCCCGGTTTTCCGTTCAATACAGTAACGGGAAGATCTCTTCCGTCATTAACGAAGATCTTTGACGGCTTCTGATTTGGGTTGCATCCGTATTTAAGTTCAAGTTCCTTCATGATCAGTCTCCTTTTAATTTGTTGAATATCCTGGTTTCATACTTTCCGCTTTCTATATCGATGGATCTTACAAAAAGTGAAACCTTGTTATCGGGGTTTAAAGACTCCCACACCCGGGAAGCAAATTCATCAAAGCTTCCTTCAATGCCAATGAGTTCGGGCTCGCCCTCGAAAGAAGGAAGAGGATCGCCGTCACCCATATAGGTATGTATGAACCTGCCCTCCCCGGGCTTAAGCTCATCATAGGCAAAGGTATATCTGCTGCAGCTGTGAGGATCTCCGTTATCGCTCTTAAGTATGGACATTGCCATATCATACTTTCCGTCCTTTACATCCATGACGCAGGATATCCTGGGCGTATAATTCGGACCGTCCGGCTCAAATTCCCGGCTCCTTAATGACTGCTCGAAACTAAGCCCCTTCTTTAATCCGTCATAAACCGTATCTGTCTGGTCGCCATTTGTAACGATCGTGGTATTACCAAGCACCCTGACAGGAGCATATATGATAAGACTGGGATCGGAAAGCTTTGACGGATCAAAAGCTTCCGTCCTTATTCCCTCTCCATCCTCTATGAAGATCCTGTTTCTGGAATTAACGCTGCGCCCCATTATAAAATATACGCTCACAGCCTTCTTTCCGTCTGCACTCCTTCCGGCCGCGATTCCGCGTCCGGGATAAGGGTTGTTTTTAAGTTCATTAAAAAAATCTTTTTTTACCATACTGCTCTCCTCTTATTTTTCATCGGCAGACCCGAAGGTCATGCGCCCATAGTACTCCAGTATACACTGTCTCATCATTATAAGGGCATTTGAAACGGACAGATCCCTTATCTTTGCCCTGTCTCCCGAAAAGTTGAATTCCTTAACGCTCACCTTTCCGGCAACATTTACGGCTATATATACAAGACCGACAGGCTTTCCCTCGGACGGCTCGGGTCCCGCATTTCCGGAAACAGCCACAGCCACATCCGCCTTGTAAAGCGTGGTGGCACCCTTTGCCATTTCCGATGCCACCTGGGAGCTTACAGCCCCGTATTTATCAAGTGATTTTCTTGAAACACCCGCGAGCTTTCTTTTTGCCTTATTTGAATATGTTATATACCCTGCCTTGTATATCTCGGAAACACCTGGAACATTTATGATCCTGCCGGCAAGCAGGCCGCCCGTGCAGGATTCAACCGTTGTCACCGTAAGTGAATTTGCAAGCAGAAGCTCGACCACCGCAGCTTCAAGGCTTTTATCCCCGGTAGTATAAACACTGTCCCCGAGACGGGCCTTTATCTCTTTTACCACCGGCTTTATAAGTTTTCTGGCAGCCTTTTCATCTTCCCCGCCTGCCGTCACCCTTAAATGGACTTCCGCTGTTCCCGCATAGGGCGCCACGGTCACAGGACCCTTTGAATCTATAAGATCATCCAGGATCGCTGCCACCTCCGATTCCGCCCTGCCGCATATCTTCACCATGACGGATTCGATCACATTCCCGGAACGCGCCTTTAAGTACGGCGCCGCACCGTTTTCCCATACATTCCTTAATTCCTCGGGAGGGCCGGGAAGAAGTATCACGCACTTTGATACATCCTTATCCGAGGGTTTTAGATCTTTATCAAGCTCTATTATCACACCCGGAGCAAGACCGTTCCCGTTTTCAAGGATCTTCGCACCCTCGGGGATCATTGCCTGACGTTTGTTGTTCTCACTCATGGCCTTCCCGCGTTTTTTAAAGAAGGCTTCTATCTTTGTCATTGAGGCACTGTCAAGCTTTAACGGAAGATCAAATATCGATGCCACACATTCCTTGGTTATATCATCCTGGGTGGGACCAAGCCCACCGGATACTACCACCACATCAGCTCTTCCCAAAGCATCCTTTACCGCAGTCTTTATCCTTTCGGCATTATCACCGACAACTGTCTGGCTGTAAGAGGATATCCCGTATTTTGCATATTCCTTTGCCAGATACACTGCATTCGTGTTGACTATATTTCCAAGCAGCAGTTCTGTACCCACACATATAGTCTCAGCGGTCATTTAAACCTCCTTATCATCCTTCATGACATTACGGTTCTTTGCGATATAATCAACAAGCGATATCACCGTAAGTGCAAGCGCAGCATACATGAGCACCTGCCCCGGTATATAAAGCAACGGTATATCCATAATAAAGACAATGATCATGATCATCTGTGTGGCAGTCTTGAATTTTCCCCACATGCTTGCAGCGATAACAATCCCCTGCTCTGCAGCGATAAGCCTGAAGCCGCTTATTATAAATTCTCTTGCAACTATCACTATCACTATCCATGCAGGCATACGTCCCATTGCGGTAAAACATATAAGGGCACTGCATACCAGAAGCTTATCGGCAAGCGGATCCATAAACTTCCCGAAATTCGTGACCAGGTTATATTTTCTGGCTATATAACCGTCAAAGAAATCCGTAAGGGATGCCGCGCAAAAAATACCTAACGCTATCCATTTTGAAACGGCCCCGATATAGTCCGTCATAAGAAAAAATATAAAGAAAGGTATGAGCAAAACCCTGAGTAAAGTAAGTTTGTTTGGAAGATTCATCGTAAAAACTCCGGTAATTTTTTAAAACAGGATTATTTTAGCATAAATACATGTCACGATAAACCCGTGATGATCTCTCCGGTAAGATCATATCCCCTGGCTCCCGTGACCCTCACATCGACCATCGTCCCCGAAACGGGATCGATATCCGTATCAACGAACACATAGCCATCCACATCCGGCGCATCCATATAACTCCTGCAGACTAAGACATTATCCTCAGGCAGGCGGCCTATCACCATACAGGAAAGCTCCTTCCCCTTTTTCTCAAGAGCTTTTTCAAAGGCAATCTCCTGCTGGATCTCCATAACAGCATCTCTTCTTGCAGACTTTATCTCCTCGGACACCTGACCATCCATTTCTTCTGCTGCCGTTCCCTCCTCCGGAGAAAAGGTAAACACGCCCAGTCTGTCAAAACGAACGGTCCTTACAAAATCACAAAGATCTTCGAAATCCTCATTTGTTTCGCCGGGGAATCCCGTTATCAAGGTGGTCCTGAGTACCATATCCGGGATACGCTCCTTAAGCATCTCTATCACCTTAAGAAGATCTTTTCTGTCTGTCCTGCGGTTCATGCGCTTAAGTATCTTATCGCTGCTGTGCTGCACGGGAAGATCAAGATAATGGCAGATCTTTTTACTCTGCGCCATGGTCTCTATCAACTCTTCATCTATCTCCTCCGGATAACAGTACATGATGCGTATCCATTCAAACGGAAGTTCTTCAAGCTTTTTTAAAAGCTCCGGAAGGGCTTTTCTCCCGTAAATATCAGTTCCGTAGACAGTAGTTTCCTGGGCTACAAGTATAAGCTCCCTCACGCCCGTATCCGCAAGATCGGTCGCTTCCTTTATCAGCGTTTCCATGGGAACGGACCTGTAAGAGCCTCTTATCTTCGGAATGATGCAGTAAGTGCAGTTCTTATCACAGCCCTCCGCTATCTTAAGATATCCCGTGCAGGGATTTCCCGTATGAAACCTGGGAAGCCCTGATACAAGCCTGTTTAAGGCTTCCGTTTCTTTTATGAATGCTTTACCCACCGAAGCATACTGTCCCCTGCCTAACACTCTGTCCGCACAGTCGCTTATCTTATCAAAGGCCGTGGTGCCTATGACGGCATCCACCTCCGGCAGCTCTTTATTTATCTCATCGGCATATCTCTGTGCCAGACAGCCCGCTGCTATAAGGCATTTCAGCTTTCCTTTTTCCTTAAGAGCACCGCATTCTATAAGGGTGTTTATACTTTCTTCCTTGGCATCCATGATGAAACAGCAGGTATTCACCACTATCACTTCCGCCTCTGTCTCATCTTCCGTAAGCCTGTATCCTGCTTTAGCAAGCTTTCCCATCATCATCTCACTGTCCACAAGATTCTTATCACAGCCCAGTGAGATGAGCATAAAAAGAGGCCTGTCCCCTCCTGATGCGGGCAGGCCCTTATCATTCATATTATTTTCCGGGGTATTATGATCCATCAGCAAAAGCTTTAAACCTCTGCCTGAATATCCTCGGAAACCGCATCCTCAGAAAGTATGCGGACCCTGCCCTTCTCGAGCTCCTCTACAGCCATGGATAAAGGCTTCTTTGAAAAACGTCCCTGTCTCTCCAGCACAAGCGCAGGGCTTCCTGCGATTATCTGCTTTGCCCTTCTTGCCGTAGCCATAACAATCGAATAACGGCTGGCAACAACGGGTGCCTCGCCTTCCTCCACATCAGAGTTTACCACATTCATAAGGTCCGTATAGGACGGATGAAGCATCATAGTTTTTAATTCCTCCTTGCTTTTTCCTTCAGATCATTTCTTACTTTTTCTATGAATGAAGTGTTGAACGCCGGTTTAAGGCGCGAAGCCCTTATTATGCCGTTTACCGCCTCAACACAATCATCTACATTATCATTTACGGCTATATAATCATAATCCTCTATGCCTTCAGATTCAAGTGCCGCCCTGTCCATGCGTTTTTTTATGACCTCTGCGGTCTCCGTTCCGCGGCCTGAAAGCCTTCTTTCAAGCTCATCCGCCCCGGGGGGCATTATAAAGATCAGCACTGCATCCGGAAAGAGTTTTTTTACATTCATGGCTCCCTGGATCTCGATCTCTAAGATAACATTCTTTCCTTCATCCAGCTTTTTTTCAACATACGCCTTCGGAGTACCGTAATAATTTCCCACATACTCCGCATATTCTATAAAACCATTCTCGGCTATGTTCTTTTCGAACTCTTCCCTGCTTACAAAAAAATAAGACTCGCCATCTTTTTCGCCGGGCCTGGGAGAGCGGGTGGTCATGGATACGGAAAGAGCATAATCCTCATATTTTTCCATGATGCCCTTCACAACAGTACCCTTTCCTGTTCCCGCAAAACCGGATATTACGGTAAGTATACCTCTTGTCTGCATGATATCCTTCCCCTGCTTTAAACGTATAAAATCATTCTATATTCTGTATCTGCTCACGTATCTTTTCGATCTCACTCTTCATATCCACCACAAGACGTGTGATACGGAGATCCTGCGCCTTTGAACCGGTGGTATTTACCTCACGGTTGATCTCCTGA
>JAFYBJ010000061.1 GCA_017540265.1 Lachnospiraceae bacterium
CTGTATAGTCGGAATTGAAGGAAATCAGATTGAGATTACGGTTTGATTATATCTAAAGTAGAATTGACGTGGAGGATTTAAAATGATAATTCGAAAATATGAGGAAAAAGACCTTCAGCAGATGATAGACATCTGGAATGAATTGTAACACACAAAACACAAAAATTGCAGCCATAACTGAAAAAACTTTGGTGGTGTGAATGGTAACATCTCGGAAGTTTCTTGCAGAAGAAAGGCATGTGGCATGTTGCGGCGGCAGTAAATATGTGCTATAGTTAGATCATTAAGGAGTTCTATATTGCGATAGCTGAAACGGAGTTTGGCGTCATCTACAGGGAGGTAGATCATTATGGCAGGGATCAACACGATATCTTCATATGGATCAATGTACTCAGGCGGGATGCAGGGCAGTTCCGGTGTATACGGCCGTGCGGATAAGACGGCCGGGAATCCTAATGGCCAAAAGCGCGGTATTATGAGCGGACCGGAAAAAGCATCATCGGCTAAGGAACTTAAAAACCAAAGCATAAATGAGTCGCTTGAGATGCGTAAGATGATCCGTGATCTTCACCGCAGTAATGCGAATGAGCTTAAAAATGAAGCGGCAAAGCCAAAGAGCCTGATCGAAGAATCACTGGAATCCGATGAAAAGGAAGAAGAGAAGGGACAGACTCCTGTAAATTATAACTATAAAGAGGTATCAAATAAGATACAGCGTGCAAAAACTTCAGTGAGCGCGGGACAGGCTTTTCTGGCAGCCAAACGAAAAGTTCTGGATGTGCAGCGAAAGATCGCGGCAAAGGAAGGTGATCCGGAGGAATTGCAGATGGCTCTTACCCATGCAAAGCGTATGGAGCTTGCTGCGCGCAAGAAAAAGAATCATCTTGAGCTGGAAGAGCTGGCGGATCGGACAATTAAATCAGACGAGCAGAGAGATAAGATGGAGGAGACCGCGGACAGTATCAGAAACGCCATGATATCTAAGGAAGAAGAGAAGCTTGGCAAAAAGGAAGATGAAATCTTTGAAAGCCGGGAAGAGCAGATAGCACAGGCTGCGGAAGAGATACAACATAGCAGCGGGAATTCTGCAGAAGATATGCTGGCGGACCTTAATGAGATGATCTCCAAATTCGGTGAAGAGGAATTAAAGCAGCTTGAAGAGGCCATGGAAATGCTGGAAGATATGGAGATGCTCGATCCTCATATGACGGAAGATGAGCTGAAAGAGCTTAAACTTAAGCACCGTATGGCAGAAAGCAAAGCCATGCTCAAAGCTGATATGGATTATCTTAAAGGCATGATAAAGCATCAGACCGGAAAGGAAGCGATGCTTACGGGGATCGGACCTGGCAGCGGGGCGGCAGTCTCTTTTGAAGCTGCTTCGTTTGCTGTATCAGAAGGCGCAGAGGCGGCGCAAGCTGCGGATGTTTCCGCCGTACCGTCATTTGATATACAGGTATGAACAATTACCGGGAAGCAGGAATCGGGAAATGCTATAAATACAGGTGAGCATAAATGAAACAGATACTTGTTGTTGAAGATAATAAGGATTATCAGGAATTGCTGGAGAACTATCTTTCAAATGCCGGCTTTAATGTTACCACTGCAGATAACGGGCTTGAAGCGATCGATATCATGGAGGATAAGGAGTTTGACCTTATCATTCTGGATATCATGCTGCCCAAGATCGACGGATTCACTCTATGTGAACTGATACGAAAAAAGAGCAATGTACCCATTGTAATGCTGACTGCGCGTTTTGCGGATGAGGATCAGATGCGGGGTTATGAACTCAAGGTCGATGAGTATATCTCTAAGACCGTATCAATGCCTATAATCGTCAGCAAGATAGAAGCGATACTGCGAAGGAGCAGCGGTACTGCGGAGGAAGAAAGCCTTGTGCTTAACGGAGTGGTCCTTGATCCCAATACACATATTGTGACCATAGACGGTACGATGGTGGACTTTACACTTAAGGAATTCGAGATCCTAAGCCGGATCATGAAGGCAAAAGGCGTGGTGGTCACCAGGAAGTCGCTCCTGTCTGAATTATGGGATTATGAGTATTATGATGACAGCAGGATAGTGGATACCCATATCAAGAATATCAGAAAGAAACTTGGTGATAAGGATTTTATCATTACTGTCCGCGGTATAGGATATAAGGCGGCGCTTTCATGAAGAAGCTGTCTGTAAAAATGTTCTTTTCTTTTTTACTCGTGTCACTGCTCATAATAGCAGCTCTTTATCTGTGTATCTTTTTTATGACGCCATATGCGGGGGAAAAAAACTATTCCGGGTACATAAAAAGCAGGTCGGAGGACCTTGCGCAGCGCTGCATGAATTCCACCTATGCGCTGGCTGATGAAATGATAAACGGATTCGCCGCGAGCGAAGGAGTAAGCGCTAAGCTTACGGATGCGGATTCTTTCCTCAGGGAGAACGATAAAGGGGAACTCTTCTTTCCGCTGCGCTTTTCCGACAGAAGCGGGGAATATGTATTATGTATAACGCCTGTAAGTTACAGGACACAGGCCTTTCAAAACAGTCTGAGTTTATGTCTGCCCATAGTGGTACTGCTTGCTGTTTTTATCTCATTTATCGGCGCAAAGATTTTTTCGTATTATATGAAAAAGCCCATAGTCAGGATGAGTAAGATCGCCGAGAGGATGGCAGAGCAGGACTTTGGCTGGTACTGTCCCGATGAGAGGGATGATGAGATAGGAGTACTGGCAAAGAGCTTAAATAAGCTTTCTGATGAGCTGAGCGCCGCACTGTCAAAACTGAATGACAAAAATCTTTATCTGGAAAATGAGATAGATCTGGAGAAAGAGCGTGAGAGAAGAAGGATGCTGTTTTTCGCAGGAGTATCACATGAGCTTAAGACTCCTATATCAGTGGTCATAGGTCAGATAGATGGGATGCGTGACTCCATAGGCGTGTATAAGGACAGGGATAAATATCTTGCAAAATGCAGTGATACGCTCAATGAACTGCTCGCATTTATAAATGAGATACTGCTCGTATCACATATAGACATGGGTGATGGCAGTAAAGCAGAAAAGGTAAAGATCGATGGTATACTTGATGAAGAGATCGCTTTTTATGATACGCTGATCAGCGAAAAAGATATCGAGCTTACATACGATGTGCCGGATAATGTGGAATTTACGGGAGACGAGAAGCTTTTAAAAAAAGCGCTCGGTAATGTGGTGGGGAATGCCATCAAGTATACGCCTTCAGGCGGCAGCGTAAGGATCAAGCTTGATAAGCCGCAGGACAGCGGGTCCGGAAAAACAGAGCTTAAGCTGATCAACTCACCTGCGCATATAGATGAACAACATATCCCGCATCTTTTTGAAGCCTTTTACAGGGTGGATCCCGGTAAGGAGGAAGGAAGCGGCCTGGGGCTCTACATCAGCGCCATGGTTTTCGAAATGTGCGGTGCTGAATACGCGATCGCCAATACTTCAGACGGTGTGGAATTCATATTACGGCAATAAACTTCACATAAACTCCACATTAGCTCCATTCACACTACATGCATTATATGATAAAAATACAGGCAGAGCCCCGGGGCTCTGCTTTTTGGGATGTATTCATAAACGGGAGGAATTTCAGTAAATGAAGATCGATGTTAAGAATGTGACCATGATATATTCGTCCGGCAAGAAGGCTTTATCGGATGTCAGCTTCAGCTTAAAAAGCCCGGAGTTTGTAGGAATCCTGGGACCTAACGGCGCCGGAAAATCCACACTGATGAAGCTCATGACAGCAGGACTTAAGGAAACGAAGGGGGAGATCCTTCTGGATGATAAGAAACTGCTGGATCAGGAACAAAAGCTTAAGAGCAGGCTGGGATATCTGCCTCAGACCTTTGGACTTTTTGATGAACTCACGATATGGCAGTTTCTGGATTATATGGCGGCGCTAAAGGGCATCAAGGATAAGGCAGAGATCGAATGGGCCATGGAACAGACCGGCCTTGTCGACAGAAGAAAGATCAGAGTGGGAAATCTTTCCGGTGGGCAGAAGCAGCGCGTGGGCATCGCACAGGCGATCATGGGACATCCCGAACTGATGATACTGGATGAGCCCACAGTGGGGCTTGATCCCGAGGAACGTGTCAGGTTCAGGAATATCTTTTCGGAAATGTCGTCCGAGCGCATCGTGTTTCTTTCCACCCATATTGTGGATGATGTGCAGGCCGTCTGTAACAGGGTGCTGGTGATATACGGCGGAAGCATACTCTTTGACGGAAGCCCTGCGGGGCTGATAGAACAGACCGTGGATCATGTGGGCTCATACATCAGGAAGGTGGATGATATCCTTCCAAAAGACTGCGAGATCGTATCAAAGATAAATACCAGAAACGGCGTACTGACACGCATCGTGGCAAAAGAGCTTCCTGGCTATGTGGACAGATGTGAACCCAGTCTGGAAGATGCTTATCTTTACTGCATACATAACAGCGCTAAGAGGGAGGATGAGCATGAAGGCTAAGCTTATGGGAGTCGAATTAAAGAGACTCCTTATGAACAGAAAAACTTATCTTGCGATGATACTGAATATCCTGATGACAGGTCTGGGATTCACAGCTTTTGTAAAGGGCATGTTTATGGCAGAAGGCTTTGAATATACCTCTTCATTGGCTAATAATGTCATAATACCCTTTGGCTTCGGAGGCTTCGCTGCAGCGCTTATATGGGGGCTGTATGTGATAAGCGATGCTGACAGAGCGATAAAAAAAGGCGCAGAAGAGATGACGGCGGCGTATACGGATGAGAAAGCGGTGTCCCATGCCCGAATCTGCGCATTTATGACAGTTTCATCGTTCACGGCGCTTATATGCATGCTCTTTTTTCTGCCTCTTTGTATTAAAAGGATGGATTATCTTTTTACGCTTAAATGGTATATCCTTTATTCCTTTGTATATATCCTGCCGGGGGTATGGATAACAATAGCCGTATGCTGTGGGCTGTACAATATCTCACGTAATGTCAGCGTGTCACTGCTCGTGGTCCTGCTCCTAACGATATCACAGTTTTCACCGTTTAGCGAAAAAGATCTATTCATCCGGTGGAATATGCCATGTGTTTTTGAGGTTTCCGACTGCTATGGATCGGTATCGGTGATAAGGTTTCTGTATTATTCAAGGATAGCGCTGTTTTTTCTTGGCCTGGCGTTTTATCTTTTGTCCGTTAAGTTTATAAGAAAGTACCGCCTGGGAGCGCTAAAGTCCTTTGCGGTAAATCTCAGGAAACCGATTGCATTCA
>JAFYBJ010000062.1 GCA_017540265.1 Lachnospiraceae bacterium
CTGATTTTCAAAACCTATAAATGCATACCTGGTGCCAAGCGCGGTCTTCTTTATCAGATCCCTTTCACTGTTCTCATTCCGTGAATCCGCATCACTTACATCCTCCGGCTTTACAACCCTTTTTCCTCCGTAGCAGCATACATTTATTATATCCGCCACCCTTGCCTCATCCTGAAAATACTCCCATGAAGCATTATCTTTTTTGCCCATAAATCAATCCTCCTTTTAACTGCACCGGCAGAAAGATATGAGCAAAGCATCCCCCGCCGGCATCTTATTTTTTCTCTCGTGAAATCTCCGGCGGAACCGCCTGATGGAACTGTATAAAAATCTATACATCCAAAGATTCTTTAAAGATTGAGAACATATTACAACATGGTTTTAAAAATTACAAGAGGAAATGAATCCCGGGTATTACCCCGTCTTTCACAGTCTTTTTAAGATTCTGAGAGCTTTAGCCCAAAGGATCTTTATACCGTTAAACATTGATAAGATTCTTCGCTCCGCTCAGAATGACAGTAAAAGTCGCTCACTTTCCAGCATTTACCACAGCCGTACCGAGGTAATAAAAAGCAGCATACCCGGATGTCGGATATACTGCCTTCGTATCCCTCTTTCAGCATCGTGGCCGCGAGGGTTAATTGTCTGATGTCTGAGGAGAACCTGAGTTATCCTCATATTCATACTTATCGAGATTGTCAACTACAACCCTGTTAAACAGGCTGTCTAAGTCCGTATAGCCGTTGAATTTAACATTTCCCATCATTCCATGGTTTACTCCGCTGTCAACACCGCTTGAATTGTATACCGTTTTGTAATATGCCAGATCAGTATTCTGTGTCCCGTCAGCAAGTTCCATAAGGTCAAAAAACTGAACAGCATAATAGTAGCTTACATCTGCACTCTTCCCGTTCTCGGTCTCCGCAGTGAGGCGATAGACCAGGGTAATGATATTATCCGTGCTGCCGGAAGCTCCCTGTTTGCGCTTTAGAAAATAATTGCCTATATACTCTTTATTCAACAGACTTATTTTCGCATAGTAGTGTATTGTCCTGTTAAATTCCGATGCGATCACATCCTCCGCCTGCTTCTGCATTTTTTTCATAAGATCATCACTTATATCCTCTGCAGATGAGATATATGCCGGAAGGCCTTCCACCGTGACCTCCATGCTGTTCCTGCTAAGCAGTATATGCTTGTTTTTTGCCAGATAATTTTCATCACAGACTGCCGAAATGGTCACTACATCCCCGTTGCTTAAGTCGCCGTTTCTGTCCCACTCGTAAGCCAGTCCAAGCTTTCCGTCATAGGTTTCAGATAACTGCACCCTTCCCTCGGGAGCCGTCCCCGAAAAACTGACCTTAAGATCTTCAAAAGGATCGTAAACCTCAAGTTCCTCAAGCCCCGACACCTGCGCACTTATATCACCGTATACCAGATCGCAGTTGAACATCCCCTCTATCTCAGCCTCATCAAATGTCCAGCTGAATGTTACCGTATCACCGTTGCTTAAGCCCTCCGACTTATCGAATTCCCCTTCAAGCCCGGCTGTCATAAGGGCTGCAGGGCTTGTATCCTGGCCAAATAATCCTGCAGCGGCCTGTAACACAGCCGTTTTCTCTTTTCCCTCCTTTGTAAGCTTTAACTTTCCGCCGTAATCATTTATAAACTGTTCGTCATCAAAATCATACTCTGCACTTCCAACTGAATCATAACCTTTAAAGCTGACCGTTACATATTTATCTAATTCAACATTTACCTTTCCGCATCCGCACAGTCCTGCTGCAGCAAACATGACGGCAGCAAATATCCTTATCTTTGATCTCATTTCAATTTCCTTCTTTCAGCTCTTATCATCTTTACTTTCAATCTGCTCCTGCTTATCCCCTTTAAGGGACTGCTGCGAGATCACATTGACGCCGGAGCTCTGCTGTATAGCTCCGACGATGGCATTCGTCTGCTGCTGCATTATCTGCTGCTGTATCATGGCCTGCTGCAAGGTCTGATTTTCAATATGTGTCCTCATATTTGTATCCCGGCTTCTCTCGACAACCATCCTATTGATCTGCTCTGCCGCATATTCAGCCTTCTTTTTATCAAAGATAAGAAAATCCACCCCTAACGACCTGCCTGAGGTCTGTGTTACTATCAGTGTTATCTCAAGCGCATCTATTATCATCGACGCTGCCAGGGCAAGGAATATGACACCCATTAATATCGCCGATACCGGCTTCTCAAGAATTTCACTAAACGATGCAAGGGAAATGAGCGCCAGGATGATACCAACTATTATCTTTCCTATACGTACCGTAAAATCTGACACCACATTCGTAATTTGCTGTACTGCTATGTTTTGCGAGTGTTTACCCAAAGGTATAAATCCGAATACAGTATTCGGGATCTGGAATCCCACCGTATCTGCATCCCACTGTATCCGTCCCTTGAGATAGAAGGTTAAGAGTGATGACATATAACTTATCTCGTTACCGTAAATACCGCTTCCTCCGTCAGATGCATCCCTTACCGTATCACGCATTGATTTCACTCCAACTGCCATTTCCCAAATCCTCCACTATTTTTTACACGCACTTTTACGCGTGTAGATATTGTATGTATTTTATGGTGGATTGTAAAGATATAATTTTGAAAAAGGGAGTAACAATCCATGTTTAAAGTAGAAAAACCGGAATACGTCAATAAAACCTTCCGCATTGAACGGTCTCTGCTTACACGCCTTGAGACCATTGCACAGCGGGAGGATATATCTATCAATTCTCTTGTGGTACAATGTTGCCAGTACGCTTTGGATGATATGGATGACAAAGGGAAAAAAACAAGTGGCAACGGCAGGAACAGATCATAAAGGAGAAATGATATGAGCTATTTTATTTGCGCTCTTCTTATAGTTTTTATAATTCTTTTGCTGACCATAATAGGAACCGTGCTTTCGATCAGGAACAAAGCCCGTTCCTTCTTAAGCCGTAATTTTGGGACAGATGATCTGGCAAGAGCCCTTGAACAGACAAAGCTCGAGGCTTCAAAGACACCCAAGAGCATTTCGGATGTTACAAGCATCAAGCTTCCCGTGATCGCAAAAGATTTTCCGGAATTCAATATAGGTGATATGAAAGCAAGGGCAGAAAATGTAGCGGTCTCCTACCTTCGTGCCATTGATGAACTGAACCCCGCCATCCTCTCTGAAGGCGGGCCTGAGCTTAAGACCGCATTGACCGGACGCATAGAAGAATTAAAAAGTGAGGGGAAGCAGGAACATTTTGAACAGGTTGCCGCTCACAAGACAGGCCTTACGGATTACAGAAAAAGTGCCGGCCGCTGCATAGCAGTATTTAAAACATCGGTACAGGCTGTCCATTTTCTTAAAGATGAAGAGGGAAAGCTTATTTCCGGAGATGAAAAATATACCGAACAGTTCGTTGTTGAGACAGAGCTTGTATATATACAGGACGCGGTCGAGGCAGCTAAGGAAACCGACGGAAGCCTCTCTCTTAACTGCCCCAACTGCGGCGCCCCGATAACCAATCTCGGCAATAAATTCTGCGAATACTGTGGCACCGCAGTTAAAGAGATCAATATTAAAGTGTGGAATTTCGAATCGTTGAGGATAATTTAAGCATCTTCATCCTGTGCAGGGGCATTCTGCGGTATTTCTTTCTTTTCTGTCATATTTTCCTCCTTAGGTTTTATGCCCAGGGATCCGCCTCTGCCGGAAGCCTTATGTCGGAAAGACACTGTATCTCATTTAAAAACCACTGTCCTGTGGAAGGCTTCTTTCTGAGCTTTACGGGCCTCGGCGAATCCGCACCGCCGCTCTTTACATAAACCGTAGCCCAGTTTTCAGTTGTAAAAGAATACGGATTTGAACTTACCGTAATGCTGTAGGGCTTATCCGGTGTGTATCCGTTTTCGGGCGCAGCTCCCGCAAAGAACGAAAAGCTCTTATATGCCTTTCCAGCCAGACGATCCTTTAAAAACTGTTTTTCCATATTTGACAGAGGCTCCGGCCCCTTCAGATGATCCAGCATTTCATGCATTGCTCCCTCATCCGCCTCGTACCTGCAGAGCGCAGCCACAGCAAGTGCCGCGGTCTTGTACGGCGTATCCATTGCCGCCTCCGGAAGCGCTTTAAGCTCCGTTACATTCTCCGGCAGTTTTTCAAAGGTAAATGTCTCATCCATCTTTCCAACCCTCCATTTTTGACGTTTTTTATACCGGTCACTAATACGTCATTATGATATAATGCACAATAAATACAGTCAACAGTCCCTTTCCTTTGTTCACATTTACAGGCTGCACATATCATTCAGCTCTTACTACCTGAGCACCAAAGGGTAAAAGAGCTTACATATAAGCTGTTGACTTTTTTTATTCACCGTGCTATATTGTTGAAGTTGTCTGTGCGTGTAGCTCAGCTGGATAGAGCGTCTGGCTACGGACCAGAAGGTCGTGGGTTCGAATCCTGTCACGCACATAAGGCCGGTTCCTCAGGGGGCCGGTTTTTTGCTATAATACGTCGTATGAAAAAAGGCATGCTCTCAAAAACAGCATATATCCTCGCCCTGCTCCTGTGTATCGCCGGGCTCACCGCCTGCGGCGAGACCACCTGTGATTTCTGCGGAGAATCCAAGGTATGTGAAGAATTTGATATCATGGGCACCACAAGGCACATCTGCCGTGACTGTCTTGAGAACAGTGCCGGCGCAGTATCCCAGAATGTCGCAAGACAATATGCATCTCTTTATGAGGACGGCACTCTGGAATATCCGGAAGGTTCGCCTTTAAAACCCGTGGATAAGAATGCAAAGAATGAGCCCGGGTCTTCCGGTGAAGGTGCGGTAACGCCTTCATCACCCGCTTTTGAATTGGCCGGATCAACCACAACGCAGGCAAATGAAAATACAGATAAAGAAGAGGCCCGCACAGAGTCTGCCCGGGAAATAGCTTCTCAGCCAACACCTGCTCCCGCTCTCACAGAATCGCCCACAACACAGGCAAATGCAAACGGAAACAAAGAAGACGATCCTGCAGGCTCATCTTCCTCAGAAGGCGGAAGCACCATAACAGAACGGCGCATCTCTTCCCTTTCTTCTGTACTTTCGGCTGACGGTCTGTCACTCGCGGCCACGGATTCTGCGGAAACATATAAGCTCATGAACGGCAATACGGATACAAAGATCACCTTTACCCTTGTGGGAGACAGATTAAGGATCGAGGAATACGATCCTTCCTTTTCACAGGAATATGTAAAATCGGTCATCCGTTCCATACTCTCCTATACCGGAAGCAGCGACTATGACGGCTTCGGTCACGACGTATACAACAGTACCATCGAAAACGGAAGCTTCGTTTCCGGTGATATTAATTTTGTTTCCAAGATCGGCACTGCCGAAGAAATAGAAAAAGGATATCCCGCCACATCTTTTGCAATTGTTCCCTGATGTAAATATGCCCAATTTTTTCTCCCACTTTCTGCTTTTCTATGGCAATTTTTTCTCCATTCTGATATAATCAACCTGTTTCCCGGGCCTTTATGCCCGGAAGACCAAAAAAACGCAAACTAAGAGGAAAGGCGGGGATAAAAATGGCTGAAAACCGTTACTACAACGAGATCATGGCCTTAAACGGCATGAGTGATTTCAAAGATGTCATCGACCAGTGGCACAGGCTCAGCGAAAACATGAGGAAATTCAACGCAAAGAAAGCACCTACGTTACCCAATCTTTTATGGGCAACCGACAACGGCATGGATTTAGACAATATGATGGGACTTCTCACAGGTTTTGTCTACAACGAGGAGAATCTTCTTGATTTCTACGGCGCCGTTCAGATGCTTGATTATTTTATGGAATATTCCGCAGATCAGAAGAATTTTCACGAGATAGACAAGATGGCGGAAAAGATCCGCGGCGCTGCAGGTTTCCGTTCCGAATACAGAGGACTTATGTCCATAGATGTCAGCGAATGGATAGGTCACTTCCAGGAGGAGAATTTCATAGATGTTATGAAATATCTTCAGACCATTGATTCGGATATGCTCTATGTATTCCAGATCCCCAATTACAATCCGCAGGCTGTAGAACAGCTCACCCAGATACTTGCACTGTTCTTCCACATCCAGCCCATAGTTATGAAACTGCCCGATGCTGCAATCCTTGCGGATCATGTAAAAGCACAGCTTGCAGGCTTCGGACTTACCCTTGATGCAGAGGCTGAACAGATGGTGAACGCCGCTGTCGCAAGACTCAAGGAAGATCAGTATTTCGCCGGATATACCCTGCTCGACCGCATGGCCTCCGATATCGCTTATTCCATATATACCTCCACTCCGCCTTATGACGGTCTGGTAACAAAGAGCATGATCTCATCCTTTGCTCCGGATGGTATATATGTGACAGAGATGATCCAGAACAACGCACGTGTATTCACGTCGCAGTTCAATTATTAAGATAAGGAGGCTCGATAAAAATGGCCAGTAATCAGATAAAAAACAACAGATATAAAGCAAACAAAGGCCAGACAAGATGGGCAACAACAGAAGAGATACAGCGTTCCGCCACAAAGGTGGATCTCCATGCTGACCGTTATCCCACGGCAGGTATCCCCATAATGTCTGACGGTAATACGGCATATCTGGACGGAACGGATACACATACCCTGATCTTCGGTGCGACAGGTTCAAAGAAGACACGTACCTTCGTTATGCCTACCATCAACATGATGATCAGAGCCGGCGAGACCTTCGTGGTTACCGACCCTAAGGCCGAGCTTTATGTTCGTACCGCAGGCTTTGCAAAAGAAAGAGGTTACAAGCTGGTAGTCCTCAACTTCCGTGATATCGGCTACGGCGATATGTGGGATCCTTTAGCTCTGCCTTTTGAGTATTACACACACGGCAGAAAAGACGAAGCCAACAACCTTATAAACGACCTTGCTGCAACGCTTTCAGCCAGACAGAAAGAGAATTCCACGGATCTTCTCTACCCCCTTATGGCAGAAACGCTGCTTACCGCAAATATGTACCTTCTCTTTGAAGCAGCACAGGCTGAGGGTGCAGTTAATATGCGAAGCCTCACAGCCCTCTGCTCACAGTCCGCACTTGAATCTCTTAAGACTCTAGCAGGAAAGATGAGCTCACAGAACACCATCGGTATGCTCTTTAAGGGCACACTTCTTGGCGAGAACGAGAAGACCATCGGTTCCATTATGTCAGTCCTTTACGGAATGGTCTCAATCTTCAACCTCAATAAGAGACTTACCGATATGCTCTGCCACAACACCTTTGACATGAGAATGTTCGGTCATGAAAAGACAGCCGTATATATCATCGTTCCCGATGAGAAGACCACCTGTCACTTCCTCGTAACAATGTTCATCAAGCAGGTATATGAAATACTTATCGGTGAGGCTCAGAAGCAGCCTACACTCTCCCTTCCGGTACGAGTTAATTTCGTTCTGGACGAGTTCTGTAACATACCTAAGATCCCTGATATGCCTTCGATGATATCGGCAGGTCGAAGCCGAAACATGCGCTTCTACCTTATCGTTCAGTCCATACACCAGTTAAAGGGCCGTTACGGAGAGGATGCTGATACCATAAAGGGTAACTGCGATAACTGGATATTCTTAACCAGCCGAGAGCGCGACCTTCTTACCGAAATGAGTTTCCTCTGCGGCGAGATAGATGCCTGGGGTCCCGCAGGTCCCGAGAAACGTCCGCTTATCTCCATCGCAGAGCTCCAGCGTTTCAATAAGCAGAAGGGTGAGGTTCTTATACTTCACGGCCGTGAATATCCTTTCATCACCTATATGGCTGATATCGATATGTATCCCGATTTCAGGAACTACAGGGTTGTGCCTATCCCTCCCATCGAGATACCTCACGTTCCTACCTTCGACGTGATCAAATTCACAACAAAGAACGCATTCCTTCCTGACGGCGTTCCTTTCAACGAGCCCGACTGATCATTCTAAAAAGGATATTACAAACACAAAAACCGGAACCCCCATTCAGGTTCCGGTTTTTCATTTATATCACTGAAGCGATCCTTACCTTAATCTTTCCATATATCTTCAAGCCGCGCTTCCAAAACTTCAAATTCCGTGCGTGAGTCAAGCTCTTCCCTCACAAGTAAAGCCAGTTCTATTTCATCCGTGATCACTGCATCTATATTACTGTCAAGAAACTTTTGCATGCCGTCCTTTGAATTTACTGTCCAGACTATCGCAGTTTTACCGGCACTATGTATCTGATTTATCCTTATATCGGTCGCCATCTTCTCTTCCATGATAAGCAGGTCACAATTGAGATTTGCTACGTTTCCTATACCTGCAAAAAACAGCGTTCCGGTCTCAAATTCCGGATAATTTGTTTCCGCATAATCGATCACTTTATAGGACAGGGATATCAGCACAACATCCGACACACAGTCTTTTTCCTTAACGATCTTCACTATATCATCGACCATACGCTGATCGGCAGTTTTTCCCTTAAGCTCTATAAACAGCTTTTCCTTCCCCTTAATGATATCCAGCATTTCCTCTATGGTTACCACGGAATGAGACTCACCATTTCCCGTCGTATCAGCGATCTTTAGTTCTTTTATCTCATCCATTGTCATCTCTCCCGGCGCCTTTGCCACACCGGTTAAGCGCTTAAAATCATCATCATGATTTATGATATAATGCCCGTCCTTTGTACGCTGCACATCTATTTCACTTGCATAACACCCCTGCTCTATAGCAAGCTCCAGTCCCTCTTTTGAATTCTCTGATGCCATTGTCCCGCCTGCTCTGTGCGCGATAATTTTTACAGGCTCCTCCCTCTCGATGATAAAGTTATAACAGATGCCTAAAACAAGTGATAATAAGGCAACTCCGGCACTTACGGCGATCATTACGATAAGCTTCCAGAAATATCTGCTCTTTTTGGGGCGCTCAGGATAGCTTTCCTTTTTTTCGCCGGTAAAATCCAGATAATATCTGGTAAAGCGAAGCATAAAATAAGTACTGCAAAGCATTGTGGTGACACCATAGAGATATCCGCCCATAAGTACGACAAATGCGGAAAGTGTGCGGTATAAGATAACAAATCCCTCTGTATCGGATATCATTCCGGTTTCCGCAATCTTCTCAACATCGATCACCAGATCATGCGGAAGCGTGCTTCCCATCCTTTCAATAAAAACCCCCGGCAAGTATTGAAACAGCATATAAACCATTATCCTGATAAAGACCAGGATAAGATAGAGGCCCGTTAATGAAAAAGCTAACTTCTTTCCGTGTTTTTTTATTATCTCCGCAGATTTCTTCATGCCCTCGGATGGTGACAAACCGTCCAGTAAAACTGCATGAAGTGTAAAACAGTATCTGTAAGCCGCCCATACCAGCAAAAGAAGCAGTATTATGTAGCTTACCG
This sequence comes from Lachnospiraceae bacterium, assembly GCA_017540265.1. Classification (GTDB taxonomy): domain Bacteria; phylum Bacillota; class Clostridia; order Lachnospirales; family Lachnospiraceae; genus NK4A136. Next base: position 9,434 of record JAFYBJ010000062.1, read on the forward strand.
CATACAGCGTCTTTTGTACTACTACATCCAGAATGAAATTAGGAATTCTAAATGACCTGGTCAGACTGATGGAAAAGCCTATACCTGTAAGCGGAACTGCGATAAAGATGAAGACAATAACCAGCAATCCAAAAGGCGTGGCAAAACGTTTAAGCGAACATATCCCCATTTTAAGCTCATGTATTATACTGGCTCTCTTTCCGCAAAAAATATCGGAACACAGATATATCTTTGAAAGTAACTCGACCACCACATAGCTAAATACCAGTATCATTCCAAGTATAAACAATACCGGTCCACGCCAGCTAAGCAGCATATCCCTTATATTTGCTGTGGTGAGCGCCCCTCCCGCAGTTTCCGCTATACCGGACATGATCTTTAGCATAACCCACGAAACGGCAGCAAGTACCGTTGCAGTCAGCATGTGAAATGTCCACGCCTCCGGAAGAGCCTCGTATACAAGCCTTTTAAAACTTACATTTTTCTGTACTATTGCAGTTTCTTTTTTTTTCTTCATTTTTCACACAGCTTTCATTAACCTGTTGTTTTTAGTGCACTTTCCTGTATTTCAGAGCTGATACATACCTCGCAATGCTTTCACGGGGAGCAGCTTTAGGAAGTCCCATTATCCTGGCAACTTTTTCATCCGAAGGATAACTGCCGTTTTTAATATAATGATCGTAAAGCCACAGCATGGTCCTTTTCTTCTCAGCCGGCATATGCCATAGTACCACCCTGTTAAAACGGTAATTCGTTCCCGAAAGATAAAAATTCCTTATAGTCCAGAAACGGCAGACATATGCATTCGCAGGCGCAGCCTTAAGCTCCTCATCCCTGTCTGCAGCTGCGGAAGTGATATGCTCATCATTAAAATTTACAAGGTCACTAACCTTGGCGCTGTCTGCCATCACCTTCCTGCAGCCCTCAAAAAGACGTCTTAAGGTCTTTACCCTGCAGCCTGTAAATTCTCCACCCCAATGTGTAAAATACCTTCTTTCCCCGTATATCTTCTCCAGATTATCCAGTATCACCTTTCTCTCCGGATTATCACAGGAATGCTGAACATCATATAAGAGCAGTCTGTCATCCATTTCTTCAAACAGAGGCCTTAAACTGCCTGCACAATATATATCGGTATCAAGCATGAGGATCCGGTCCATGTCATCCAAATGCTCTGAAAGATATTCCATTACATCATAGCGGTATTGGACTATCCCCCAGGCGAAAGAGGATCCTATCGCATATTTTCCAAAGGGAAGGTATATAAGCTCTACCCCTTCTTTTTCAAAGGCGGCCCTCCACTCAACACTCATGTCCCAGTTTATGAAAAGAAGAAGCTTCATTTCCTTTAATCCGCCATTGATCCTCAGAGATGAAAAACATACCAGGGAATTTTTTATGTAAAGCTCTACCGCCGCATCCGGTGAAGATACACCTGTCTGTGTTGTTGTAACTGTCTCAGGCTTTGCCAGCATATTAATGATATAGTCCATCCACTCTCTCCGTTTTATATAATCATGTTTTATCTTTTTATTTCTTCGTTATTGCTTTAAAACAGGTTATATGAATTATTTTTGTCAGAAAACCCCTGCAATTCTGCAGGATCCCACTTCATACGGCAAATTATACGTCATGTATTATTTAAACTTACTTTAACTTTTAAGGAACTGGCTTAGTTTAATTTAGCTTTAATCTTCCTTGCATTTTCCTTTTCAAAAGTTTACCCCGGCATGCACGCTGCAAATGTGATGCCGGGGTTTAACTTTACATTTTCAGATTATGTAAACCATGACTTAATTACTTTCAGTCTTTTTTCTTCTCTCCCCAAATCTTGCGGTTGAGTTCCTCATCCTTTGCCCCTATCATATCAAGGACATCCTTCGCCTTCTTCTGTTCTTCCGCTGCCTTGTTCTCGTCCTTAAGAAGGAGTTCGAGTGAACCTGAAATGGTCTCTATATTGTTTTTAAATTCTTCTACCATCTCGGCCGTACGCTGACGTGCCACACGGATTATCTCTTCCTTATAGGCAACAAACTGCTCTACCGTCTGGGCATTGAACGCACGCTCAAGATCCCTCTTATAAGCTTTTTTATCCATCGTATTAAAGATCAGGATCGCCTTCTGCTCGTTGATATAATCATTCATCTTAAGCGCTGTAAGCTCTGAAGGAGGGATCTCCGTCTCGGATATATCCGCTATCCTCCTGATAAGACCTTCATCTATGCCCTTATATTCCTTTATACGCTTAACGATTATCGCTTTAAGCTCATTTACCTGCGCCGCCAGTATATTGCCCCTTATGCGCTTGTAAACATCATCGATCTCCTGCAGGAACCTGTTCAGTTCGCTGATTATGATCTCATTCTTCTTTTCGAATATCTCGGGCTTTAATGCTATCCACTGCATCTTATCCGCCTGACGGCTGGCCGCTTCCTGGCGCTTTTCTATCTCGTGGACAAGTTCCTTTATCTCTGTCACCTGGGTTTCAAGGGAATCATCTGTAATACGGGCCACGAACTCATCATGTGCGCTCTCTATATCCTGCACCATGCTGGTCTTCATGATCTCGATATTCTTTTCGATGTGTTCCTTTGAAAGCCTTGCCTGAGTCTCTATAGCCTCATAATCCACGCGTACAAAGTTTATGAGATTCTCTATGCTGTCATAAAGGCCCTTTGCCTTAACCGCCAGGGCATACTTGCGGGCATATTTGATTATCTCCTCCTCGATGGCATACATACCGGAATTGATATACATCCTGCGCACCACGCCGTCAAGGGAACTGCCGCATTCCTTTGCAACCCTTTCAGAATCTGCTATAAGCTCCTTAGTCTCGAAATCAGCATTTGCAAGCTTATCGTAACGGTAAAACATACCGCTGTCAGCCTGTATGCTGGAAGGAGTTTCCGTAAAAGGATCCACCGTAGGCTCGTTATTTATCTCATTTTTATGATTTGCAAGCCAGGTACGTTCATCATCAAGGTCAATATTATTCTGTATCGCCTTGCTTATATATGCAGCTTTGGAGGAAACAAAGAAGAGCCTTGCCTGGGAGAGATCGATCTCCATATCCTCCTCGTCACATATCTTATCTTCTTCTTTTAAGGATACTTTTACCTTTTTATTCCTTAAAAGCTTAAGATCTTTGCTGGTCTTTGTATCCGCCTGGTTTATCACATGGAAGGATCTCGCCAGATCTATGGAAACACCGTCATCATTCTTTGAACCGTCCCTGAAGCCGTTTATAAGCTTGTAAAGCACGGAATTACCGGTGCCTTCCATCTTTGTGGGTTCATACATGACGATCAGTATGGAATTCGTCTGCTGCTGCAGTGCTTCCTTAAGTATGAGCAGGTGCTCCGCCGAATTGGAATCTGTTCCCGGCGTATCAAAGAAAGTGAAATTTATATCCCTGCAGATCGGAATGGGATAACCCACATCGATAACACCATCTATATATCCGCTGCCATCCGGGGTCTCGTGGTTAGGCACATCATTGAGGCGTTTTAATATCCTGCAGAGCTGTTCATGCTGCCTGAGTCCCAGTTCAGCCACGGAAGATGTTTCCAGCTCCAGCATGCGTTTTATGCTTTCTTCCGCCGCACCCTGGTTCTTTACAAGCTCAAACTGTGATATTGCCTCATTCCATATTATCTGTACGCATTCATCCTTGCCTTCAAGAGAAGAACGGAGGGTAAATGCAACCTGAGGTATCTCCACATTATGGATCTTGAACATCTTCGCAGTTTCGGAATTGATGCTCTCGGGAAGGATGCGCTTTCCTATTATCGCATTTATGAACGTTGATTTACCGGCCGAATAGGTTCCGACAAGGCAGAGATTAACTTCATCCTGATCCAGCACAGCCTTACGCTCATCAAAGAGCTTTCTGCGAAGCCTGAACATCTGCTTTGTTTCCTGATTCTGAAGTTCAGACTCAAAGGATCCCAGAGCTTCATCACAGAATTCACTGATAGCCTGATATATTTCAGAGACATTGGGAAGCTCTATGTATTCGGATATTTTAAAGATCTCCTTGCCCTTTTCTGTATTGTAATCAGCCACTTTTTTCCGGAAATCCTCGTAATCTATCTTTGTACCCTTAAAGGTAAGATTAACATTGTCCTTGAAAAACTGTTCCCATATATCATCGAAAAAACCTGTACCCTGATTCTGCAGAAGGAATTCTCCCGAACCCGGCGAGTACTTCACAAGATGCGGACAATCCTCATACGGGATCTCTGCGAATTCTCCTTTGAACCTTCCGAAAAACCGCACCTCCTTTTTTACAGGATGGTACATAATCATCAGTTCCTTCATTTTTAACCTCCAAGAAGAAAAATCAGCTCTATGATCTCTCTGAGTCAGAAATTTGAAAGTAAATGCTTATGTTTTCCCTTCAAACTCCCCCCGATAACATTGTGTATTCCAATGCCATGAAAACACAATATATAGTATATCCTAAAATCATGATTAATACAAGAAAGAATGCTAAAAAAGACACAGTCTTTAACGACTGTGCCCTGTTTAAATCTCTGTTTTGCTTTATAAAAACAACATCCGTCATTTAATCAAGATCACACGATGTCCTGAGAGCTATCTCCATCATCTGCTTAAAACTCGTCTGCCTCTCTTCTGCGGAAAGAGCCTCCCCTTTAAGTATATGATCAGATATGGTAAACATGCCAAGTGCCTTTTTCCCGGCCCTTGCAGCATTCATATAAAGAGCTGCTGTCTCCATCTCTATGCACAGCACTCCCATCTTTATCCATTTGTCATTTGCATCCTTCTGATCATCATAGAAAGTATCGGAAGAAAGCACATTTCCCACATGATAAGATGCATTCAACGATTCCGCATTTGCAACGGCCGTCCTCAGTATATGATAATCCGCAACCGGCGCGAAAACACCCGGAAGCTCAAACTGTCTTGCGTAGGCCGAATTAGTCGAAGCCCCCAGAGCAAATACTATGTCCCTTACATTCACATCATTATTAATGGAACCTGCGGAACCTATACGGATGATATTCTCCACCCCGAAGAAATTATACAGTTCATAGCTGTATATGCCTATGGACGGCATTCCCATTCCGCTGGCCATGACCGTCACTTTCTTCCCTTCGTAGGTACCTGTATATCCCTGCACTCCGCGCACATTATTTATGAGCTTTGCACCTTCAAGAAAATTCTCAGCTATGAATTTTGATCTTAACGGGTCACCCGGCATGAGCACGGTCTTTGCAAAGTCTTCAGGTGTCGCATTTATATGAGGTGTGGGATATGCTGTCATATTATGATCTCCTTAACCGCTTATTATCTTAAGTGACGAGATGACCACGCCCTTAATATCTATAGTATATGCATAAGTATACTTTCCTGCAACGATCTTTACAAGATATCCAATTATCTCATCAGATTTTTCTGTCTTCGGCGCCCCGGCACCCGAAACACTGTTTTCCGATAAGCCGTTCTTTGAAACACTTTCCGAAGAAACGCCTGCATTAGCAGAAAGGCTGTCTTCGGTAACAGCAGTCACCTCATATTTCGTCACATCATCAGCCGTAAGTCCCGCATCAATAAGCGCAGCCATAAACGCAGCCTCTTTCGATCCGGAGAACGCCTTCCCGCTTTCGGAAACCGATGCCTTGCTTTCGGAAACTGCCGTCTTACTTTCGGAAACCGCCGCACTGCTTTCGGAAAGTACCTCTTTATTTTCTGAAACCGCTGCCCCGTTTTCGGAAACACCCGTCATATTTTCGGAAGCTTCTTTTCCTTTGGTCTTTTTCTTATCTTTATCCTTATTCTTTTTGCTCTTTTCGGAAGCCTCTTCCTGCTTATCTACCTTATTATCTTCAGTTTTTTCCTCATCTGCGGCTTTTACCGTATCCGCCTTATTTGCGGATACATGAGGAGCGGATACGCTGTCCTTTGTAGTTTCCTGAACGGTATCTGCCGAAACCGTGACCCCGTTCTGCTTTAACATGGCGCCTATTATGGCATTTTCAGCCACCTTCACATCAGCGCCTTCAAGATCCATATCAAGCTTTTCCATCACGGCCTTTGCATCAGCGGTAAGTGTCTTTATGGCCACTACCCTGCCATCCGCATTAAGCGTAAGTTCTATATCCGGATTGGATTCCAGCTGCACCTGCACCGTGCCTTCATTTCCTGCAGCAAGTTTTCCGGAAGGATCTGCCTCTTCTGCTTTTTTATTTCCTATAAAAGGAAGCAATGCAAGCAGGCACACAGCCGCCGCTGCCACTCCGGTACAGATCCTTCGCAGCTGTCTTGTATGTATATCCTTCTTCTTTTCAGCCTCAAACGATACAGGAACAAGTTCATCCCCCGCCTGCGCATTCTCAAGGCGCTTCTTTATCGCCTCAAGATCGTCAGGCGCCGCATGTTCGCAGGCTGTCCTTAATTTTTCTTCCGTTTCCCTGATGTTCACTGTTTTTTCCCCGATTTTTACGATTTCAGAGCCTTTGAAAGCTTCCTTATGGCTCTGTTGTATTTCGAAAGTACTGTTGCCAGAGGCATGCCGTAAATATCAGCTATCTCCCTGTGCTTTAAACCATTTACCGCATGTAACAGAACTATCTCCCTTTCATCATCTCCAAGTATCTCAAAAGCTTTTTTCAGCACCATCCTGTCTTCGGTACCGAATTCACCGGATGAATTCCCCGCCACGGTATTCCACTCTTCATCCGAGAGCATCACCGTATGGGCGGAGGACCTGATGCGCATAAGAGCAAGATTCCTTGCAATAGTCACTATCCATGCCAGGGGCTTGCCTTCACTCCTGTAACGTGACGCATTAAGCGCAACCTTTACGTAAGTATCCTGAAGCACATCCTCTGCTTCTTCCGGCCGTCCCAGTATGGACAATATAAAGGCATATATACCGCTCTTTGTAAGGTTGTACACCTCGTCAAGCTTCTGCATATCGCCTTGTGCAAGTCCCTTTAATGCAGCATCAATTTTTTTATCATCCAATGAAGCTTTATTTTCCGGATCTCCCACATCCGGAAAAGCCGTCACAGTCAAAAGGAACATTCCTATCTCCCTTTAGGCCGCGCATTCAGCCGCGAAATTACCCGGACACTCACCTGCAGTTTAGCTTTCTGGCTGCAACAGAGGGGCAGGACGCGATGCGGGGGAAGGCATCCGGCACATCTGCGGCAGACAGATCACTTTACCGCCTGATCCGTCCGGGTATCTTTCGTAACTGCTTACAATACTATAATGCGCGAGTCCATTTTTTTATTTCACATCCGTAAAACAATTTTTTATCATTTCCACTGCCTTGTCTCTGTCTATCCTGGAAGTATTTATCACAAGGTCATAATATCTTCCGTCTCCCCACTGATGATCGGAATAATAATTATAATAAGACGATCTGTCCTTGTCGCTTCTAAGACACATAGCCTCAGCTTCACGTTCCGTTATGGAGTGTTTTTTTGCCGTATTTGCTATCCTGTCCTTCATATCGGCATGTATGAACACATTCAGAACTCCGGGGATATCGGAAAGCACGTAATCGGCGCATCTTCCTATGAACACGCCCGGTCCGTCCTCAGCAAGTTTCTTCATGGCATTGAACTGGGCAAGGTACAGCTCAAGTGCAAGAGGGCGCTGAAATCCGGTACCCGCACTCCCCATTCCCGTGACAAGCGCGAACAGAAAGCTGTTCGTAGGCTTTTCATCATTTTTTTCAAATATCTCTCTGGCAAAACCGCTCTTCTTTGCGGCTTCATCCAGTATCTCCTTGTCATAAAAAGGTATACCTAATTCCTCCGCAAGCTTCATTCCTATCTCGCGGCCTCCGCTCCCCAATTCTCTTCCTATCGTAATAATGATCTTTTTATCAGCCAAGGCATCCACCTCCATCATAATAAGTATTCAACATACATGAAAAGCGTTTCATGCAAGCATGACCGCTTTCTGAGCTTTTGACCCTGACATCATTATAATATCTTGTCACGCCCACCGTCAAATATGTACCCGCGCAAAAAAATCCCCGCCTGATAAGACGGGGATCCGGAAATTCAAAATAATATTTCAGCCTACTACTTTCTTTACAGCCTCTATAACACGGTCTGCCTGGAAGGGCTTTACTATGAAATCCCTGGCACCTGACTGTATAGCCTCTATAACCATCGCCTGCTGTCCCATTGCCGAACACATGATAACCTTCGCACCGGCGTCAGATGATTTGATCTCTTTAAGAGCCTGAATACCATCCTTCTCAGGCATCGTAATGTCCATAAGCACGAGATCCGGCTTAAGCTCTGAATATTTGCTTACTGCCACGCTGCCATTCTCAGCCTCACCTGCCACTTCATATCCGTTCTTCGTGAGTATATCCTTGATCATCATGCGCATGAAAGCCGCATCATCAACAATGAGTATCTTAGCCATTGTGTTCTCCTATCAGAAAATTATGTTTCTGTTTTTCTAATTTTTCTGTTCCGTGGCTAATGATATCATATTCATGAAAAAAAAACAAGATTGAGAGCATATCAAGTATTCTGCTATCATTACGGATAACACCTGCAAAAACATATACCAAAAAAGAGGAGAATGAAATGGATATAAAGATAGAAAACATACTTGCGCTGCTGCCCTCATCGGAAGAAGACAGGGCTTTCACCCCATCAAACACCGACATATACATAAAAGGCAGGGATATAGCCGCAATAGGAGACGCTCCCGAAGGCTTCACCCCCGCTAAGATCATAGACGGCCACGGAAAACTGCTCATCCCCGGACTCATTAACTGCCATACACATTCATATATGGCTTTCATGCGAAATGTAGCAGACGACCTTTCATTCGACGAATGGCTTTTTGGCAGGATAAGTAAGATCGAGGACAATATGACCGACGAAGACGCATACTGGGGCGCCATGCTCGCCATAGCCGAAATGATAAAGAGCGGCACCACCTGCTTTAATGATATGCAGATGAACATATTCATGACCACAAAAGCCGTGAAAGAAAGCGGCATGAGAGCCGTTATAAGCAGAGGTCTTGTGGGAAGCGGAGATGATGAAGCAGGCTTAAACAGGCTTGAACAGGCATACAGGGAAAGAGACGCTTTTAAGGACTGCGACAGACTCTCCTTCTTCTTAGGCCCGCATGCTCCCTACACCTGTGACGAAGCGTACCTGAAGAAGATCGCCGCTGAAGCAAAAAGAGAGCATATGGGCATACATATGCATCTGTCGGAATCCAGAAACGAGATTGAAAACTGCAGAAACACCTACGGCTGCAGCCCCATAGAACTTGCCCGGCGCACAGGGCTCTTCGATTCACATTTTATCGCCGCGCACTGCGTACAGATCGACGAAGACGATATGGACATACTGAAAAAATACAATGTGAATGTCGTAACAAATCCCGCCAGCAATATGAAACTCGGAAACGGATTTGCCCCGGTTCCCGAGATGATGAAAAAAGGGATAAATGTATGCCTCGGCACCGACGGCGCAGCCAGCAATAATTCTTTAAACATGATCCATGAAATGAGCCTGGCGGCGCTGATACACAAGGGCACACATCTCTCCCCTCTTTCGGTATCGGCCGAAGATACGCTTAAAATGGCCACGATAAACGGTGCAAAAGCCTTAATGCTTGATGATATCACAGGCTCGATAGAGGTCGGTAAAAGAGCAGATCTTGCAATACTTGACTTAAAACAGCCTTCCATGCAGCCCGTAAACAATCCGGTTGCAGCCCTTTCCTATTCGGCAAACGGAAGCGAGGTGGATACCGTGATCATAAACGGTGAACCGGTCATGGAGGGCCGTAAGCTTCTCACGATAGATGAAGATCTTATTTATTCCGAGAACGAGAAGATACGCAGGCGGATCTGTCAGTAATATATAAGAAACTGACAGGCGTCTACGGCACCTGTCAGTTTCGCTTTGTAGAGAGGAAGCTCCTCTCTGCAAAGTAAAAATGACAGGCTAAGCTGTCATTTTCAGAGAAGGTATTTCATTCTTATGGGGTTATAGCAAAAACTATAAATGTATTGGGGGTTACGCTCATTATAATATCAGACCCCCACCCTTAATTCCATTTCTTTTTTGTACAAAGTTTCGTGTGTAACCGCTTACTTTCTGGTAAAAGTGCACAATCACTTGTTAAAAAGCGCCTCAAACTCTTCCCTTCCTATACGTTCTTTCTCTATAAGCAGGTCTGCCGATGCATGCAGGACATCCATATTTTCCTCAAGTATGCCGCGGGCCCTCTTATAACATCTGTCTATTATCTTCTTTACCTCTGCATCTATCTCAGCAGCTTTTGCATCACTGAAGGATTTTGCATGGGCTAAATCCCTTCCGATAAAGACTTCATCTTCGTCCCCTTCCTCGTAATTGATCATTCCCAGATCCGACATTCCGTACCTGACCACCATCCTGCGGGCATGCTTTGTCGCCTGTTTAATGTCATTTGATGCTCCTGTTGTCACATCACCGAATATGAGCTCCTCCGCTATGCGGCCTCCAAGGGTGACGCAGATATCCTGCTCTATTTCCTCTTTTGTAAGGTACATATCATCCTTATCGGGAAGAGGAATGGTATATCCTGCCGCGCTCACACCCGTAGGTATAACGGATACCGTATATACCGGTCCCACAAGGGGAAGGACATGGAAGAGTATGGCGTGTCCGGATTCATGATACGCCGTGATCTTTTTATCATGCTCAGTCACTATACGGCTCTTCTTTTCGGTACCGATCCCCACTTTGATAAAGGACTTCTTCACATCTTCCGCTTCAATGAATTTCCTGTTTTCCGACGCAGCCTTTATGGCAGCCTCGTTCATAAGATTTTCAAGATCGGCTCCTGTAAAGCCTGCCGTGGTCCTTGCGATCTCCTTTATATCCACATCTTCCGCAAGAGGCTTGGATTTCGAATGAACCTTAAGGATCTCCTCCCTTGCCCTTACATCCGGAGAAGAAACCGTTATCTTCCTGTCAAACCTGCCGGGACGCATTATGGCCGAATCCAGTATATCCACGCGGTTTGTGGCAGCCATGACTATGATACCCTCATTTTCGCCAAAGCCATCCATCTCGACCAACAGCTGGTTTAGCGTCTGTTCCCTTTCATCATGTCCGCCGCCCATTCCGGTTCCGCGGCGTCTTGCCACCGCATCTATCTCATCAATGAAGATGATACAGGGGGCATTCTTCTTTGCTTCGGAAAAAAGGTCCCTTACCCTGGATGCACCCACGCCCACAAACATTTCAACAAAATCCGATCCGGATATCGAGAAAAACGGAACCGCCGCTTCACCTGCCACTGCTTTTGCAAGCATGGTCTTACCTGTTCCCGGACGTCCTTCAAGCAGGACGCCCTTTGGTATCCTTGCTCCCAGCTTCATGTACTTTGCGGGATCCTTTAAGAAATCCACTATCTCTTCAAGCTCTTCCTTTTCCTCACTAAGCCCCGCCACATTTTCAAATCTGACACCGGATTCCTTAACCATCTTGGCACGGCTCTTGCCGAAATTTGCCATCCTTGCGCCTGCTCCGCCGCCGGAAGCCGCTCCCGCATTCGTATAAATGAACACAAGGGCTATGACCACTATGAGAGACGGAAGGATATAGAGCAGGAACCAGTTTTCTTCCGGTACGTCTATGAGCAGATAGGGTATATCCTTCTTTTCCGCATACTCCTCTATCTCATTTACATCCGATACATTAAGTCTCTTGGAAGTCTTATCCTCGAAATTGACGAGCACCGAACCGGTAGGGACTTCCCTGTTCTGTTCTATGGTAAAAGAAATTATCTTTCCCTCAGCCTCGTCCTTTTCCATGTCAGCCCTTGAATAGGACGGTACCGTACTGCCGCCCATATTTATCCAGACTGCCGCGATCAGCAAAAAGATTATTATCAGAAAATAAATATTAATACCGCTCTTTTTCATCAGTCTATCACTCCTATATAGGGAAGATTTCTGTAGCGCTGCGCATAATCAAGCCCGTAGCCTACGATAAATTTATCCGGAACCTTAAAGCCCGTATAATCCACCTTAACCTCATGAAGCCTTCTTTCAGGCTTATCTAAAAGCGTGCACAGCGCAAGGCTTGCGGGCCTTCTCTGTTTGAGAAGATCCATAAGATAGCTTAAAGTGGTACCGCTGTCTATGATATCTTCGACCACCATCACATCCATGCCGTCAATGGATTCATCCAGATCTTTTATTATCTTCACGGCACCGCTTGTCTGCTTTCCGGATCCATAGCTCGAAACGCTCATAAAATCCACATATACGGGAACCGTTATGCGTTTTGCCAGCTCACAGGTAAAGAAAACCCCGCCCTTTAAAATACTTATAAGGTGAAGCTCCCTGCCTTTATAAGCCCTGCTTATCTCTTCTCCCATCTCCTTAATGCGCTCGTTTAATCTTTCTTCGGAAATGAGAACGCTTATATTATCATTTGTCTCCATCATTTAAAAATCCTTTGCCTTTCCTGACACGGGCTTGTTTTTCCCAAGCTTCTTATCCTTTTCCACACAAAGAACCACATATCCGTCCTGTCTCTTTGCCGTTATGAAATACGGGAGATCCAGGCGTCTTCCTCTCCCCTTATCAAACAACCCCTTAAGTGCGGCTATATGCACAGCCGAAAGATCCCTTGCTTTTCCGCAGGTCACAGTCATTGCCTTTAGTATCACCCTGTCCTGAATATAGGGATGTAAGCAGAGGAACTTTTTTCTGTCCATAAAAAGACCCTGAACTTTTACCTCGCAGCAATCTAAAAAAGCCTTTTCGGTTTCCGAAAGCGCAAAATCCTCCGCGCTCCTTAATGCCTTTGCCGTTATCCCCATATGCTCAACGGCCTTTGTGTTTATGCACTCCCTCGCCGCAGGTAAGAGCTTATGCCTTATACGGTTTCTGGTAAAATCATCTTCCTTATTGGTCTTATCCAGGCAAAACGGCAGACCGAGTGCCTTAAGATAATCCTCGGTATCCTCCCTGCCTATGCACAATAAGGGGCGTATTACATCATCCCGCCTTGCGGGTATGCCTGAAAGTCCTTTAAGCCCCGTTCCCCTGAAAAGATTTAAAAGCATCGTCTCTGCATTATCATTCATGGTATGGGCAACGGCTATACGCACTTCCTTTACGGGGATCTTTATACCTTTAAAACTTCCTTCACGTATCATCTGCGCAGCCTTATCAAAAGCCTCGTACCTGAGACGTCTTCCGGCTTCCTCGCAGGATATCCCGTCTTCCTTCATCCTCGCCTCAACATCCACGCTAAAGGATATAAAGGGGATATCACGTTCATCGCATATCCTTTTAACATACGCCTCGTCGTCCCCTGCCTCATCCCGCAGGCCGTGATTTATGTGCACCGCACAGATGCTGTGACTGTCTCCGTAGAGTTTTTTTAAGCATAAGAGCATACATAAAGAATCGGCCCCTCCGGATACGCCTGCTGCCACTGCGCAGCCTTCCGTTAAGAGCCGTTCTTCCTTAACAAATCTGCTTACCGCATCTTCCAGTCTTTTTTTACTGTCCATGAAAAAGCTTCAATCCTTATCCCCGTTAATGAATATGATCTCTCCGTCATATAAAAGACCATAGGTTTCCCTTGCTTTTTCCTCCACAAATTCCCTGGTATGGGAACGTATCTTTTTTTCTTCCAGTCTGGATGTTCTGAGATTCTCTTCATTTATGGAATCGTTCACATCCTCTATCCTTGCCAGCAGCTCTTCACGTTCCTCCGTAAGGGTTGCTATCACGGCAAAAAACGTACCTGAAAAAACAAGGAGCAAAATAAGAAGCATTGTATTTACAAAGCGTGCTTTCCTGTTGACCTTCCTCCTGGACATCGCCCTCATGGCCGGTCCCTTATTCTTCTTTTTTCCTGCCGCCCTTACTGCCATCGCGAGCATCCCTTCAAAAAACAATATACATTATTGTGTTACGGAATAAAAAGTTTACATAATATTATCATCAAAAAAACGGCTTATGTCAATAGCCTGCGCTCTTTCTCATATGTATTCAAAAAGATCTGACGTATCCTCCTTGCGGACAGTCTCCTCCACTTTAAGAACCCTTACCTTTGTCTCCTTATTGCCAAAGAGTATGGTTATCTCATCACCGGTTTTCACCTCGGCAGATGCCCTTGCAGGCCTGCCTCCTATGAGCACACGTCCCGCATCGCAGGCCTCATTTGCCACGGTGCGTCTTTTTATAAGTCTTGATACCTTGAGATATTTATCCAGTCTCATTTTATGTTCTCCGTGAAATCCTTAATAAAGCAAAACGTCCGGGTCATAAACCCGGACGCGATATAAGCTTAAACCGTATCAGTTTAAAGCATCCTTGAAACCCTTACCGGGCTTAAAAGCAGGGTTCTTTGCAGCAGCGATCTTTATCTCCTCGCCGGTCTGGGGATTACGGCCTGTACGTGCCGCTCTCTCTCTTACTTCGAAAGTACCGAAACCTGCAAGCTGAACCTTTCCGCCTTTCTTAAGCTCAGCGGATACAGCATCAGTAAAAGCATTAACCACCGCTTCCGCATCCTTCTTGTTGATCTCAGCCTTCTCTGCAATGGCTGCAACCAGCTCTGTCTTGTTCATTTCTGTCTCCTCCTACATTTTTTAATAGCAAGTACCTTTATAGTTGTTTTCGGCATATTTGTCAATATGCTTATTCACCGTCTCCTATGGCCTCAAGTTCGGAAAAAGTATAGGTCACATCCTTATTTTCACCATCAATGCTTACTGTATAGCTCCTTGTATGATAGCCGCTTCGCCGCAGGGTTATCACGTGATCCCCCTTTTCCTTTGCAAAGCTTATGGGAGATATGCCTATATAGCTGCCATCCTTATACACTTCCACCCCCTCAGGGCCGTCTATATACACCCTGTATTCGCCCGGCGTCAAAGTCGCATAAGTATCAGCCGATACGCTCTCTTCAGGAGCTGCCGCATCAACGGATACCTGATCTGCAGAAATACTGTTTTCAGGGGCCGTATCTTCAGACAAAGAAGCATAGGCACTGTCTGCAGATACTGTATTTCCGGATACCGCAGATGCCTCTTCAAGAGTCACCCCGAGGCTTGCATGTGATTCCGCAACCCTTATGTATCTGGTCAGTGTCTTATATCCCTCGGCTCTGGCTACCATCTGATGAAGGCCATAGGAAAGCATCACTTCCTGTGATATATCTTTCTTCTCGCCGTCTATGTATATTGATGTTTTTTCGGGAGATACGGTAAATATCACGCCACCGTACATAGGGGCAGCCTGAAATTTCGAAAGGTCAATGCTTATCTCCTGCCCCGAAGAAAGCAGTATGCTCTCCTTTCCGGTCACGCCGCCCTTTGAAACCCAGACCTCATTTGCGCCCTCAGGCACTGCAAGCAGCATATCCTTTTCTATCTGCCTGATATAATCATCTCCCACCTGTATGAATCCGCCTTCGAAGGCAGATGTATTCTCAAGTCTTAAATACCCGTGGCCTCTCATAACCTTAAGAGCATATATCCTTCTGCCCACGCCGCTTGCCTGCAGCACATCCGCATCATTAAGATCGAGACGCTCACCTCTTCCCGAAGCAAGGATCACTGCCGCCTTTTCGTCAAGCACATATTCCTTTCCCGCATTCGTGACGCGGACATTCTTACCGCCAAGATCTGTTCCCGCCGGTATCTCAAAGGAAAAAGCTTCCGATGAGAGTTTAAGGGTATTAAGCCTCTTCCTGTCATGCATGAAGGTAAGATCGGCTATGCTCCCGGTCTGAAGCTCATCAAAAGACATTGCCTCGCCGTATCTGTCATAAAAACATGTAGCTCCGTCCGCAGATAAGGTATAGCGCCTTCCGTTATCAAAATTAAGAAAGCTTAAGGTCCTTCCCTCCGGATCCTTGTCAACAAGCGCCGCTGTATCCGCAGAATCATAATTGCCGGGAAGCGCCGGTATAAACCCTGTATCCACATAGCTCCCTTCACCGGCAGAAGATGCCTGTTTTTCCGCGCATGCGCAAAGCATAAGCACGGGAAAAAGTATTATCAGTTTTTTTATCAGAAACTCAGATATATTTTTCAAGCAGATATTCCTTCTCATTATGTGCGGGTTCTTCAAGGACATCCTCAAGCATCTCGCCCAGTATCCTTCCTATCTCGGGTCCGGGACTGATCCCCCGTTCTATAAGATCCCTCCCCTTTACCGCAAGGGTCTTTAGATCCGTACAGTCGCCTTCTTCCATTATGTTTATATAGAGCCTTCGCAGGGCAGCTATACGCTTTAATTTTTTATCCCTTAAGTACATGCTCTGCGCAAGCGTATCCGCTTCATTTACATAGAACAGCAGCGGAAAGAACTCCGCGCCCACCCTGTTTATCGCTCTTCTAAGTACATCTGCGGCAGGCTCATATCTGTTTTCATGGGCTGCTACCAGACCTTTTACCATGCGTATCGTATCATTGTCATATTTAAGCCTTGTAAGTATCTCTTCAGCCATATCGGCGCCAAGGGCAGGATGCCCCTTAAAATGCGCCACCCCCGACTCATCCACAGTCTTCTTTGCAGGCTTTGCGATATCATGCAAAAGCATTGTAAGCCTTAAGATCTTCAGATCACGCCGGTAAGCATCTTCTCCCGATTCCTTCTTTAGCTTCACGGTATCTATGGTCTCAAGCGAATGCAGCAGATGCTCGCCTACGGTATAACAGTGATGGATATTTTCCTGGGCAGTGTTCATGCATATATCAAACTCAGGAAGAAAATAAGCCGTAAGTCCCGTCTCATAAAACTGCTTAAAATAATAAGGATGAGAGCTTACAAGAAGCTTTTCCGTTTCCACCCTGATACGCTCACCGCTGACATTTTTAAGATTCCCCGCAAGCGCCTTTATTGCTTCATATGTTTTTGCCTCTATGGTACCTCCAAGCACGGCGGCAAAACGCACGGCCCGCATCATCCGCAGTGCATCCTCGGAGAATCTTTCCTTAGCATCTCCCACACAGCGTATCAGCTTTTTTTCAAGGTCAGCCTTGCCGTCAAAAAGATCGGTAAGGCCTCTTTCAGGATGATAGGCCATGGCATTTATCGTAAAATCCCTGCGCTTAAGATCCTCCGAAAGCTCTGAGGAAAACTCCACCTTATCCGGATGCCTGCCATCGGAATAGTCTCCGTCTATACGGTATGTGGTTACCTCATAGCCGCTTAGCTTCCCCTTATTCTTCATCAGTACGGTCACGGTACCATGCTGTAAACCCGTATCAACCGTACGCTTAAAAAGTGCCTTTACCTCCAATGGTCTGGCGGAAGTAGTGATATCCCAGTCATCCGGTATTTTGCCAAGAAGCATATCCCTTACGCAGCCGCCCACAGCATAAGCTTCAAAGCCGGCATCTTCCAGTGTCTTTATGATAGAGCACACATCTTCCGGGAGTTCAAACTTTATATCATTTGATAATTCAATATCTGTCATACAAAACCATTAAGCGCCTTTACCACTGTTTCCTGTTCTTCCTTTGTTATCCCCGTATACATTGGTATTGACAGCACCTCATCCGCAAAGCTTTCGCTTATGGGAAGATCTCCCTTTTTATACCCGAGATATGCATATGCCCCGGAAAGATGGGGCGGTATGGGATAATGTATGATGGTATCTATCCCCTTATCTTTAAGATACATCTGAAGCTCATCCCTCTTTTTGCATCTTATGACGTACTGATGATATACATGCTCGGCATCCTGTCTGTGCTCAGGTTTTACGATAAACTTGTTATCGATATTCTCATCATAAAAAACCGCAGCCCTCTGCCTTTCCTCCTTCATCTCATCCGCATGGGAAAGCCTTACCTTAAGGAGGGCGGCCTGCATCTCATCTAACCTTGAATTTATCCCAACTTCCTCATTGTGATATCTTACGGCGCTGCCGTAGTTTCTTAACATCTTTATCCGCTTTATATATTCTTCATTATTGCTCACACAGGCTCCAGCGTCGCCGAAAGCGCCTATATTTTTTGAAGGATAAAAAGAAAAGCAGCCTATATCGCCGAAGCTCCCCGTTATCTTTTTATCATTTCCGAAAACAGCTCCGTGGCTCTGCGCGCAGTCCTCTATGAGCTTAAGACCGTGTTTTTTGCATATCCTTACTATCTCACCCATATCACAGGGCTGACCGTAAAGATGCACAGCCATGACAGCCCTGGTTTTTTTTGTTATGTGTTCTTCAAGCGATACGGGATCAATACCATAATATTTATCGGGTTCCGCAAAGACCGGCGTGCCGCCCGCTATGCTTATCCCCATCACGCTCGCGATAAAGGTATTGCCCTGAACTATCACCTCATCGCCTTTTTCTATCCCGACAGCTCTGCATGCAAGGGTAAGTGCATCCAGACCGTTTCCGGTTCCGGCACAGTACTTTGTACCTGTAAAGGCAGCAAATTCCTCTTCGAAGCTTTCACATTCTTTTCCGAGTATGTAATACCCCGAACGAAGCACCCTAAGCGCTGCATCCTCAAATTCTCTGCTGTATCTTTCAAACCCTCTGTCTAAGCGGTTTGTCATGATGCGTTCCATATCATCCCTCCGGCTGTACATAATTGATCAATCAAGGACTTTTACACTTTTTATGACAGGCTGCGCTGCCGGATCTATGGAGCCGTTACCATCAACGGGAACCGCATCTGCACATATCGCATCCACGACTTCCATGCCATCCGTAACATAGCCGAAGCCTGCATACTGTCCGTCAAGGAATTCACTGTCAGCCTGGACAATGAAGAACTGCGAGCTGGCACTGTCGGGATCGTAAGCTCTTGCCATTGAGATGGCCCCCCTTACATGGGTAATGGGATTCTCCACGCCGTTTGCGGAAAACTCTCCCTTTATATTTGTATCGGAACCTCCTGTCCCGTTTCCTTCAGGATCACCGCCCTGTATCATAAAGCCTTCAATGATACGGTGGAATGTGAGCCCGTCATAAAAACCGCTCTCTGCAAGGTTTACAAAGTTTTTAGTGCTTACCGGCGCAATGGTGGAATCAAGCGCTGCTGTAATGGTACCGTATCCTTCCACTTCGATACTTACATATACAAGCTCATCATCCGAAATATCATAAGCTCCGGGAAGAAGTGAAACATCAAAAAGTGCATGATCCGCATCTTCTGTATCTGAAGTAGTTTCTTCTGTTTTTTCTTCCGTAACTTCCTTTGTCTTTTCCTCCACGGTTTCTGAAGCCGGAGCTTCAACTGCATTTTCACCGCAGCCGCAAAGCATCATTCCTGCCGTCATTACCGCAAACATGTTCCTTATCATCAGCTTTTTCATAACATACCTCTTTTAATCTGTTATTTTATCTTCCTGTAATGAAGATCCGCCAAATCTTATCACAGCAGATGCTATCCCCGCAAGAGCAAGTACCGTTCCCGCCCCCCAGTATATCACCGTAAGGCTGCTCGATGAGCCGTATATCTCCACCACACCCTTGAAGATAAAACCAAGTGTGAAAGTCGCTGCCGATGCTGCAAAAAGCGTATCAGTCATTTCATTTTTATCTTTCACAGCAATATTATACAGTGTCATGAGCATCAGGAATATGAAAGCATAGATCATATAGTTTGAATATACCCCGAAACTGAAATACTCGTATACGGCTCCGAAGCACAGTGTAAATATTGTTATCGCACCCCATATTTTTACAGCTTTTAGTTTTCTTCCTTTAAGTTCCATTTTAAAGCCTCCCTGTAAAGCCTCTTCGATATTCAGGAAATATATATGATATCGCTTACTTCCCTTTCTTTTATGTTCCTTCCGCTGGTAGTCGGATCGTTTATCAGCTCCCCATTATATACCATGGTAGATGAGCCGCCGCCGTCCAGATTATATGCGGTCACAGCGCCCAGCTCTTTAAGAAACGATGAAAGAGAGCTTAAGGAAAGCCCCTCATCATCATCCGTCCTTCCATCCGATACCACGAAGAGATAGCTGCCGTCACTCATGATGGCTATAGCAGTCCTCGGGTTGGAATACATTGCCCTTCCTACTTCCTCCCCTTCCGAGACAGCGATCTCACCGTTTTCGATCAGGGCCGGTCCGAAGGAGAATACATTGTAAGCGCCTTTCGAAAGAAGTTCTTCAGCGCTTATCTCATCTTCACAGACTATCTCAAAGCTTCCGTCTTTATATATCACAAGATCCTCGTTACCCGATGACGTATTTCTGTAGAGTACGCCGTTCCTTATGACATAACCTGCATTTCTCGCACCGTAGAAATCACCGTTTATGGCAAGTACCGCACCTTTTTCCTCAGCGATTTCCGATACCGTTGCTTTAATATTCTTCCCGTAAGTATCATTTGCAAAGGCGGTCATTATCGAAGCGCCGTCATTTAATGCCACTTTTGCCACATGTATATCCGTATCCATATAGCGGTAGGATGAAATTTCTATCTTTGCGCTCCCGCTTTCCGCAGTATATTTTTCCGTATCCTCTTTTTTTACGGTATCCGTGCCTTCCTCAGCCCGGCTACTTATCTCCGGTTTCTTTTTCCGGTCCCCTTTTTTTGAACTGTTTTCCGAGATGATCCCGTCCTTATCTATCCGTCCGTGATGTTTCCACCGGCCAGACTCATCCATTCCTTCATTTGCTTTTGATGACAGTATCTTCTCTTCTCCATCTTTCTTCCATTCAACGGCAGGTGCAGATTCCGAGGATACGCTTTGGGGAGCCTCTGCAGCCATATAACTCTTTGGCAGCACAAATACATCAAGGAGGGCATATACGGTAAAACCTGCAAGCAGGATGCCGTATGCAGCTCCAAAAATCACGGTCTTTGATTTCCCTTCTTTCATAACAGATACCTCCTTACGGTAGTCTGTCATAATGATAAAAGGGATCTGTGTTTATTCTGTGAAAAAACTTTAAAGAAATATGATCATCAGATCTCGGTAGGAATTGTTTTTAAGAGCTTCCCGCGCTTAAAGACATATTTAAGCTCAAGGCGGCGGTCAACCAGAAGTATATCCGCATAGTGCCCCGGCGTAAGCGAACCGTAATCAGCTTCTATTCCCATAGATCTTGCGGGATTTTCGGAAGCGGCTTTTACGGCTTTTTCAAGAGGAATGCCCATCTCGGTCACAGCCCTCTTCATGCAGTCAAAAAGATTTGTGATACTGCCTGCTATCGTCTGTCTGTCATCGGCAAGTACAGCCAAAGGCCCGTCCATATATATATCCCGGCCTGCAAGGCTGCAGAACCCGTCGGGCAGACCTGTGCCCATTATGCTGTCCGATATGAGTATTATCTTATCATCAGGAAAAAGACTGAAGGCAAGCCTGACCATGGCGGGATGCACATGAACTCCGTCAGCAATAAGCTCTGCCTCGGCATTGCATTCCACGGCAGCTGCTATGGGACCCGGTGCCCTGTGATGAAGCCCTCTCATGGCATTGAAGAGATGGGTGACCCCTGTAGCCCCGTTTACAAAAGCTTCATTTGCTGTTATATAATCCGCATCCGTATGTCCTATCGATATCCTTACATCTCTGTGGACAGCGCTTATAAACTCCATGGCACCTTCAAGCTCCGGAGCTAAGGACAGCCTCTTTATCATTCCGCCGGAAGTTTCCTGCAGCTTTTTAAACAGACCATGATCCGGCGCACACATGGCTGAAATATCCTGTGATCCTGCATGAAGCTTTGAAAAAAACGGTCCTTCCATATGAAGACCCTCGACGGACGCCACGCCCTCATGATCCCCATCCAGGTATTTTCTAAACTGCTCCATGGCACGCTGCAGCCTGTCCTCTGTCATGGTAAGGGTCGTGGGGAATATCACGGTCACCCCGTGCTCTGCCTCGTACCTGGCCACCTTCTCTATCTCCGAAACATCGGCAACAGAAAAATCAACCCCTGCCGCACCGTGAATATGGGTATCCACAAGACCCGGTATGGCAAGAAGTCCCTTTGCATCAAAGACATTCTTATCCTCCTGCCCGAGATCCGACACGATACGGCCGTCATTTATATACAGATCCGCTGTTTCAAAGCGATGCCCTGCCGTATAAACTTTTGCATTTCTGATCTTCATATGGAAATTATTATATCACATGTCATTCTTAAGCGATGTGTGGAATCTTATTTTTTTTCGATAAGATCCTTTATCTCACTCCAGGGCCACGTAAAATGTTCCTTTACATCCGGGATCACACAGATCAGCACGCCGCAGGCAATATCAATAACACCTTCTAAGAGGTATATGAAATTCGATCCTATGTTTGCCAGATTCCCGGGCAGATAGCTTACAGCCACAGCTATAAGTATCACAGCCGCTCCTATATTAACAAACTTAAGCCCGCTTATAAGAGCAGCCGCGATCAGTACCTGCATAAGCAGTGTTCCTATATTAAGCCCCCCGCCTATGAAGGTATTTATGATCTCCTTTACGATAAGATATACCGCTGCTATTAAAACAATATTTCTTCCCTTTTCATTATTGGTCTTCATCATCTTCCTCCATATCATCTTCCATAGCAAGTTCCCTTGTAAACGCCGTTTCCATATCCATTGTTTCCTTAAGCGTCTTCCAGTCGCCTCCGGCGCGTCCAAACTGCTTTAAATACTCCTGGGCACCCTTCTCATCACCTAATCTTGCCGATGCCTGGCAGGCCATGCTGAGTGCAGGCAGCAGCGTGGCATTTATCTGCAGCGCAGCCCTGGCATGTTTTAGTGCTTCGTTACTGTTTGAAGCAGACTCCTCCTCGTCTTCCCATATCATATCAAGAAGCAGGGACGCATAATTTGTGTGCGCATACGCATTTTTATCATCTGCGCGTATCGCATTTTTGAATGCATCTGCTGCAAGATCCGTATGTCCGGATTTTGAATAACACAGTCCCATATTCGACCACGCCCGTGAATTATCCGGAGCACGGTCAAGAAGCTCTCTGTAAGTTGCCACGGCTTCATCATAGTCCCGTCTTTCAGAAAAGCACAGCGCACGGAAAGTGAGGACGGCTACATGATCGGCAGTACGCACACAGGCTTTTTTCAGACTATCAAACTTAGAGACCGCTGCATCATATTTTCCCTCATTATAAAGGACTATCCCTTTCATCAGCTGCTTTTCTGCGGATCTGTTGTCCGTAAAAGCATCCTTGAGAAGATCCTTATATTGCAGCGCATAATGCTTTCCCGCAAGTGCATTGCGCCTGCTTTCAAGTTTTATGATCGCCGCAATGTACAGGATGATCAGCGAAGCGCATTTTATTAAAAGCCTTCTATCCGACGGATCACTGACGATCGTTACGATCATTACCGCAATGATGGCTATCAGGATCACAATATAAAGAATACGCAGCTTTGATACAGCCATAAAAATCCCCCTCCGTTCAGACACTACGACAGAAGATTATATCAGAAAAACCTCCATCTGCTTAAGAAAAATCCCGGTATCACAACGATCACGAAAAAAGCCCAGCTTATAAGCGTGAATACCTTTATAAAGTCCTTCCCCTTCTTTGGATAGCTCCTCACATATATACGGTAATTAATAACGGATGCAAGCGAACCTATAAGCGAGCATAATCCCGCCGTATCAAGTCCGTATATCAGTCCCGCAAAATTATCCGTAAAGGGATACAGTACTATGGATGCGGGCACATTGGATATTATCTGGCTTAAACCTATAGCCCAGAAATATTCATTTCCCCTGACATGGTCATTCAAAAAACCGCCTATCACCGGATTAGATGAAACCGAAGATGAGAATATAAAGAAGCATAGGAATGTAAGCAGCAATACATAATCAACTGCCCTAAAAAGCTTTATATTCACGGTGCAGACTGTGATCACCACAATTGCCACTGCAGCCGGCCAGTATCCCGTACGGCTTACGATGACCGCAAGTATCATCAAAAACAGTGCCATATACGCGATGCGTCTTTTCTTATATTCCGCCTTCCATTCTTTATTAAGCAATGACGGATCAAGAGATATCTTCTTTCCCTTTTCCCCGCGGTACATGATAAGGATAAATACGGACAAAAGCGCCGCGGAGCTTATGCATAAGGGAGACATATGCAGCATGAAATTGAGTGCATCCGTCCCCGACTGTTCATACAGATACAGATTCTGCGGGCTTCCAAACGGCATAAGAAGAGAGCCCCTGATGGCAGCGATATTTTCCATTGATATCACGGGGAGTATGCATTCTTCCCTTCCCGCGCCGCGAAACAGCATAATGGTAAGCGGCACAAAAATGATAAGTGAAACATCGTTGGTAACAAACATGGATGTAAAGAACACTCCGAATATAAGGAAAAAGCTGAGCGACACCATGCTCTTAAAGCGTGAGCTTAAACGTATCAGAGGCAAAAAAAGATCTTCCTGCTTAAAGCCTTCCAATACAGTGAGCATCATAAAAAGAGTGCCCAGGGTATGCCAGTCTATCTTAGATAAGAGTGTCCTGTCGGGAGGTGTGATAAACAACGAAATGACCGCTGCCGCAAGCGCTACAGGCAGCATGGGATCCTTTTTTATGAATTTTATCATTTACCGCTCCTTCTCCACCTGGAAGATGTAGAATTTCAGATAGTACGACTCTTCGTCGGATATGAGTATGGGATGGTCGGGCGCCTGTGTCCCGAAATAAGCCTGCTTAAGTTTTACATGCGCGGCCTTTGCCGCATCTCTTATCGCCGCAGCAAAAAGATCCTCTGTCATAAAGCGCGAGCAGGAGCAGGTAGCAAGAAAACCGCCGTCCTTTGTAAGCAGCATCCCCTCTTTGTTTATCTCCCTGTATCCCTTCTGCGCATTCTTTACGGAATTTCTGGACTTTGCAAAAGCCGGGGGATCGAGTATCACCAGATCATACTCCACGCCCTTAGAGACAAGTAAAGGCAGCAGTTCAAATATATCAGCACATTCATAGCTTATGATATCGGAAAGCCGGTTAAGCTCAGCGTTCTTCCCTGCCGTCTCAAGAGCACTTTCCGAAGCATCTACGGAAAGTACTCTCTTTGCACCGGCCTTTGCGGCATTTAAACCAAAGGAACCCGTATGGGTAAAGCAGTCAAGCACATCCGCCCCCTGCGCCATCTTCCATATAGCTTTCCTGTTTACCTTCTGATCAAGAAAGAAGCCTGTCTTCTGTCCGTTTTCAATATCAACATGATACTTTATATCATTTTCGGTGATGATGATATCAGTCTGCCCTTCAGCGCCTATAAAGCCCTTAAGCCTTTCAAGGCCTTCCTTTTCCCTTTCCTTTGCATCGCTTCTTTCATAAACGGCACTGATCTTTATCCCTTCTTCATAAAGCACTTCCTTTGCAAGCTCCGCAAGCATTTCCTTTCGCACATCCATTCCAAGGGCAAGCGGCTGCATCACTAACACATCCTCATACTTGTCAAGC
Source organism: Lachnospiraceae bacterium (assembly GCA_017540265.1). Taxonomy (GTDB): domain Bacteria; phylum Bacillota; class Clostridia; order Lachnospirales; family Lachnospiraceae; genus NK4A136. The sequence continues at coordinate 34,834 of JAFYBJ010000062.1, forward strand.
ACAAGCCCGGGCATCCTGTCCGCATCCCCGAATATGATACGGCAGGAAGAAGTATCCACGGTACGTTTCCTGTATTCCCAGGCTTTTTTTATCCTGTTCTTAAAAAACTCCCTGTTTATCTCTGCATCCGCGTCTCTTGAAAGTATTCTTACCCTTATCTTCGAACGGCTGTTTATAAAGCCCTTTCCCAGAGGATAGGCATCAAAATCCCTTACGGTCACGATATCGCCGTCATTAAATTCTCCCATGACGGATTCTATCTCATTATCAAATATCCATGCGCCTCCGCTTTTTAAAAGCCTTCCTTCGCCTTTTTTAAGTGTTACTATACATTCTGACATATCTATACCTCTCAGTACTAAGATCCTTCGCTTCGCTCAGGATGACAATGTATTTTCCCCGGATGACAATGCAGTTTCCCAGGACGACAATGCAGTTTCTCCGGATGACACTGCGTTTTTTCAATGATGACACTGTGGTTTCTCCGGATGACACTGCGTTTCTCAAGGACGACACTGTGGTTTCTTAAGGATGCAGCCCCCTTGTCATTCTGAGGGCTTTAGCCCGAAGAATCTTTTTTAATGAAGCCTTACCGCATTATCAACTCCCAGATATCCCGGGCCGAACATATATATTATGATGTCCGGAGAGATATCTTCTATAAGCCCGTACACATCTTCGGAAGCATCCGTATACCTGAGATCTATAAGATCTATCCTTCCACACTCAGCTATCATGAAAACCGATACGGGAACTGCCGTTGAATCCCTTATTATCACCGCTCTTTTTCCTTCCGGCATATCTTCGTTCTTCAGTATCATATGCTTATAATCCTGATGGAGATAAGCATAATACGCATACCAGTCAAAGCTGTAATGTGAAAGATTTTCCTCATAGAGAAAAGCTTCTTTAAAAGTTCCTTCCCTGTATATCCCCTCGGAAGGAACCTCTAAACTGTAATGTCCTTCTTCCTTTGGAAGCCAGAGCTCATAATCATCAAGCCCCGCGTAATACCTTCCGGTCATACGTCCCTGGGTCCCGAGAAAAATATCTTTATACGTGATCTTTTCAAATCCGTCTTCGGATAATGTATTCTCCCCGTTTATCTTTTCAAGAACCGCTCCCGCTGTTAAATATGCCGCCCTGTTCCTCATATGATGATCGGTACGGTAAAAGTAAGAATACCAGTCTTCACCGTCAGACGTTAGCAGCTCCTTTATGCTTATATTATCTATGCCTTCCCGTCTTACAAAAGCTGTCATCTCCTCTGCTTTCGCCGGCCCGTAGCTTACGGCACCGTAAGGAAGATCCAAAGGTGTTTCCTCTTTGCCCGGCGCCTGTACATAAAGGAAATCCGCACTGATCGAAGAAGCAAATTCTTCCGCATCTGTTACAGCCTCCTTTGCAGGACTTACATCCGGATAATGATCGGCCATGGTTACAGCACCGTTTTTTAAAAGCGTCACATCTTCATATACGGTGCTTCCGTTTGCCACTTTCTTCCCCATAAGCTTCTGCAGGGCGCCCCAGGCATTTACCGCATGATCCTCGGACAGTTCCAGTCTTTCAAGACCTTTTACATGACCGTCAGGCTCCCTGTCAAAGACAAACTCATAAAGATTGATCGACGTAAAGAAAACTATCACTAAAAGGAAGCAAAGCACAAAGAGCCCGCCGTCTTTTAAAAATTGAAATATATGAAGGGACTGTATCCGCCCTTTTGAATGTATATCACGCATAACAAAAATACCGCCGTAAGCAGCGCGCGCTTAAGCGTTTTCCTCCTTTCAAAGAATTTATAAACAGGAAAACAGAATATGATACCTGTGATAAAAAATATGATATTGTCGGAAAGATCAAGAAGCACGGCGGCAGGCGCAGCTCCCGCAGCAAAGTTCATCCCCGCGCCTGCTCCGATAAGCCTTCCCAGATAATCAATTGCAGTTATCATATCGGGCGCAAAAAAGAATACAAGCCCGATGGCAAATATAAGATCCGCATATATGACGGCAAGGATTTTCGGGAGCTTAACGCGCTTGCCGAGACCTGTGTATTTTTCGATGTTTAAAAACACGAAGTTTAAAAGTCCCCAGGCTATATATGTCACATCCGCGCCGTGCCATAAGCCTGTCAGGGTCCATACGACAAACTGATTTAAAAAGGTCCTGAACTTTCCCTTCTTTGAACCGCCTAAAGGAATATAAACATAATCCTTAAACCAGCTGCCCAGAGATATATGCCAGCGCCTCCAGGTATCGGTCACACTGTCCGCGATATAGGGATGATCGAAATTTTCATTGAAATGAAAGCCAAACATCCTGCCCAGACCTATAGCCATATCAGAATATCCCGAAAAATCATAATAGATGCGAAGCATAAAGCAGAGCACGCCAAACCATGCGGCAGCCGTGCTTATAAGCTCTCCCGCCCCCACCTGCGCCATAAGCCTGTCTGAGAAAAGACTGAAGGTATCCGCAAGCAGCACCTTCTTTCCCATGCCTTCTATAAAGCGTTCCGTTCCGGATACGAAATCCTCTTTTGTTTCCTTTCTTGTGCGGATCTCTTTTGCAATATCCGAATATCTTACGATGGGTCCTGCCACCAGCTGTGGGAAAAACGAGATATAAAGAGCCACGGCAAGCGGGTCTTTCTGCGCTTCCACCCTTCCCATATGTACATCCGCCACATAAGAGAGAGCCTGAAAAGTAAAGAAAGATATACCGATGGGAAGGGCTATCCCGTAAGTGCCAAATCCCGTACCAAAGATATCATTGACAGAACTGATAGTAAAATCCAGATACTTATATACAAAGAGAAATGACAGATTAAAGACTGCAGCTGCTGCCATCCAGGGCTTTCCTTTTTTCCCCGGCAGGGCTTTTAATCCGAACAGATAATTCATCACTGCAGAAAGGATAAGGAGGATAACATTCTTCCCCTCTCCCCATGCATAGAAAAAGAGGCTTGCAAAAAGCAGCAGGATATTCTTTGCTTTCGGATTGTTTTTTAAGATAACAAAATAAAAGAAAAAAACAGCAGGCAGAAAAGCAAATAAAAATACGACACTGGGAAAGATCATCTTTTATCTCCCGTCTCATACATTATATATGCAGTTCCCGTAAACAATGCGAAACATATGGCATAACAGGGGTGTCCCATCCACTCCGTGAGCATGGCAAAGGATGCGATGATGCTCATAAGAAGAGGAAATGCTATCCCCCTGCTTCTTCCTTTTCCTTTTACGTACTCCGTAAAAGAAATAACAACCGCAGAGAGATTAAGAAATATGAGTACCAGGCCGCTTAGGATACCAAACTGGTAAGATACCTGGAAATACGTATTATGTGCATGGTAGATTATCGTACCGTCTTCCTTTTCTATATGTCCGGGATAGTGCGGCTTAAGCCCTGTCCTCGAAAGGAAGAGCGACCATATCTCCATCCTTCCGTTTGAAACATCCTTATCGTCTATCTCTATTTTCCCGGTCTGTTCGCTGCCGTCCGCCCTGACATATTCTTCCTCCCCAAAATCTATGAGCAGTCCCCATTTGCCGAACATTTCCCGAAGCAGTCCTTTAAAAGACGTATATTTGGGGCTGTCTGCGGGATCTCCCTTTACCACTCTGTGCTCCGCATCCTCTTCATAAGAAAAGAAGAAAGGCCTGTCCACGGCAGCAGGAAGATAACGCACTATGAGGAAACCGGGATAAAGGATCACGGCCGATAATATAAGAGGTACCGCAAAACGGCGGATCACCTTCTTTTTATCCTTATTTCCCTTTAACTTTACAAAGAACAAAACAGCGGATGCCAGTATCACCGCAAGTATCCCGGTGCGGGTGTTGTTTAAAAATGCTAACACCCCTTCCCACGCAAGGAGGATATTTAAAAAGATCACCTTTTTCTTTTCCCCCTTTTTGTAACAGATATCAAGGCAGGTGACAAGCACGGCAAAAACAGCCGCCAGATATTCTCCTGCAGAATTTGTATTGTAAAAGCAAAGACCGTAACGTTCGGTATCATAAGGTCTGAATAAAAGAGAAAATATGCTTACGCTTATAAATGACATGATAAAAGCATTGAAAAAACTCTTTATAAAAAGACGTCTGTTCTTTTTCTCCGAAAACACGATAAACATGGCGCTGTAGCCCAAAACAAACATAGCGTTGTAAAGAAAGCCCCTGTTAAAGAGGGTTGTAAGAAAAATAAACAGTATCCAGAATATACCGGTTATCCTGCCTGCCTTTGATGAAGAAAGCTTAATAAATCCATCTCCCCTTTTTCGCCCCGTGATATATGAGATAACAAAAGCTCCCCATATAAATATCATAAACTTTGAAAGCCTGAGGACATTTACTGAAGTGTAATTGCAGGTATCGGGTATGATCTTTAAGGAATATCCAAAATGCGTGATGATAAAGCAGGACGGTATCCATACCGCAAGAGAGATCATCGTACTCTTCTTTAATTTAAAAACAGGTGCCGTAAGAGAGAGGGCAAGAAACAGGCCAAAGCTTCTGAAAGCCATTGCCTGCTCATAACTGTTTGCCGCATCCGCAAAAGCTATGCATGAAGAAAGCACCCCAAAAAGTGCCAGACTGCAAAAGATATGTCTTATCTTTTCTTTTGTATCTTTAAACTCTGTCATCTCTCTTTTTTTATCTTACCATCCTCAACCCTGTAGACCATGTCACACTTTTCTATGGTCTGCAGACGGTGGGCTATTATGAGCAGTGTCTTCCTTCCCATAAATCTGTTTATGGAATCCATTATCGCCGCCTCGGTATCATTATCGAGAGCTGATGTAGCCTCATCAAGTATGAGTATCTCCGGATCGTCATAGAGAGCCCTTGCTATGCCAATGCGTTGTCTCTGCCCGCCGGAGAGCCTTACTCCTCTTTCACCTATTCCCGTATCAAGACCCTCGGGAAGGCTTTTTACAAATTCATCCAGCTGTGCTTCCTTAAGTACTTCCCAGATGCGCTCTTCGCTTATCTCATCCTCCGCGATACCGAAAGCAACATTCTTTCTGATGGTGTCATCCAGCATGAATATTGTCTGGGGGATATAACCTATGTTTTTAAGCCATCTCCTGTAGTTTTCCTTTTCCATTACGGAAACGCCGTCCGCCTTTATGCTGCCCTCCTGCATCTTAAGGAGACCGAGCAGCACATCCACCACCGTGGATTTTCCCGCGCCGCTGCTACCCACGATACCCACACTCTTTCCCACGGGGATCGTTAAGGACGCATGATCGAATATGAGCTTATCGGAACCGGGGTAATGGTAGCTTATATCTTCAAGCTCCACCTTATCCTTTACGGGAAGCTTTTCTTCAACAGGTTTCAGATCTGATATATCAGTCACATCATCTCCCGTCTCTTCTTTGAGATTATCCGTAACGCCCATAAGGAAAGGTTCAAAATATGAAATATTGTTTATCTGATTGTTGATCCTGTTTGCGCAGGGCATCAGCCTTACCACAGCCACACCGAAGGCTGAAAGCACGGCCATCATATTATCCATATCCCTTCCGCTTAAGATAAGCGCCAGCATATAAAAGATCATAACCGCAACACAGACCGTCTCTATGATAAGCCTGGGGATATTTGAAAAGAGCGTGTATTTCTGCACCGCATCCACATAGCCCTTTCCGCATTTTATATATTCATCCACAAAATAAGCTTCCCTTCCGCTTATCTTCACATCCTTTATGCCTGTCACTGTCTCGCTTATCCATTTAAAAAGAGATGCATAATAATCCTGATTATCGCTGCCCGCTTTTTTCATCACGGGTTTAAGCCAGAGCTTTATCACAAAAAGTGTAAGCAGCAGCACTGCGGCTATAACCACCGTCATAAGAGGTTCCGCTATCAGCAGGACAGTTATCAGAAAAAGCGCCACTATCACTTCCGAAACAAGGGTAAGCAGGGATAAGATCAGTGCATACATATTGTTCACATCGGAGGTGATGGTCCTTTGTATCACTGCAGTATCCGCATTCAGATAAAACTCATAGGGTCTTCTGATGTAATTCTTCATCATGCGTTCGGATGTCTTAAACTGGTTTGTATAAACAAAACGGTAAAGCACCCTCTGCTGGATATACAGATAGAGATTCTTTAATACAAAAGCAGCTACCAGGGCCGTCATTACAAATATCGTAAAATCCTTTACCGAATGCATTCCCATAAAGCGGTAGAGAGAAGCCGTATATTTTCCGCCTTCCACTGCCTCGGGATCCATCACCACGGAAATAACCGGTATGATGAGAGTTACACTCGCCGTCTCAAGCAACGCGCCTAAGAGCATCATAAAAACAAGCAGCACCATAAAGGATTTCTGCCTGCGGTCAAGAAGCCTGCTTAGTTTTTTTAATATCTTTATCATTTTTGTTTTCTTAACTTCATTATCAGGCGGTGTGTTCCCCTTACAAGCACCGGCGCATCTATGAGCATTATGAGATACTCCCTCTGCTTTCTGCTAAGATACGGATTATTCCTTACATCATTTTTCTCACTCTTTAAATACCTGAGTATCCTCATGTAAAAAGCATTGCTTCTCTTCATCTCACCGACAGGTATATGAAGGAGAAAATCAAGGGCCTGCACATAGGTAAACCTTCTTGCCTGGGATATGCAGGTCTGATAGGTCTCATTTGCAAGGCGCAGCGCCTTAAAGGCATTGGCCATCATATCTTCATAAAAAGACTGCCTGTAAGCACCCCTCGTATTGCTCCCCTCTGAAAGCTCTATATTATATCCCGGAGTCCCAAGGGATAATATTCCTTCGCCCAAAGAAGGCAGCATGCGAAGCAGCAGCTCAAAATCCTCATTTGCCTTTCCCTCTTCGAAACGAAAGCGCCTTATAAGCTCCCCTTTAAAGACCTTGGTGCACATCGAAGAATCACCCTTATGGAGTATGAGCTGCTCATAAAAGTCCGAAGGGGCTATCAGCTCTGTTTTTCCGTCAAGCCTCTCTGCATCCTCAAAAAGAGTACCATCAGGCCTGTATTTTCTGTTCATTAACTGGGAAACGAAAATATCCTTATCCTCATTTGCCTCAATTGCTGCAATGAGCTTACCATACATATCCGCATCCGCATGATCATCCGCATCTAAAAAGCCTACATAATCGCCGGCCGAATATTCAAGCCCCGTATTTCTCGCCGCGGAGCTTCCTCCGTTTTCCCTGTGGATCACCTTTATCCTGTCGTCGGTCTTTGCAAGTTCATCACAGAGCACGCCGCTTCCGTCCGTAGAACCGTCATCCACAAGTATCACGGCAGAAGGCGCATAGCTCTGCATAAGCGCGCTGTGAACACACCTCTCAAGATAAGCCTCTTTATTATAGACCGGTATTATGATGTCAAGCGTCCCCCGCCTGTCTCCTTCCATCCGGCATAACCCCCGATAAACATACTTATTATGTAAACAATCTATTATAACAAATGGCTGAATATACCGCAACGAAGCACTTTTCGCTATACGCCGCCGTCTCGTTCCCTTTTCTTCTTAAGCAATGCCCCCGTATCAAGCCCCTGCACTTCAGGCTGAGGCTGTGCTTTCTTTTTCTTAAGTTCTTTTTTGTTTTCGGATTTTGGAAGTGTTTCCTGATGTGCCTGTATCTGCCCGGCCTGCATCTGCATTTCCGCCACAGGTATATCCTCTGTGATCACAGGTGTTCCTGCTTTTGTTTTAGCACCGGCCTGCTTTCCTGCTCTTTTAAATTCCGGATCTATCCCAAAGCGCCTGCCTGCCACATCGGCAAAATATAAAAGCAGCAGAAGGGACAATAATATCTCCGTCAGTTCAAAGCCCGACTTTGCGGATGTCTTAAGTTTCTTCCATATGTTCTCATCCTTTTCAAGCCATATCCCGTACTTATCCACAAAGGAATCAAAGGCATCGGAGGTCACATCAAAGCGGTATTCATCACTGTAACGGACTGCTGCCGCCGTGGTAAAGGCTCCGCTTAAGTTTCCGTCATCGCTTCTTCTTACGTTTATGTTATAAAGGCCTTCTTCGGCGTTTTCTATCACAGACCTGTAAACACCGGGTTCTTCAGCCGTAAATACCAACTCTCCCGTTTTGCCTTCCGGCGTGGTATATATACCGTCTATCGCAGTAGTGTCATCATATTCATCCGTATGATATTCAAGGATGGTCCTTCCGCCTTCTTCCTTTACATCCACCCTGTCCTCACCGATATTCCCTGCGCCGGTACAGAAATCATTTATCCTCTTCCATAACGCCGCATAATCATCCTGACCGGAGAAGCCTGCGCTCCACCGTCCGGACACATCCGTATTCCATGCCACGGTCTTTCCCAGCCCGTACTGCCATACCGTAAGTATGGGATCGCCTTCCTCACTCTTTATAAGCTCTGAAGCCCCCGTCTTTACGGAACCGGCCACATAGCCTCTGATTGCCGGCCATCCGTTTTCAAAAAGGCCGTCCGTTATATCATCACTCTTTACCGAAAGGCTGTAATCACCGTTCTTAAGATAGCTGTTTCCTCCCGGGAACACCTCCATCGCAAATATCCTGGGAATGCTGCTTGCCGCATCAGCATAATAATATCTGCCGTCGCATTCGTATGCCAGGCTCTTCAAAAGCTTTATATCCGAGCCCTGCCCCACAGCCACGGTAGATAAGGTTATCCCGTCTTTTTTTATCCTTGAGGTGAGCTTTGAAAAATCAGATGTCTCGCCCATTCCGTCCGTAAGCAGTATCACATGCTTTATCTGGGCATCGCTCTTTTCAAGAGCTTTTACGGCTTCCTCAATGGCAGGTGCTATCATGGTGCCTCCGCCTGAGCCTATCCTTCCTATATCACTTTTGATCCCGGCCTTATCCGAAGCATCCGAAAGCTCGTGATACCAGCTCGGTCTGTCATCAAAGGCTATGACACCCACTTCATCCTCATCGCGCAGATTATCCACGCTTCTTTTGGCAGCTTCCACCGCCACCTCAAGTATGCTGTGTCCGTTTCCTCCGTAGGTATCCATGGAACCGGAATGGTCTATCACCAGCACAATGGCAGTCTCAGGCACCTCTATAACACTCCTTAGCTCCATATTGACGGGGAGTATCTTTTCAATGCTGCTCTCGTTATACCCACCAAGCATGAAGCTGTCCTCGCCGCCGGTCATTATAAAGCCTCTCCCGTAATCCTTTACGTAGGTATCTATATTTTCAAGAAATCCCTCCGGGAGCTCCTCTTTATAGGCATTCTCTAAAATAACTGTCCTGTAGGCAAGAAGTGAATTAAGATCCGACGGTGCCTTTGAAGCCTTTACAGTATCCACATCCGCGGATGTTGCGGAAAGCAGTTTATCAAACGCTCCTGAAGTTTCGGAGCTTCCCCTGATCACAAGTATCTTTGGCGCATCCGTAACCTGGGCATATGCGCTTATCACATCATTTTCGGGACAGGTGTCGGATGTTGCCGTCACTCTCACTTCAAAGCACTCAAGCGGATCCGCCCCTGCTACCTCCTCAAAGATAAAACCGTTATGGCCTTTTTTAAGTTTTACGGACTCTTCCTTTAATACTTTGCCGTCCGATATCACCGATATCACCGCATCTGTCTCGTAATTACTCTCAACCAAAGCCTGCAGATTATAAGGCTCCCCCGGATGCAGGATCTCGGGAAGATCCACGCTTTCCATATAGCAGTCATCGCCTGTCCTTGCAGGAAGTTTAACAGCTTCAAGGCTTATATTTCCATTGTTTACAAGGGCTGCGGCATTTTCTATGTCACCGGCAGTCTGCCTTCCGTCCGTGAGCACCACTATACGTCCGGGAGAACCGTCAGGTATCATGGACACAGCTCTCTGTATCGCTTTTTCAAAATCCGTAGCAGTATAGTCCGCTGCGGTATTTAAGCCCATAAACACATCTTTTCCCGTCACGAACTGGTCTACCTGCGCATCTTTTCCGAAACATACTATGCCGTAGCTGTTGCCGGAAGGCATGAGGGAAAGCTCTTTATCAAGATATTCCTCTATCTGCTCCGTATTTTGCCTGTCACTTTCCGAAATATCCGCAAGGAAAACAGTAACTGCATCCTTTGACATTTTAGGCAGCCTTATCCCTGAGAGAGACAGTATGCATAAGAGCACGAGCACGGCCCTGCTTACAAGATAAAAACGTCTTCTGTAATTTTTCTGCCATGCAAAAAGCACCCATTCAAGTATGAGCAGTATGAGCACTGCCGTCACAAAGATATTCCTTAAACTCCTCCTTGATATGCCGCCCCTCGAAAGCCCGGAATTATCTATATCCTCAGACTTAAGCCTTCCGTCCCTTCCGTATACCGGCACGGAAACACTGTAATACTCAACCCTGTTTCCTGCGCTTAAGGAATATATTCCCGCCTCATCAAGGCTTCCTCCGGGGATACCCGATATATCCACATATTCGGGCACGGGATTTAATTTTATGCTCTCTCCCGCCGTATAGCTGTTCTTTGCAAGCATGCCAAGATCCGAGAGATAATTTACGGCTTCGGCCATAAATACCGGGAATTCCGCTTTTACGGGGAAATCACTCTCCCTGAGATCAAAGCCGCAGACTATGCGCTTTACGCCGTTATCAATGCCATAATACCCTGCGCACTTTCCCTGTATCTCCATGAAGCTTTCCGCCCAGTCAGGGCATTTGTAATAGCGTACCTTATTGGCGCCCGTAGTAAATTCCTTAAGACCTTCCGTGAGCTTTGATGCCTTAACGGTAACCTTTACATGATCAAGCTCTCCCTCCCCGCCATCAGCCAAAAATTCCAGGGAATTAACTTCCTGCACGGATCTTTTAAAACCTGCATCATATATGGCAAGAGTCACATCTTCACCGGGAATTACCGCATCCGACACGCTTCTTGTAAGATCGGAACCTGTGCCTGCAAAAAAGGCTTTTTCTATAAAAGTATTGCCGTTTCCTATAAGGATACCGGAAACCTCATTATCCCTTTTTGAAAGGCAGTATGCGGTATCGTCCTTAGCGAGTGAATCCTTTTTGCTGCCTCCCTCAAAGTTTATATTCTGAAGTTCCGCTCTGTAATAAGGGCTGTTTTTTTCTATCCCGTCAAAAAGGAAGGACGTGCTTCCGTCCACCGCGGTATTTCCCTGCTTTATACCCAAAAGTTTTCCGTCTTTGTCATAAAGCGAAAGCTCAAAGGAAGAGCCTTTGTCGGATAGACCGGATACTCTTACGGATACCTGGTCTTTTCCATCCTTTTCACCACAATATACATAATCGATGGAAAGGTTGTTCACCGGCTCGCCGCAGTCAAAGGCATCGGCTTTAAGCGCATCCGCAAAGCCGGAGAAATTCTTTACGCCGCCCCCGTCGGATAAGAATACTATCCTTCCGCTTTCCATCTGCATCAAAAGGCTGTAAAGCGCTGAAACATCACCCTCGGTATCCTCAGGCTCCACCGCCTTTACCGTCTTCTTTAACAGATTGTGGTCTGACGAAGCATTTGCAAGTATCCTTGTATCATCGGAAAAAGATATAAGTGTCACATTCCCCGAAGCGCCGGATATGAGCTTTAGCGCCTCATCCTTTGCATTATCGAGTCTGGTCTTTCCGCCTTCCCCCTTATGCTGCATGCTAAGGGATGTATCTATCACTATGCACAGATCTCCGCCGCCTCCCCTTGCCATGACAAAAGGTGCCATAAGGGCAATGATAAGAAGTACCACGGTAAGCAGCTGGATGTACATTAAGATCTCATTTTTAAAGCGCTCAAAAAAAGTTCTGGACTGCATATTTTTAAATATGCGTTTCCAGAGCAGATTTGAAGAGATCACCACATCCTTTCCCTTGGGTTTAAGGATGTAGAGTATCACTATGGCCGGTATCAGGACCGCAAAGAAAAGCGGCCAGAAATTTGCAAAAGACATATATTTCTCCGTCTATACATAAAGATCATAAAGCTCTTCGAATATGATCCTGTCAAAGGAAGCACCCGTGCTTAAAAGGTGATAATCCGCTCCGTTTGTCCTGCATATATTCCGTATAAGGGATATAAATTCATCAAGTCCCTTTTTATATTTTTCAAGCGCTGTTCTGTCCATGGTGACTTTAAGCCTTGACGTATCATCCTCGGAATCTATGAGATTGACAGTTCCCGAAAGAGTGACATCCAGCTCTTCTGCCGCCATCACATGAAGCAGCTTTGTATCCTGCTTCATATATCTTAAATATCTTATAAGCCCTTTAAGCTTTTCTCCGTCATTTTTTATGAGCTCCTCATCTAAAAGATCGGATATTATAAGCGTGGCTCCGGGGCTCATCCTCCCGAAATTCTTAACGCTTCCATAAAGATCGGAAGGCTCCGTGCTTTTGCATCCTTCAAGGAACTTCACGATACCTTTGAGTCCCGCTTTTCCTCCCGATGCGATAAAGCGCCGTTCAGGCGCAGAAGCATCCACTATCACCACACGGTCACCGGATGATAAGGAAATGCAGGATAAAGCCGCCGTCACTTCGCAGGCAAGCTCATGCTTCTTCTTCTCTCCGTAATCCATGGACCTTGAAAGATCAAGAAAGAGGGTTACCGTGCTTTCCTTTTCTTCCATGTATTCCTTTATATAAAGGCGGTCCAGCCTGGCATAGGCATTCCAGTCGATGGAGCGAAGATCATCACCCGGCATGTACTCCCTGAAATCGGAAAACTCGGCGCTCTGCCCCTTCCTGCTGCTCTTCCTTGCCCCCTGCATAAGAGTGCTGCTCTTTTTGTTTATGGCAAGCTTAAGCCTTGATAATCTGTCGAAATAACTGCTGTCAAACATAATGCATGTATTATACCAACAGGGCACTTCAAAGAACACCCCCGCCGCTTAACAAAGGCATAATAAAGGGGGCTTTTCGCCCCCTTTGAAAATCAATCCAGTTCTATGCCCTTTTCATTAATGGCATCCATCATATCGCCCACGGTCTCAAGCTCTGCCACCTCTTCGTCAGAAAAGCCCACGCCGTATTCCTCTTCAAGCGCCATGACAAATTCCATCATCTCAAAGGAATCAAGCCGCAGGTCATCCTTAAAGGCCGTATCCTCATCTATTTCTATCCCCGCAGGGATGTTTAACTGCTTCTTCATCAGCTCTGCAATCTTTGAAAGCATCACAAACCTCCCGTATAGCTTTAAGATTATTTATTAAAAATGAGTATAGGCTTGTATATAGGCTTTGTCAATATACAGAAAACGCAGGCTTTTTGTCATCCTGAGCGCAGCGAAGGATCTTCTCACCCCGAGTTTTACAGCACAGGCTTTTGTCATCCTGGATTTTACTGCACAGGCTTTTGTCATCCTGGATTTTACTGCACAGGCTTTTGTCATCCTGAGCGCAGCGAAGGATCTTCTCATCCCGACACCGTCACCCTGCATCCATACTCCTGTCCGTTAAGCACCGCCGTAACCACAGTCTCTCCGTTTCCCTTCGCCGTCACCACGCCGTTTTCATCCACTGTCGCCACGGCTTCATCACCCGTCTTCCAGACTATCGCTTCCGCACCGGCCGGATCCAGATTATCCTTAAGGATAAGCGTTGCCGCTCCGTTCCCCTTAAGCTTTAACTTCGTCCTGCTTAATTTCGGCTTCACCACCTTCACCGTAAATTTATACTTTGCCGCAGTCTTCCCCTCTCCGTAATAGAGTGTGATCTTTGCGCTACCGGCTTTGCTGCCCGTAGTGATAAGCCCGGTTCTCTCATCTATGGAAGCCACCTCCGGCTTTGACGATTCCCATCTCGTGGGCATAAGGTCACAGCCGGTCACATTATCAAGCGCATCGTATGTAACGCCGTAAGGATTAAGCTTTATCGTCTTTGATATGATCTCCGGCTTCTCTACATCCACCGCATAGGTTCCTATCAGCTCAATCATCTTTCCGTTCTTCTTATATGCGCTTATGACAGCGCGATAGCCGGTCTTTACCTTTCCTCCCTTCTTTACTGTGACAATGCCTTTATTGTTTACCGTGGCAACTGATCTGTTATCCGAGGAATACCTGGAAGCTCCGGGGAAATATGAACTTATATCTATTTTCTGCCCGCAGACAAGCCTGTCCTCACCTGTGCCCGCCTCCATATCTATATCCGGTTTAACGGTCACATTTGCAATTTTCCACATGGCATATAATGTAAATGTCTGATCGGCACCTGCAAGATCCGATACCTCCGCACCATCAGCATAGGTAGTCCCGCTTCCGTCCGCCTTCGTATTCCAGCCCGTAAAAGCATAGCCCCTGCGGGTAAAGGCATTCTTTCTCAAAGTATATTTCAGACCTCTGTCGAAGAGAGAATCTTCCATGGTACCCTGAGCACCGTCTCCATTATAGGATATGATATAGCTTGTCTTATTCTCCTCATCAAATATCCACTGCGCGTAAAGCGTGAGCAGATTACCGTCCTCCGCGAATCTTGATATCTGATCTCCTGTATAATAGACCGTTCCGCTTCCATCTGCTTCCGTATTCCAGTTCTTTAATTTAAAGGCAGGATATAACAGTTCCGTTGAAGGTATGACATCACCAGCATATTTAAAGTAATCCGTTTCCTCATCCCCGGTTCCGTTATTTGCATTGAATATCACTTTGTAATATTCTTCATCATCCTCCGCAGGCACGGAAACCGTAACTGTGCAGCTTTCTTTAAGTTTTCCTACTCTTACATTTATGGTTGCTTCTCCGGCTTTCTTACCCGCTGTAACGGTTCCATCCTGAGCCACCGTTAATACAGATGTATCAGAGGATGTCCATACCGCATCCTCGGTGGTATTGGCAGGTTCAACCGTAAGCTTCAGCTTATGTGTTCTCTTTGCTCCGAGGGCCAGTTCATTTTCTGTAAGAGATATCTTTACCGCAGGCACACCTCCGGAGACTCTTTCCTTATAAAGCATCACCGCTGTTACCAGATCCATAGGGAAATGATCCCTGTATACATTTCCTTTCGCATCATACATAGGTGATACGGGAAGAGATACATCATGGTCAAGCCCGGTGAAACTCTTTATCTTCGCAAGCGCAGTACAGCCTGAGAACATGCTCTCGGACGCGCAAGCACTGTTGATGGAGCTTAAGTCGATGTATTCAAGGGATGTGCAGCCGGCGAACATATTACCTGTATTTTCGACATTGCTCATGTCAAAACCTGATATGTCGATCTCATTAAGAGAACGGCAACCGGAGAACATCGCGTACATACTTGTCACTCTGCTGGTGTTAAATGATGAAAGGTCGATATTCTTCAGATTACTGCAATAAGAAAACATGCTATCCATATCTTTTACATTTTCAGTATTAAAGCCTGATATTTTTATTGACTCAAGCCCCCAGCAGTCTCCAAACATATAATACATACTGGTCACTTTTGATGTGTTGAAATTCGAAACATCAAGAAATCTAAGATCAGCACAGTCATAAAACATGGACGACATGTCAGTTACTTTTGATGTATCAAAGCCGGACAGATCCAGTGACTCAAGGTTATTGCAGTAATAAAACATATAAGACATATCCGTTACTTTTGATGTGTCGCAGCTGACAAAATCTATCTGCCTGATATTACTGCACCTATAGAACCAATATGATGTGGTTGTTCCAAGCGACCCCGCATCAACCCTGACATATTCTATATCATTGCTGTATCTAATCCACTCCGGCACACGTCTGCTTAGTGAGCTGTAATAATATGTCACCGGTCCTTCCCAGTCATCACCGTCACCAGTGATCACCAGTACTCCTCCGTTTGTGATCCTCCAGCCCTCTCCGCTGTATTTTGTATCATCAGCTGAAAGCTCCGTCACTTTTACGGTACACTCCGCGCTGCAATCCTCACTCTTTAATGTGATCACAGCGTTTCCTGTCTTACCTCCGGCAGACACATTACCGTCACCATCCACCCTCACTATCTCTTCATTTGAAGATGACCAGATGAGTTCCTTGGATGAGTAAGAAATATTTGATGAATATGTAAGCTTATCTGAAGCATACATTTCAAGCGTAAGCGTATCCTTTGACAGGATGATCTCAGGTGTTAATACCACGAATCTCAGCGTAGCTGTCCTGCCTCCGGTATTACAGGTTGCGGTTATCTCAACCTCTCCGTCCTTCTTTCCCGTCACCACTCCATTCTCATCCACCTCTGCGATCTCCGGCGCAGAGCTTGACCATGTAACAGATTTGTCCGTAGCTTCCACAGGATATATATTTGCATTAAGCTGTGCAGTCTTCCCCTTTTTGAGCTGCTGTGTTCCCCAGGCATCCTTTCCATTGCAGCTGATGGACAAACTGCTTACAGGGATCACCACATTAACGGTACATTTAGCCTTCTTATTACCATCAACGGTTATGGCTGTGATAACCGCAGTTCCTTCCTTTAATGTTTCTATGTATCCGCCCGCATCAATTGAAACAACACTTTCGTCAGAGCTTGTCCATGCAACATTTTTATTATTCGCATCATAGGGATAAACCGCAGCATTAAGATATGTGCCGTTATTTACATCAAGCGTCAATTCCGACACTTCATCCTCATTATACTTTATGGTCACGCCCTCAACAGGTACGATCACATTTACCGTACATGAAGCCCTGTATCCACCGTCATTTGTCCTCGCATAAATAGCAGTCTGACCTTTTGCAACAGCTGTTATAAGACCATTACTGCTTACTGTCGCAACACTCTCATCCGCGCTGTACCATGTAACTGATCTGTCATCAGCATCATCCGGGCTCACATACGCGGAAAGCGCTGCTGTCTTTCCCCTTTCTATACTGATGCTGCTTACCTCTGCACCGCTTCTTTTGATCACCACACCTGACACATGCTTTGGTACCGTAACCCGACAGGATGCCTTCCTCCCGCCATCATCGGTAACCACACTTATCACAGCGCTGCCCTCTGCCACCGCAGTGATATAGCCTTCCTCATCCACACTAACGATATCAGACGCAGAGCTGGTCCATGTAACACTCTTATCGGTTGCATCAGCAGGAGAAATATACGCAGTAAGCTTCGTAGTCTCTGTTTTCTCAAGTGTAACCAATGACGCCGCACTACCATTGTAGCTGACAGATACAGCCTTCACATGTGTAGGTACTGTAACTGTACAACTGTCTGTATACTCCCCGTCTGTAGTTTTAACAATGATAACCGCGACACCCTCTTTCTTTGCAGTCACAAGACCTGTCGCATCTACAACAGCAATATCCTCATCCGAGCTGCTCCAAATGACAGAATCATCAGTAGCATCTGAAGGTATTACAAATGCATTAAGCTGTTCGCTGTCATCTTTTTCCAGCATCATCGACGATATAGCAATTCCATTACGACTTATGGAAACACCTTCAACATGCGTAGGCACTAAAACAGTACATGTATCTTCAAACCCGCCATCCGCAGTCACCACGCTGATCACAGCAGTACCTTCTTTTTTCGAAGTAACTAATCCGGTATTATCCACCGTAGCAACCGTCTCATCCGAACTGTTCCAGGAAACAGAACTGTCTGTAGCATCCAAGGGAGTTACATACGAGTCAAGTTTCTTTGTTGCATCTTTTTCAAGCGTAATTTCAGAGATATCTTCTCCATTGCTGCTGATAGAAACTGCTTTTACAGGGACTATGACCTCTATCTCACATGTAGCAGTCTTTCCACCGTCACTTGTGGTCACTGTAACTATCGCCGTACCTTTAGCTTGCGCTGTAACTATCCCCTCGCTGTCTATGGTCAGTATATCCTCATCAGAGCTATACCAGCTAACAGATTTATCTGTAGTATCTAGCGGTGATATATAAGCAAATAGTTGCTCATTTTCACCACGTTCCAGCTTAAGAGCATCTGCCTTCTCACCATTACAGCTGATGGAAACCGTATCAACATGCGTGGGTACAGTTATCCCGCATGAATCAGATTTCCCGCCGTCTGTCGTGGTTACTCTTATAACAGCGGTTCCTTCTTTCTTTGCAGTAACAAGACCTTCACTGTTCACAGTCGCCACGGTCTCATCCGAACTGCTCCACACAACAGACTTATCTGTTGCATTCAACGGCAATACACAAGCATTCAGCTGTTTCGTATCATTTTTCTCCAGCATGAAATCAGATATACTTTTTCCGTTACAGCTTATGGAAACACTGCCTACAGATATCACAACCTCTATACTGCACTCCGCAGTATAGCTTCCATCCTCAGAAGTAACCGTGATCACGGCATTTCCCACATCTGCAGGCGTAACCAGACCATCCGTATTCACAGTTGCAACAGTCTCATCAGAGGTGCTCCAACTCACATTTTTATTTGTCGCATCTGATGGAAATACATTTGCATTTAGCTGAACCGTATCTGTAATATCTGTTTTTATATTATCTGTATGCTCTCCATTGCAGCTGATACTTACACCTGAAGCAGAAACAATCACAGTCACATTGCACGATGCAGTTTTACCACCATCATTTGTTTTTGCCGTGATCACGGCATTCCCGCCTGCTTTTGCAGTCACCATGCCGGTACTGCTGACAGTTGCGATTGTTTCATCAGAACTGCTCCAGATGACAGCCTTATCAGATGCATCAGACGGCATCACATACGCAGTGAGTTGCCTCTTATCATTCTTTTCTATTTCAAAATCAGAAACACATATATCATTAACGCTTATGGATATACCGGAAACAGGTACGAAAACTTCTATCTCGCACTCCGCTTCATAATCTCCGTCTGATGTTCTTGCCGTGATCACAGCAGAACCCGCTTCGATTGCGGTTACAAGGCCGTTATTGTCCACCACGGCAACAGTTTCATCCGAGCTGGACCATATAACAGATTTATCTGTTGCATCTTCAGGCGTAACATAAGCATTCAACTGAACGGTAGCTGATCTTTCTTTTTTAATCTTTGTTACTTTCTTCCCATTACAACTGACAGATACCCCTGACACAGGGACAACAACGTTAATCTCACATGTGTCAGTCTTTCCACCATCGTTTGTAGTGACCGTGATAACAGCACTTCCGCCAGCCTTTGCTGTCACAAGTCCGGTACCGTCAACAGTGGCAACAGTTTCATCCGAGCTACTCCATGATACAGACTTATCAGTAGTATCATCAGGAGAAAAACTCAAATCTAATTTTAGTTTCTCATTTCGATTAATGGTAGCTTCCGTTATCTCTTCATTACCATATTTTATTAACACTCTACTAACCGGAACTATCCATCCTCCGTACAAAATAACATCACCACGAACTACATCATTATCAAAATTCCATTTGTCAATGTCTGATCCCCCGTGCTCTGACTTGTACCAGCCTCTAAAAGAACAGCCTTCACGAACAGGTTCATCCGGTAACAACACTTTATCCCCTGACATAACAATCTGATCTGGAATTTCTGAGTTTCCGGTATTTACGAACTGCACTTTATACTTCGAAACATCAACACCTTCTGGAAGATAAAAATAGAAATGCCCATCATCATGTGCCATAACCCCATCAAGATTATAATATTTCGCATCCGGTATGCTCGTAAAAGGAAACACGTCTCCAGCAGCATAACCTCCGATTTCCACCAGTATCAATTCCGTTGAATCTGACTCAGATATTACTGGTGTACATCCGATACTATCAGTTTTTATACTACCACCACTAATGAAAATGTCCGATGTCTTCGTTGTTGAACCAATTCCATCTGCAGCTTTTCCGATCGCTGTTACTGTTCCTCCGCTTATCGTTATATTGCTTCCTTCTCCATGATAGCCACCGCCGATTCCTGCTCCACAATAGCCTCCTGTAGCTGTTACTATCCCACCGTTTATCGTTATATTACTTCCTTCTCCTTGATCTCCGCCGCCGATTCCTGCCCCATATTCGCCACCTGTAGCTGTTACTATCCCTCCGTTTATCGTTATATTATTTCCTGCACCTTGATAGCCGCCGCCGATTCCTGCTCCATCTACGCCACCTATAGCTGTTATACTTCCCTCGCCATCTAATATAAGCATCCCTGTACTTTCAGCCTTTTCTATTCCAGCATGATATTTAGGACTTTTAAATATACTTTCACTTTCAGCATCAGAATAAATCTCCACATCCGATTCGGAATCAACAAAAAATGTCGCTTTATTCTCCGGACACAGATTAAGATTTTTTACTATTATTTTTGATGCTTCTTTTACAACTATATTTTTATTTAGCGTTTCACTTGTTCTTTGTTCTATAAAATAGCCATCCGTTGCATCTGAACAGTCATATACTACATTTCCTATCTTGTAACAGTTTTCAGATACAATGGTAAGTTCATCTCCTAAAACAAGTTCATCTATAATTATCTTTCTTGTACTAACCTCTTTTGAAGCAACTTCACCATATGTTCCAACCGGAACATATAAATACTCAGCTGTTCCTGATTTAAGATCATACACTCCTTCTTTCAGATACAGATAAAACCTCTCATCATTTTCATGTTTCTCCGGAAAAATTATCGTATTCCACTCTTCCTCAGAATGAAGCTTATACTTGATAGTTAGATTATCTTCATGTGGCAAACATACAAGATAAACATTATCTCCATCATTATGATCTAACGGAATTACAGCATCGCATCCACTGCCTCCTCCAAAATCATTAGCATCATAACCTGCAACTGCCTTGACAGATGCATTTTCTATCTTTATATTATTTCCGGATCCATTGCTACCCCCGCCTATTCCTGCGCCTTCCCTACCGCCTGTCGATGTTACTATTCCTCCACTTATCGTTATATTACTTCCTGCTCCTTCCCTACCGCCACCGATTCCTGCTCCACGAATACCGCCTGTCGATGTTACTATTTCTCCACTTATCGTTATATTGCTTCCTGCTCCGTTATCACCGCCGCCGATTCCCGCTCCATATTCGCCACCTGTAGCTGTTACTGTTCCTCCGCTTATCGTTATATTACTTCCTGCTTTATATCTACCGCCGCCGATTCCTGCTCCATTTTCGCCACCTGTAGCTGTTACTGTCCCTCCGCTTATCGTTATATTACTTCCTTCTCCATTATAGTTGCCGCCGATTCCTGCTCCATCTTCGCCACCTGTAGCTGTTACTGTTCCTCCGCTTATCGTTATAGTACATCCTGCATTATAACAACTGCCGATTCCTGCTCCATTTGCGCCACCTGTAGCTGTTACTGTCCCTCCGCTTATCGTTATTTTATTTCCTGCACCTTGATAGCCGCCGCCGATTCCTGCTCCAGAAGTGCCACCTGTAGCTGTTACTGTCCCTCCGCTTATCGTTATATTATTTTCTGCTCCACGAATACCGCCGCCGATTCCCGCTCCAGAAGGGCCACCTGTAGCTGTTACTACCCCACCGTTTATCGTTATATTATTTCCTGCACCTTGATAGCCGCCGCCGATTCCTGCTCCATAATAGCCTCCTGTAGCAGTTATACTTCCCTCGCCATCTAATATAAGCATCCCTGTACTTTCAGCCTTTTCTATTCCAGCATGATATTTAGGACTTTTAAATATACTTTCACTTTCAGCATCAGAATAAATCTCCAC
>JAFYBJ010000063.1 GCA_017540265.1 Lachnospiraceae bacterium
ATCCTTAACATTGATCGTTACTTCTTTGCTCTCTCCCTTATACTCTACCTTTACCTTCGCTGTACCTTCCTTCTTTGCGGTAACAACGCCGGACTTCTTATTTACGCCTGCAAACTTCTTTCCGTCAACGAGAGTGAACTTAGCTCCGTAAACAACCTTGCCGCCAAGTGTAACGTCGATCTTCTTCTGTTCCTTAACCTGAAGGGTCATTGAAGGAACTACATAAACCTCATCATCATCGCCTACGTGTACAGCGATCTCGGCCTTTACTGAAGGCTTATCAAGAGTGGTTATGCTTATCTTCGCATCGCCCTTGCCGATAGCGGAAACGTTTCCGCTGTTGTCAACGTTTACTACCTTTACATCGCTTGTGGTCCATACAACAAACTTATCATCAACCTTAGCCTTACCGTTTTCCTGATTCTCAGCAGTATAAACCGCGTCAACCTTTACTTTCTGACCTGCAACAAGTGCAAGGCTGTCATAAGATACGCTTATCTTTGCGATGTTTGAATTGAAGCCTTCGGGAACAACGACTACATCTTCAGTTGCGCTGTTCTCTGAAGTGCTGTTCTCAGATGCATCATTCTCAGAAGCATCATTTGCAGATGCATCTGCTGCTGCAGCCTCAGCTGCATAAGCTGTCAGGACTCCCGCAAGTCCGGACACGCCAAAAACTTCCGTCGAAAGCATTGCAGCTGTCAGTGCCGCAACGATGCCACGACGAAAGGCGCCTTTTTTAAAAAAGCCTTTCTTCATCTCTTATCCTCCTTTTACCGGATCAAAAATCATTTTTGGATCGATCTGCCTGTTTTCATCCCCGCTTGTACCTTTCTTTCCTGCAGTTCACTTCCATGTGCCGTGCAAAAAAATAAATAAGATACAAAAGAAAACAGAACAGTTCTCCCCTGTTGCCGCAAAATATTGTACAACTCAGTTTTCAGGATGTCAACCCGGGATCCCGGAAGCGAAACATTTTCAGATCTTATGGCGGTGCATTTCCACAGGCTCATATTTATCCATGAAATCGTGGCCCAAACGTATCTTTTCATCCGCAAAGGTCACTGCCCCCAGCTCCGTATAAACAGAAATGATCTTTGAAAAATGAATGTTTTTAAAGAAACCTAACAATTCCATAGGCACAGCAGCGTCAAAGCAGGAAACAAAGGGAAATTCTTTCCTGTAATCGAGGGCATCCCTCGGATGGGGCTTTATGAAAGCAGCGTTATCACTTCCATACTCTTTTAAAAGATCCTCCATTATCCGCCTTCTCGTATCCATATCGCTTAAAGGATCCGATAAGATAAGCACCGCATTCCCGCCTGCAGAGAGTGCTTTTTCTTCTATGTCTTTCTTGTTTTCCACAAATACCGTAAGTAAAAGCTCCTTTTCATCATCCTTAAGCCGTTTCCATAAGGGCGCTCTGGGAACTTCCTTATATTTTTTATGATCGTATTTAAGAACGGACCTGTCATTTATCTCCATATCGATGCAATATCTCGCATAACCGTTTTCAATAAAGATAAGTCCCATGGCAGCAAAAAAAGTCTTAAGCCCAAAGTGGCCCGCATTGCTTATCCTTGCCATGTCCAATGTCTTTAAGCAGTCAAGACCGTCCTCCAGGGCATGATAATATATATGATGTGTATTGAGATAATTTCCTATGGGATCCGTATCGCAGAATACGTAGATATCCTTAAAATCCCTCATGTCCACGGGGACAAAGGGTTCTTCCAGTTCACCGAAACGCTTTGTAAAGCGTATACGCTGCAGCATATTAAGAACAATATTTCCTTTATCCTTCTTAAGTTCGGTAAGTTCCGGAAAATGATCTTCCCTCTTTTCGTCAAATTCAAGAACATCGGAAAAAAAACCTGTCGCAAGCGCTCTGTCCTTTAAACCCTTAAAATCATTGGACATAAGGCTTAAGACCAGGACCGCATCCTCTGATCCCCCTTCCTCCCTGAGCTTAAACTCCTTAAGGAAAGTGATCAGCACATGATAAAAAGTATGGCAGATATATATCCTGTCATGCATTTTTCTTCACCATATCCTCGTATATCCAGAGCAGCATCTTCGCATTAGCCGTCCTGTCATGAGTAAGCCTCGCCCTGGCTGCGGCATTTTCACCCAAAAGTGATGCATATACACTGTCATCAAAAATATCAAGTATGGCATCCGCGAGCGCATCCTCATCGCCGAAAGAAACAAGCCTCGCCTCTTTTTTATCTTCAGCAAGGGAAGGTATC
This sequence comes from Lachnospiraceae bacterium, assembly GCA_017540265.1. GTDB lineage: Bacteria > Bacillota > Clostridia > Lachnospirales > Lachnospiraceae > NK4A136. The sequence goes on from JAFYBJ010000063.1 coordinate 2,250, forward strand.
CCGCCCGATATACAGGATACCGAAGGAACTCCAAGCAGCATTGCTTCACCAAGTGAATTCGGAGAATTTTCAACCGCGGAGGGCAGCACGAAAACATTTGCATCCAGATATTCCTTCTTCATCTGTTCTGCGGACAGCGGTCCCGTAAAGATCACGTGTCCCGAAAGACCATTCTCATCTATGAGTTCCTTCAGATATTTTCCGTATGCCGGAAGCTTTAATCTGTCTTTTACGGATGAGCCCCTCACCACATCATCTCCGGCCACCCTGAGCATGACATCCGGATAAGCTTCCGCCACTTTCTTTAAACTCTTTAACAGAAAATGAAGTCCCTTAAGCGGGATATTCCCCTGTGATACAAATATGGAAAAAGGGGTGCAGCCCTCAGGTCTCCACCTTCCTTCGTAAAAACACGGGCGAAGGGTTTCATTTAAGCTGTAACATACCGCGCTCCTGTTTCTTTCCTTTACGAACTTTTCGTCGAAATCAGTACGCACGCAGAAATAAAATGCATTCTGCACCGTAAAAGCTTCCATTTCGGCGCGCTTCTTATATTTTTCTTTCTGTTTCTTAAGGCCGTCACCCTTTATCACATCCCTGAAGGTGTTATCTGAGATCACACTCTCCGGCAGTCCCGCAAGATAATTCTTCTCACATTCCTCCATGAGCCCCTGCATATGGATTATGGCTTTTTTCTTCCATTCCTCAACTCTTATAAGTGCTTTCGCATGCGGAAATTCCGTACCGAATACATGTATCACATCCGGCCTGTATTCCTCGCATATAAGCCCCAGCGATGATTCAAGGCCTGCATCGTATACCTCCGGATGATTCATGTCTTCATAGAAGGCAAAAAACCTTACTTCCTCTTTTTTCCCTTTCAGTATGCCGCTCTTTACCATATCCTCACGCGGCACGGGAAATGCAAAAGCTATCTCGACGCCCTCCGCATCTTTTAATGCTTCGTAGGCGCCGGCTACCCAGCCTTCCTTATTGTGCCCCTTTATTCCCAGGGCTTCCGCAAACATCGCGGGCATCATATTGCAAAGCCATAATATCTTCATGATCTATCTTCCGGATATCCTGTAAATAAACGCCTTCAGTTTGTGATACAGTCCAGAAAAAGTCCTGCTTCCTGCAAGAAGTTCCCTTAAGGGCTGCAGTGTGAGGATCATTAAAAGCCTGTATCTGTACACTTTGTTTCCCAGATATTTCTTTGTTATCAGCCTGTGTTCATAAGCAGAACGTTTCCTGTTTATCTCATCCTCGGAAAATCCCCCGCCCTCATAATCACTTACCGTAAAAGGCATGTGTATCGTCCTGGCACCGTCCCTGTATACGCAGCGAAGGAAGTGCTCATAATCAGCCCTTATTTTGTAAGACAGATCGAAAGGTGTTTCCTTTTTTAAAAGCTCCGCTTTGTAAAAGCAGGCCTGGTGACAGGGCACGTTTCCGTAGCAGACCCTGTCGGTAAGCTTATCCGGATAAACATCCGTACTGTCCTGTTCTCTTCTGTAAAGATTCCCGTAATATATATCCGCTCTGTGTTCACTCATGAACTGTGCAGTCTTTTCAAGCACTTCACCTGACGCAAACCTGTCGCCCGCATTCAGAAAAATGATATATTCGCCCTGAGCCTCCTTTACGGCCTCATTCATTCCGTCATATATGGAGCGGTCTTTTTTTCTGACAAGCTTTATCTTATCCGAAACCGGCAATTCTAAGATACTCCCGTCGGTCGACCCCCCGTCCTTGATTATTATCTCAAGGTCCTTAAAATCCTGGGTCAGCACCGAGTGAACTGTCTTTTTTAATTCTGCACCGGCATTTAATGTAACTGTGATCACCGAAAAAAGCATATCTCTATATCCCCTTGAATACACGGAAAGCTTCACTCCCGTATGTAAGCCATGTATGGTAAGGCAGTATCTTTACCGTTTCGCCAAAAGCCTTCCATAAAAATACCGCAAAATACAAACCTGCTGCTGCATATATAAAACCTTTTACATATTTCCTGTTTATCTTTTGTACAGCCTCAGGGATAAGGAACAGCTGGCTTACACCCAACAGATATCCTATCCTTGATAAAAACGGCACAAAGGAAAAACAGATATACAGAACAAGTGCCGCCGTATTCATATTAAAATACAGCCCTTCTTTTATCCCGCAGGACAAACACAGGATAAGCACTGCCGCGCAGCGTATTATGTTCACAATGCTGATCCCCCCTCCCGCAAGTGCCTCGGGATCATTTAAATATGAGGGATAAAGTCTTATGAATATTTCCATATATCTGTCAGCGAACAATAAACCGCTTATGCCCAGTAATGCAAGCGCCGCATAATGATATCTTCCCCATTTCATGTGGCATACCGGATACATGGGAAGCACAAGCAGCGCTGTCTTATGAAAAAGCGCTGCCGCAAACACGGCGATCACGAATTTACCGTACTGCCTGTTCTGTACAAAACGCAGGCTCCAGAATAATACGGAAAGCGCCATATAATAGCGGACCGTATTATAGGTCTGGAAATACAAGCCAAAAAGCATGAGCAGAAGAAAACTTTCCGCAAAATATCCACTCTGTTCATAAAGTGCCCGCAGGAAGAAAAACACCGTCACTGCGGAGAATACGGCAAATATCACCAGGAAATACTCACCGTCAAGGAAAGCGTAGATCCCGCGTACAACAAGATTAAACCCTTCCTCCGTCACAACATAATTGCCCACATTTGCATCGTGGAAATGTTCAATATACGTGCTGTAATCATTCCCCGTATATATACGCAATGCCGCAGGCAGCCACAGCAAAAAGAACAATGCGGTAAGAAGTATCCTGTCCTTTACACGATCCTCCATCCCGCAGGAGAGCACGCCCCCCTTTATATTACGGGCGGTTAAAAACGAGATAAGAACTATGAGACTGTAAAATATCACCCCGCTCACAGGCTCTTTCCTTTCTCTATCCCTTTTTTCATAAGCTTAAGTGCAGCTCCCGGCGTGATCTCATTACACATTATCTTTTTCTTTGTATATACAAAACGCAGCGCCCATATATATGCAGCACTGCCGTAAAGGAAATGATAAAGCACGCCTCTGTCAAAGAAGAATTTTTCATTATATCCGGTAAACCATGTAGAGGGTCTTGATATCTCTTCGCCTATCACTTCAGGCCTGGCCACACATTTTAAACCTCTTCTTATGCAGTCCGTGAAAAACAGGCTGTCCTCACCGTTTGAATAGGGCGCTCCCCCTCCGAAAAGAAGCGAAAAAGAAACCTTCGCTTTTCTCAGGGATGAAAGCCTTGCAGCTGCCGCATAGGCAGGGTACCTTCCGCAGTTAAAGGCAAAAACCCTTTTTCTTTTTTCCGTCCAATAAGTACGCCTGGCCTCATTGACCTTTACGTTAAAAAATATAATATCTGCCGTCTCTTCCTCAAATGCCTTTTTTATTTTATCTGCATAACCGTCCGTATATACTATATCTTCATCAGAAAAAAGTACGAGCGGACGCTGTGCCTTTTCAAGCGCAAGATTTCTTGATCTTCCCACCCCTTTTTCGTTCCGTTCATATACACGCGTAAAGCACCCCGAAGAAAGCTTTAATTCCTTTTCCCCTTCTCTTCCGCACTGGTTTACAAGCACGGCATCCGTCTGCACCTTCATCTTTTTTAAGAGGGTTTCCGGATCCGCATTCACTGCCGATATCAGGAGTTCCGGCTCTTTTATCCTTTCGGGACTATTCATTTTTTTATTATTATCTTCTGTCAATTTTTCCGTAATAAAGCGCATGAAGTGACGCATCCGCATCTTTTATCACATATGCCTTTGCCGTACGTCCCTTTATCTTCTCATCCTCTATCTGTCTTGATACAAGGCCCGAAGCAGTACCTGCTTTAATGTAAAAAATATCATCATCTGAAGCTCCCGCCGCTTCCAGATTCGCCTTCAGGGCCTCTTCCCTTTCCTTTATCAGATCCGTATAATGCCCGTTATCCTTAAACTCGGCGCCTGACGCGCTTATACCAAGATATCGTTCAAGATCTCCTTCAAGGTATATTCCGTCATCACAGGCTGCTTTCCATAAAGCAAGAAGTATGCCGGCTGCCATCCCGATAAGTGCTCCGATAAACGCCCATCTAAGATAATATCCGTTCACCTTAAGCTCTGCGGCTTCTTCCCTGCTGAAAGCTTCTATCGAATCAAAACCTTCCGTCGAAAGTCCGAATTCCAAAAGCGCCTCTGATACAGCATCCTGGTAAGCTTCGGCTTTTTCCTTTGTCTTACCGTCGGCATATACGTGTATTATCCTTATATCACTCATTGTAGGGATGACCAGGGCAGCTTTTATCTCCTCTAAATCGCAGCCGGCATATTTTGCGGCTCTTCCCGCTATTCTTTCCGAAGCGAGCACATCATTCCAGGTGTAGTCATTATAGTAATGCTTCACCTCATCATCCCCTTCGGTAAAATGAAGATAATACATCGCATCGGATCTGTACATCTTTTCGGGATGCATAAGCTTAACCCTTATGATATCTGCCAGCAAAAACAGCACGGTGCCAAAGACCATGCCGCAGATGACATACTTAAAAAGCTTTTTTTTATAAAGCAGTATAAATCTTTTAAGATCAAATCCCGTCTTCATTAACGTCTCTTCTTTTTGGTATTCCTGTTTACAGCAGCCTTTTGCAGGTCTTCGTCGCTGATAAAAGGAATAAAACCTGTCTCGCTCCCCGCAGCATTCCCCTCTTCTTCATCAACCGCAGTCACCTGTCCGTTATCAACACCCTCTGTGGCATCAGGTTCAAAGATAACCTTAAGCGTTAAGAGCATGAGCTTTAAATCCAGCCATACGGAATAATTTTCAATATAGGTAAGATCCAGCTTCAGCTTGTCATAGGGCGTTGTATTGTATTTCCCGTATACCTGGGCATAGCCTGCAAGTCCGGCCTTTACCTTTGTCCTGAATATAAACTCCGGCATGAGTTCAGTATACTGTTCTATGATCTCCGGTCTCTCGGGCCTAGGACCTATAAAACTCATCTCACCCTTCAATATATTGAACAGCTGGGGCAGCTCATCAAAACGTATCTTCCTTATGACCCTGCCCACGGGAGTGATCCTTGAATCACCCTTTGACGCAAGCCTTGCCACACCGTCTTTTTCCGCATCAACGCGCATGCTGCGGAATTTCAGTATCTTAAAATGCTTCCCGCCTTCGGTGACCCTTACCTGCTTATATAATACCGGTCCGCCATCACTGCACTTTACAAGCACCGCCGTTACCAGCATGAAAGGTGACGCGATCACAAGCAGCAAAAGCGAGCATACGATATCTATAAGTCTTTTTACCGCCCTCTGCTCCACGGTAAGTGCATATTCCCTGATCAGATATATGGGAGTGTCAAAGATATGCATCTCATCCGTGCCCTTTATGAGAACATCGGGTATCTTCGGCATTATATACACGCGCATGGAACGTCCGTAACAGTATTTGAGAAGGAGATTTCTCTCCCTTGTGGGTATATCCCACAGGATAAGTCCGTCGTAACGCTTTTCTGCTTCTTCCGTTATAGCCTCTACTCCCTCGGATATCTTCATGCATTTACATATATTGTATTTATCCGGCCTGCTCTCAAATTTCCGCATTATACTTTTTGCCGATCTCTTTCCCGAGACTAATAAAAGGTCTCTCGGAGGGAATAAGACCGAGTAAACACCCTGGCTGAGTGCCGTCCATATTCCCGTCCAGACCACCTGTGCGGCAAAAAGCATAAAAAGCGGTCCTACATAAAGTATCAGCTTCGTATACATTAAGGACAGAACGGCGTAGATTATAAGATCCGTTCCCAGAGTTGAAAATATCTGTGAAAAAAACACTTCCCAGGCTTTGAGATAGCCGATCCTCATGCCGCCATACATCCGCGACACCAGTATAAGTATGATCGCATATACCGCGATCAAAAGCAGGTCACCCTTTATCCAGAAGCGCAGCTGCTTTAATTCAAACATGGGTTTATAGCATTTAAACCAAATATAAGCAAAGCCCGCCGTCTGAACGGCCAGCCCTATAAGAGAAAGAAACAGCAATATTATCCTTCTTGCGCTCTCAAAACGTTTCATGATTATATCATTTCAATTATAACACAAACGCGCATCACAGTCTTCTTAAGCTCGCTCTGACGGCCCAGGATATGAAGCATGCCACGCTCTTAAAAAACGGCAGTCCTTCCTGCACCCGGTAGAGATACCATATACGTTTCACTGCCTCTATCTTGTTCGAAGAAAGGCTCTCCCCTGCCCTCCTGTAAAGCACCAGACTCTTATCCAGTCCAAAAGCAGTAACGCCGCTTCCGAGTATCTTCCACCAGCATGCCGTATCCTCGCTCTTTATATATGGCATCTTTACATGATCCTTTGACAGCTTTTCCATATCAAACATGACAGTTGATGTGAATATCACCGTCCTTGACAGGGCATGTTCGTAATCCAGCATTTCCGGAACCCGAACATATCTCCCGGTACCCTTTCCGTTCTTATCTGCAAATTCATATGCGGTGAAAACAAAGGCCGCATCTTTTTTTCTTAAAAAATCAAGCTCTTCTTCAAGCTTTTCCGGCAGCCATATATCATCCGCATCCAGGAAACACAGATATCTTCCTTTTGAGGAGGCGCTGCCCAGATTTCTTGCATATGCCGCTCCATGGGTTCCGTGATTTATTATCACCCTTATGCGTTCATCTGTTTTTTCAAGCCGCTTCATTATCTCCAGACTGCCATCCGAAGATGCATCTTCAACCAGCAAAAGCTCGAAATCTCCTTCAGTCTGTGCAAGTACCGAAGCTACTGTTTCCTCAATGAACGGAGCCGCATTATGCACCGGCACCACCACACTTATAAGAGGCTCATTCATTTCCTCACCATCCCATATAATCAATAAAACCGTAAGAAGCAGAACCGGCGGCCGCCCTCATCTTTACAGGATCAAAGCCCGAAGCACCCGCAAGGAATATCAGAAACACAAGTGACAGCGTCAGAAGAAAAGCCTCCTTTTTTTCACTTGCCGCAGTATAGCTTCCTGCCGTCACCGTAAGCAGTGCGGGAAGTAAAGGCAGCAGCCAGGCGTATACGACATTCTTTGCAAATTCGGAAGCAAAACGTTTTGCCGAAATATCCGCTAACGGTGTAAGAATAAATATAAAACTTAACATTGCGCATGAAAAAAGAAAGGAGATCGCTCTTCGTCCCGCATTTCTTCGTTCCGTAAGAGATTCCCTTGTATCGGAGCTTACAAAAAACCATATTGCCGCAAGACAGACCAGATATATTCCCGCAAAGCCCGCAGTCGGAAAAGCGGACTCAAAATTATTTCTTATCATGTCAAGCATATCCGTCATGTTCATTTAAGACTGCCCCCTTCCGGAAAACAGCTTCTTTATCCTCCTGCCACCGGTCACAAGCAGACAGCAGATCATCTGGAATACCATTATGGCAAGGCCGCTCTTTCCCGAAGCAAAAAAACCTGCTACCGGAAAAAATACGCCGTATATACCGCTTAAGATCAGCTTTTCCTTAGGAACATCGCAAAATCCGAATATAAGAAGAGGTACAAGAACCGCAAATATGAGATTCTCCGGCTCATACCCTTTAAAGAGCAGGTCGTAAAACAGTCCTCCTCCCGCAAGGGCCCCGCTGACATTCGCTATAAAAGGCAGCTGCATCACAAGCCCCCTTACTCTCGGATTGCCATCCGATATAAGGCATACCCATAAAATGCACACCATATACTCAAGCGTGATCATCACAGGCGGCATCACGATACCAAGTATCTCCTGCACCCCAAGATCTGTCATAAGTGCAAGAAAAGCCACAAATGCGGAATATCCGTCATGATATTTAAGTGCAGGCAAGGATCTTCCGTCATAAAAACTTTTCAGTATATATGACGAGCTGTCCGTAAAATCCGAGCCGGTAAGCACAGCACCGTTCATTGTCACAAATATGATCTGAATGAAAAACAGGATGATCGCGGGAATAAAGGTATTGCTGAATTCCGAATCCGAAAGCCATATTTTCCCCTCTCTCTTCCTGTAACTCAAAAAAACAGAAGCAAGCGTTATGATCGCAAGCATCACTGCAAATATGCGGGATATGGTTCCCAGGGAAAGCTTCGTAAAACTCCCGGCTGCATAGAGAAGCTCCCACAAAAAAAAGCAGGCAAGCATGCCTTTTAAGCATGCCGTCCCTGCATTCTTAAATATATCCTGTTTAACGCGCCTGCGTTCCTTTTCTCCCGCAAGCAGCTCAATAAGCCTGCCCGTCAGGTAGAATTCTGCAAGTATGAACAGCGGGAGAAAAAGCATCTTCACATACCCCTGGCCTGCGTATAATTCTCTTTAAACCAGTCGTATGCAAGCTTCACGCCCTCTTCAAGATCAATCTTTGCCGTAAAGCCTAAGGAATTCAATTTGGATACATCCGTAAGTTTTCTGGGTGTACCGTCGGGCATATCACTATTCCATACGATCTCGCCTTCATAACCTACTGTCTTCTTTATAAGATCAGCCAGTTCCTTTATTGTAAGCTCTTTGCCTGTACCTATGTTCACATGTTCCTCTCCGTCATAATTCTCAAGAATGAATACACAGGCATCCGCCATATCATCAACATAAAGGAATTCACGAAGAGGTGTTCCCGTACCCCAGAGCTCAACAGAAGGTGCTCCCGACACTTTTGCCTCATGGAACTTCCTTATCATGGCAGGAAGCACGTGGCTGCCTTTTAATTCATAATTATCATAAGGTCCGTAAAGATTGGTAGGCATGCAGCTGATAAAATTATCTCCATACTGACGCTTGAAGTATCTGCACATGAGAAGACCCGATATCTTTGCTATTGCATATCCTTCATTTGTGGGTTCAAGAGGTCCCGTAAGAAGCGCCGATTCCGGTATGGGCTGAGGCGCCATCTTGGGATATATGCAGGTACTTCCCAGGAAAAGAAGCTTTTTTACATGAAAATCATGGCAGGCTTTTATCACATTGCACTGTATTTCCATATTCTCATATGCAAAATCCGCAGGGGCCTGATTATTTGCATTTATACCGCCCACTTTCGCTGCAGCTAACACCACAACATCAGGTCTTTCGGTTTCAATGAACTTTCTGACAGCTGCCTGATCCTTAAGATCCAACTCACTATGGGTGCGGCCTATGATATTCTCATAACCCTGTCTTTTAAGGCTGCGTACTATCGCGCTGCCCACAAGCCCTCTGTGTCCGGCCACATATATCTTATCCTGCAATGCGATCTGCTTATTCATTTTAAATCTCCTTAAGGCTGCTGCCATTGTTTTTTTTTCACTTAGCTTTTATAATATTACATCGTTGATCATTAATGCAAGTGAAAGGCTTTTTATGGATACTTTTTACGAACTCATAAATAACCCCGTACTCGTGTCCACCGTCAGTGGATGGTTCGTGGCACAGATACTCAAGACCATACTTCACACGCTGGTTACAAAAAAATTTGATGCCGAGCGTCTTGTAGGTACAGGCGGCATGCCCAGTTCCCATTCTGCCACTGTCTGCGGGCTTGTCACTGCAGTAGTGATAACGGAAGGTGTGTCCTCCACCGACTTTGCCCTCTCTTTTGCCTTCGCCATGATCGTAATGTACGATGCCCTCGGCATACGCCGTCAGGCAGGTGAACAGGCAAAGATCCTTAATGAGATGATAACCATCTTCGCAAAGACCAATTCAAATATCACTCCCGAAGACAGATTGAAGGAATTCGTAGGACATACCCCTCTTCAGGTCATCGCAGGTGCCGTACTCGGTATCATCATGGGCATCATCTCCTGCAACGCACTTATGTGAGGGCTAAACATTCTTACTTAAGCCAATCTGCCTTCTTCTTTAAGGTACTCTCTTATCGCATCATGCCAGTCCGCAAAACGTATATCGGTTCCCACTCTGAACATATAATTATCGAGAGCGGAATATGCCGGGCGTGATGCAGATTCCGGGAAGCGTCTCTTATACTCCTCGGAACTTATACGCTCCACTTCAGTCTTTAATCCGGAAAGCCTGAATATCTCTTCCGTAAAATCAGCCCAGCTGCATATACCCTCGCAGGTGGCATGGTAAATGCCGTATTCCCTTGCAGGTAAAAGCCTGTGTATGGCCCTTGCAAGCTCTGCAGCAGATGTGGGGTTGCCAAGCTGGTCATCCACAACGCTCACCCTGTCATGATTTTCGGCTATTGAAAGCATGGTCCTGACAAAATTCTTTCCGTCTCCGTAAAGCCACGCCGTACGGAGTATGAACCACTTGTCCGAAAAATCCCTTGTGAATCTCTCACCGGCAAGCTTCGTGCGTCCGTAAGCACTTACCGGAGCAGGTTCATCAGTTTCCCTGTAAGGCCTCTTCCCGTCGCCCGGAAAAACATAATCCGTTGATATATGAACGAACTTTGCACCCGTTTCCGATGCGGCACAGGCAAGGTTTCTGGGACCCAGCGCATTTATCTTCATGGCCGTTTCCTCATTCTTCTCGCAGCCGTCCACGTTGGTATAGGCCGCACAATTCACCACGGCATAAGGTTTTATGTCCTGCATATATTTAAGGACAGCCTCTGCATCCGTTATATCAAGCACATCCACATCTGTACCCACATATTCGTAGGTGCTGTCCGAAGCCAGTTCTTTTGAAAGAGCTCTTCCGAGCTGACCGTTGCAGCCGGTCACAACAATCTTTTCCGACATATCAACCTCCGAGACCAAGCCTGTTAAATGCAGAGAATATCGCTCTTACGGAAGCTCTTGTTATATTTGAGCTCACACCTACTCCGTATGTAGCCTTTCCCGTGTCATTATCAAGAAGATGTATGTAAGCAGCCGCCTGCGAATTGGAACCGGCCTGCATTGCATGCTCCTCATAGTCAAGTATCTTTATCTTCCTGCCGAAGGATTCGGTAAGTCCCCTCTGTACGGCATCTATGGGACCGTTGCCCACAGCATCGAAACTCTTCTCCTTTCCGTGATCCGTATACATGAGACGCACCTTTGTATCAAACTCGCTGTCAGTCTCACCAGACAGATCCTCAACCTTGAGTTTTCTGAAGTGGATGGGCTCTTTTTTGTTAAGATACTCTTCCCTGAATTTCTCCATGATCACATCCGGAGAAACTTCTCCCTTCTTTTCGGAAACCGCCTGTATCACATCGGCAAATTCCCTCTGCATACCCTTTGGAAGCTTGAATCCGAAATATGTATCCATGACAAAAGCAACTCCGCCCTTGCCCGACTGGGAATTGATACGTACAATGGGCTCGTATTCCCTTCCTATATCCGAAGGATCTATCGGAAGATACGGAACCTCCCATATCTCGTTGTTCCTTTCCTTCATGGCATGCACACCCTTGTTTATCGCATCCTGATGTGAGCCCGAGAACGCAGTGAAAACAAGCTTTCCGGCATAGGGATGTCTGGGATGGATATCCATCTTGCAGCATCTGGTATAAAGCTCGGCAGCCTCATTTACATTATCAAGGGCAAGTCCGCAGTCTATTCCCTGGGAGAACATATTATAAGCAAGATTTACTATATCCACATTGCCGGTACGTTCACCGTTTCCGAAAAGCGTGCCTTCTATCCTGTCTGCGCCCGCAAGAAGTGCAAGCTCCGCAGTAGCCACGCCCGTACCCCTGTCATTATGGGGATGAACTGAAAGGATCACGCTGTCACGTCTCTTCATATTCTTCGACATGAACTCTATCCTGTCCGCAAATACATTGGGAGTCGTCATCTCCACGGTGGAAGGAAGGTTTATTATCATCTTGTGCTCGGGAGTGGGCCCCCATTCCTCTATCACCGCATTGCAGACTTCCAGCGCATAATCAAGCTCGGTGCCCGTAAAGCTTTCCGGTGAATACTCGAGTATGGTCTCGCCGTCATAAAGATGCATATTTCTCTTTACCATCCTTACGCCTTCTACGGCGATGTCTATAACTTCCTGCTTATTCGCATGGAATACCACATCTCTCTGAAGTGTGGAGGTTGAATTATAAATATGCATGATGAACTGCTTCGTTCCCTGCACAGTTTCGAAATTTCTCTTTATCTGCTCTTCCCTGCACTGCGCCAGCACCTGAAGCTTTACATCATCGGGAAGGAGCTTTCTCTCGATAACCTGACGTATGAAGTCATATTCTATCTGGCTGGCTGCGGGAAATCCCACCTCGATCTCCTTAAAGCCGAGTTTTACAAGATAATTAAAGAATTCTATCTTCTCCGATACCACCATGGGATCTATGAGAGCCTGGTTTCCGTCACGCAGATCCACGCTGCACCAGAGCGGTGCCTTTTCTATCTGAGCATCCGGCCATGTCCTCTCCGGATAAGGATCTACATGAACCCTTTTGTATTTCCTGTAATTGAGCATTTTAAAACCTCCGTATGAAACATTTATTTATAAAATTATGACAGCCGATACACTGTATCGGCCGTCGGGAAGATCATAACTTTTTACTGCACCTGAGGAATCTTAAAACCGCTTTCTATCACACCGGATAAGTGTTCAAGCGCTTCATTCTCGTCCTCGCCTTCACATGACAGCTCTATCTCATCGCCGGGACCCACGCAGGCGCCCAGCACACTTAGCACACTCTTTGCATTTGCCTTCACTCCGTTAAATTCAAGCGTTATGAAGGAATTGAATTTCATCGCTTCTCTGCATAAACTGCCCGCAGGCTGCATCTGAAGTCCCGATTCATTGATTATCTTTAGCTTCCTGCTTACCATATAACCCCCCGGACTGCAATAGTTATCTGATTTTAACACTTTTACGGCTTACAGGCAATCACCTATGAGAGCCGCCAGCTCCTTCGCATCCTTTTCTATGACGGCTTCATCCCTGCCTTCTATCATAACCCTTACTAAAGGCTCGGTTCCGGAAGGACGTATCAGTATCCTGCCTTCACCGGAATACTTCTTTTCAAGCTCCTCTATAGCCGCCTTTACTTCGGGCACTGACGTGATACTGTCTTTCCTGTCGTTGGGTACGGATACGTTAACAAGAGCCTGAGGCAGCATCTCCATTACTTCAGCCAGTTCCGATAAAGGCTTTTTACTTTCCTGCATTACTTTTATCAGATGCAGCCCCGAAAGCAGACCGTCCCCTGTGGTATTCTCATCCAGGAAGATAACATGTCCCGACTGCTCCCCTCCAAGGCATCCGCCTTCTTCCTTCATGCTCTCAAGCACATATCTGTCGCCAACCTTTGTCTTCGAAAGTTTTATGCCATGCTTTCCTGCCATGAGTTCAAGGCCCAGATTACTCATGACGGTCACGGTAAGAAGATCCTTCTTAAGAAGTCCTTTTTCTTTAAGATAAAGGGCATTTATGGCCATCATCCGGTCTCCGTTTACGATATTGCCCTTTTCATCCACCGCAAGGCATCTGTCCGCATCACCGTCAAAAGCAAGACCTAATGCCGCGCCTTCCTCCTTTACCCTTTCACACAGTTCCTCCATATGGGTGGAACCACAGGAAAGATTTATATTCTTCCCGTCCGGAGAATCATGGAGCACGATAAGATCAGCTCCCAGTTTTTTAAGTGTCATGGGGGAGGTTCTGTAGGATGCTCCCTCCGCACAGTCTATCACTATCTTCATCCCGGAAAGATCCATGGGAACTGCCTCTGCGCAGTGATCGGAGTAATCTTCCGCCGCATTGTCCACACGCTTTATGATACCGGTGGCATCACCCGCAGCCGGCTTCACATCTTTGAGATCATCCTTTATGAGAGCTTCTATCCTGTCCTCCACCGCATCCGGAAGCTTGAAACCTTCAGAGTCAAAAAACTTTATACCATTGAACTTTGCAGGATTGTGGGAAGCGGATATCACCACTCCCGCATCACATCCGTACTTCACCGTAAGATATGCTATCGCAGGAGTGGGTACCACACCCGCATACATCACATCGGCGCCGATCGAACATATTCCCGCCATAAGAGCACTTGCCAGCATATCACCCGATATCCTGGTATCACAGCCTACAAGCACCACAGGCTTTTTCCCGGGAGCATCCGCCAGTACAAAAGCTCCGGCAGCCCCCAGCTTAAGCGCAAGGGACGCGCTAAGCTCTTCACCTGCAACACCTCTTACACCGTCGGTTCCAAACATTCTTGCCATGTTATCTTATTCCTCCGCTTTATAGGTAAGATCCACTTCCGCATAAGTACTCCCTTTAACGGATATACCTTCCGGCATGGTAAAGCTCACCCTCATTCTGTATATTCCTTCTTCCGCAGCACTGTTATTCTGGTCAAAATATGCCTGAACATTCATGGTTCCGGTAACGTCCTTACCCGTCACGCTGCCGCCGTCCTGCTTTATATAACTGCCCTCGATCCCCTCTGTATTTATCTCAAGAACAACTTCGCCTCTCTCCTCATCTTCGACTTCATAATTTTCAAGAAGTACCTCTGCCTCAAAGCCCTCCGGCACATTTACCGGCTGTATATTTGCAATGGGCACCTCAAGCTTTCTTTCAACCAGAGGCTCAATATCTACCGTTACGTTCACCTTTCCGTCAAAGGAATCCCCGGATTCATCATCGGCTATCCTTACTCCGTTTGCCAGATAATCCTTTATGTCCACTACCGTCACAAGATCATCATCCAGGCCATCTACTAAAAGAGCTTCTCCCGGAATGACTATTGCACTGATATCCGCTATCACTGAGGCCCTTCCGGCTATCCGTACGGCCCGATGATCGGCTATCGGATCTCCTGCCACCGCATATCCTTCGGCAGGGGTCCCCGTATAAGCATATATAATGCTCACTGCCTTCGTCTCAAGTATTGCAACAGTCACATTGACAGCTGAAATATTCTTTGTGAGATTTGCATGGCTCATCTCCTCGCCTGCGGAATTATAGAGCCTGATATCAGCACTTGAGGCTATATCAGAGCTTCTTCCCGCCACACTTACGGAACATTTTGCCTTTGATATGGAGCTTACAACCGATTCCGGTCCGGATATTCTCACGGTATTCTGCGCTATGCTCTTATCACCGACCACACATCCGTCAGCAGGCTGTCCCGTAACCGAAAGCTCGATGGGCAGATGTTTTTCTATCCTGTCCTCTATCGAAAGCTGCACCAGGGAATGATCTCCCGTGATACTTTCAAGCTGGTTATTGTTCTTATTCGTGTAAAAACGTATGGGAACGTTATTTACCTCCGTAAGCTGCGATACATCAGCCGAAGCCTTTATATTTTCTTTGCTCAGACTGTCTATGACGGAACGTTTTCCTTCAACGGTCACATCGACGGTATCGGTATTGCTTAACACCTCGTATACCTTATCCTGATCTGTAAGAAGCTCCGGATTGAGTATCTCCACCTGTATATCCGAATAGGTATTGGTGATGATGGGATCGTCATAATTCATGACCACAAGCCAGAGCGCTACAGCCACCAAAACCGATAATATCTTAAGCCCTATATTCTGTGTAAGGAGATTCTTAAGCTTTCTTAGCATCTTTCTCCCCCTTCACCCTGTTTCTTAATCCTCTTTTATTCTCATCGGATTTTTTAACCCTTACGGGATCAAGCTTCTCCCTTAAGCCTTCCTGGCTGAGACCGTTGTAAAGCTCTCCCCCGGAAGCCACGCTCACTTTTCCGCTCTCCTCCGAAACAATGATAACAAGAGCATCCGTCACTTCCGATATGCCTACGCCCGCCCTGTGTCTTGTACCCAGAGCTTTGCTTAAATTCGGATTGTCGGAAAGAGGGAGATAACATGTAGCGGAAACTATCCTGTCGTTTCTGAATATCAATGCGCCGTCATGCAGCGGAGTATTGTGCTCAAAGATATTTATTATGAGCTGGTTTGATACCGCCGCATCCACACGTATCCCGGTTTTTTCATATTCGGAAAGCGTCTGTTCCCTTTCAAGCACCATAAGAGCACCTGTCTTCACTCTTCCCATGGCAAAGGCGGCTCTCACTATCTCATCTATGGTATGATCGGAATATTCCCCTGCCCGGTTTACATCAGAAGTGATAAGCCCGGAAAAAAGATTCTTCGAACCCAGCTGTTCCAATGCACGTCTGAGTTCCGGCTGAAGTATGACAACAAAAGCCGTGGCAGCCACATAAAGGCTCTTTTCCGCGATGAAGAGTATCGTGGACATATTGAACATGGCCGCAATAAGAAAAAAGGCCAGAATGACCAAAAGTCCCTTTAACAGGGACCATGCCTTCGTCCTTCTCATCCAGGCCATCACATAATAAACCACGACAGCGATCAAAAGCATCTCTACGATATCCGAGACACGTATCGCGGGAATATGAAAACCCGATATGTATTTTTCGGAAAAAGCCAAAAACTGATCCAGCATATGGCGTCTTATGTCCTGTTCTTATTCTCTCTTAACTGCCTGTTCTCCCTTGCCTTGGCAGCAACCTCCCTGTCCATGCGTGCCGCAGCACTGCTCCTTGCCTCATCGGATCTGTATCTGTCCTCTACACTTCTTCTCTCCCTGGGACCTTCCGTCACTCTCTTCTCGGATGTACGCTTTTCCGGAGTCTTCTTTTCCGTATTTTTTTTCACTGAAGAAGATTTCTTTTCCTTATCTTCGGTGACCGACCGTCTCACATGATATTCGGGAAGATCCTTCCCGCTTCCGCCCTTTATCTTTTTTACCCTGGGAGCGGCGGGCTCCACAGTATTTTTAGGTACAGCCTTTACATAATAATAATATTCATCATCTTCAAACTGCACTCTCTCTGTCCTTGAGTAATCCACATTAAAACGGAAGAACATTATCACAAGTCCCACAAGAGCCGCGAGCAGGGAACCTGCTACAACGCCGCCTGCCGATATCCCGGTCTTAAAATGAAGCTCACCGGCAAGAAGTACCAGTATTTCCAGAAGCGTTCCCGAAAATATGGCTATGATCCATGAATGATCCACAGAAAGCCTTCTGATCAGATATACCGCAAGTATCGTTATAGAAAATGCTGCTATAAATACCAGCATCCCCCGGTTTCCGAGGATTCCGCTTATTATGAACCTGAAGCGGTTGAGCATGCCTTCCGTGGTGCTTTTCGCCACGGCTGCGGTAAGCTCAGCAGGCACCTCGCTTTTCGACATGTAAAAGAGCATATAGTATGCTATGGTCCCGCACGCCGTTGCAAATACGGATACAGGGCCTCCTAAAAGCCCTGCTGCCACCGGTATCACAAAAGGGATCTTAAGTGAAAAGCATACCGGGGTAAGCAGCACAAATACCGTGTCTTTAGGAGAAAATCTGAAATACAATAACATCATGAGCAAAAATGCCGATCCCACTATTATCATTCCCTCCGGAGAAAGTGCGTATATATGCAGCAAAGATACGGCTGCGGCCGCCACCACCGTAAAATTGGGCGGCAGGAAGGAACAGAACAAAGCCGCAAGCACAGCTATCACCGGGCTCGCAAGCACCTCCGAATATCCTATATTTTTGTTGATGAGCAGGAATACTATAAGAGCCGCCAGAAATTTTCCGGCGGCGATGCAATAGCTGTCATAGGATGTGAAAAATCTCCTGATGCTCTCCCTGATCTGAAGCAGTATAACCATAAAGCAATATTTCAACCGGCCTTTCTTCCGTAATCAGTTTTTCTTTCCGGCGGATTCTTTTTTATACATGGAATCCAGCCTCCGCAGATTATTATAGTATATGCGCAGCCTGCGCCTGGCCTGCCTGTGCCGCAGTGCGTATACAATATAAGTTATCACGGAATAAACGCCGATAAAAACAGCGTATCTCATGAGAAGAGTCTTTCCTATACCCATAAGATCCATATCATAGAAACCGGCGATGATCTCCTCCATGTCATAAAGGAGGTAAAGCGCAAAAACAAGAAGAAATGCCGCCGTGCCGCAGATCACCGATCTTATGACCTGTACGGATATATAGTCCCCTCTGAAATAGGAACCTATCGACATATTCTTCTTTCCCTCGCCGCCTTCGTAGACCGCGAGCCTCGTCATCAGTTTTACTCTTGATTCATTTATCATTAAACGTATGCATCCTGTTGCCCGACTGATGCCTTGCATTATTTGCACCCGGATTCATCTGATCAGGCCTTCTCCCCGCTGCGCTCACGGCATTGGCCGTATCCTTCTTGCAGGAGTCGCAATACCTTCCCGTGCGTATCTGCTTTCCGCATATCTCACAATTTATCATCACAGGAGAATCATCGGAAAAAACCAGTCTCTCTTCCCTTATCCACTGCTGCACCTGCTTCTGTTCAACATCGCATTCCCTGCATATTTCCTGAATGTGCGCAGTTTTATTGGCCCTAACAAATTCTTTTACTTCCTGGAATTTCTCCTCTGCCGCTTTTTTGCAGTTGTCACAGATCTGAGGTCCCATCAGGTAATTGAACATTCTTCCGCATTTTCTGCAGTTTTTTATTTCCATAATAAACCTCACTTCCTTATAAACACTCAGATACCATTTCCGCCTGAAAGTGTCACAAAGAAAACCTTTTCCGTACCAGATGCTTTTAACACTGCTGCCACAGCATCTATCGTACTGCCTGTGGTATATATATCATCGACCACAAGCACCCGTCTTAATTTTACATCATTGCGGCCGATAATAAAAGCATTTTTAAGATTTACATGCCTCTGCCTGGCATTTAACCTCTTCATGGGAGACGTTTTTCTTCTTCTGATGACTATATCGTTATAAACCGGTATCGACAGCTCATTTCCAAGCGCCCTCGCAAACAGTTCCGCCTGGTTATACCCTCTCATCCTCTCCTTTGGGGCATACATCGGAACCGGTATCACGCCCTCCGGCTGCCATTTCCTTATCTGCTCCCCGAGATATCTTGCAGCAGCCCTGCCGTAAAATTTCGCATATTCAGCCCTCCCGGAATATTTAAAACGGTACATCGAAGTCCTCAAAGGGGAGTATTCGAAAAGCGCCAGCCCGCTGTCATAGATATGCCTTCTTTTCTTACAGGAGGAGCAGTATTCCTCTGTTTCATCCTCTAAAGCCATCCCGCACTTAAGGCACCTGGGCTCATGTATAAAACTTATCTTTCCGGCACAATCCCTGCAAATAAGCCTCTGCCTGTCCTGCGCTCCAAGCACCTCATCGCAGACAGGGCAGCGCGGAGGAAACAGAAGTTCTCTTATCCTCTTAAGATAATCGTTCCGTAAGTGATGTGTATCTTTTTCCCTCATAATCATTATCCGTCATTTCATGAACTGTCCTGCTGCTCCCGACGATTATCACACACTGCTTTCCTCTGGTGAGAGCCGTATATAAAAGATTCCTGGTCATAAGCATGGAAGGACCCGATAAAAGCGGCAGTATCACAACCGGGTATTCGGACCCCTGTGATTTATGTATGGTCACGGCATAGGAAAGATCCAGTTCGTCTGTTTTATCAAAGCTATACCAGACATGCCGGTTCTCATCAAATACAACCTCCATCAGCCTGAGCGCTTTATTGATGCGAAGTATCCTTCCCACATCACCGTTAAAAACACCCTTTCCTGTCCTTATGCTTATCCTGTTTTCTTCTC
This sequence comes from Lachnospiraceae bacterium, assembly GCA_017540265.1. GTDB lineage: Bacteria > Bacillota > Clostridia > Lachnospirales > Lachnospiraceae > NK4A136. Next base: position 21,855 of record JAFYBJ010000063.1, read on the forward strand.
TTATCTCCCACTCAAGCTCATAATCATTGCGGATCTGCATCACCTTGTCGCCTTCCCTGAAGATGATCGATCCGGATATAAGTTCCTCTTTGTCTTCCGCAGGCGGATTCATCGCCTTCTGAAGCACCATATTCATGTTTACCGCTCCCAGATCACCTTTGCGCATCGGGGTAAGCACCTGTATGTCGGAATCCTTAAGGTCAAGCTTTCTTGGGATCACATCTACGCAGAGACTTACTATATACTGCTGCACCACAGCCGGGGTATCTTTTTCAAGCAGGAAAAAATCCGGATATTTCACGGTAAAATCTATATGCTTACCCTCATTGACCGCATGGGCATATGTCACTATATGGCTCTCATCATCCTGCCTGAATATCCTTTCAAGCTTTATGCTGTCAAAGGCGCCGCTTTCCAGAAGATCTTCAAGCACGCGGCCCGGTCCCACGCTCGGAAGCTGGTCCGCATCACCCACAAGTATAAGCTGCATCCCCGGGAGCATGGCGTTTAAAAGCGAGCTGAAGAGAAATATATCCAGCATGCTGGCTTCATCGATTATCACCGTATCCGCTTCAAGAGGATTTTCCTCATTTCTCCCGAAACGGTATTCCTCATTATCCTCCGCCGGTTCTCCGCTTATTTCAAGAAGCCTGTGTATGGTCTGGGCCTCATATCCGGCAGCCTCGCTCATACGCTTTGCTGCCCTTCCCGTAGGCGCCGCCAGCACAAAGCTCTTCCCCTTTTCCTCAAGCATGGAGATGATCGTATTTATGGTGGTGGTCTTTCCTGTTCCCGGACCGCCGGAAAGAATGAACACTCCGGAATGCAGGCATTTCTTTACAGCCTGTTCCTGTAAGGGATCTCTCTTTATCCCCGCCTCTTCCCTGCTCTTTAAAAAAGCCTCTATCACTGCATCATCCGAAACAGCTTCGTAGTTTTCCTTTAATTCCTTAAGCCTTAAAGCGCAGAATCTCTCTGCCCTGTCATAGGCTTTTAAGAAAATATCTTTTTCTTCTTCATGTAACCTGATAACGATAAGCCTGTCTATGGCAAGACCTGCCATGGCATTCTCAAAAAGCGCCGGGAAAATATCCTCTTCTATCCCAAGCAGCTCTATGAGTTCTTCCGCAAGTTCTTTTTCGGGCAGATAACAATGCCCCCTCTGTCCGGCCCGCCTTAATACATAAATAAAACCCGAACGTACTCTGTATTCCGAATCTATGCTTATCCCGGCCTTTGAAGCTATCTCGTCTGCAGTCGCAAAACCCACCTGAGGGATCTCTTCCACCATACGGTAAGGATTTTCGCTTATCACACGGTATACCTCTAAACCGTATCTGTCATACAGCTTCTTGATAAGGTTTTTTGAAAGGCCGTATCGCTGAAGATACATAAAAGCAGTCCTTTCATCCCGTCTGTCCGCCATCTGGTCTGCGATATCCCGTGCCATCCGAAGGCTTATGCCCTTCACTTCGGCAAGACGCTCCGGCTCTTCCTCTATTATTCTGAGGGACTTCTCCCCGAATTTTTTTATTATCCTTTCCGCAAGCTTTTCACCAACGCCCCTTACAGCGCCGCTGCCAAGGTATCTGAGAAGAGATATCTCATCCCTGGGCGCCACGGGTGTTACGTTTAAAGCCTTAAACTGTCTTCCGTATACAGGATGGTCGGTATAGCTGCCCTCAGCCTCTATGCTCTCTCCGGGGGCAATACCGGGCATGATCCCCACACAGGTGATCTCATCTCCTCCTGTCTGCAGTACGGCTACGGTATATCCGTTTTCCTCATTACGAAAAGTAATGCGCTCTATATATCCGTTTATTGTTTCGTTCTTATCTTCCATAACCTTTATTATAATGGATTTCTTAAGTGAATGTATTCAGAATAAAGACCGTCGGAGGCAAAGCTTTAAGCTGCCTCTGACGCTTAGATGATCTTTATATTTTCAAGAAGAGATGAAAGGCTGTCAGTATCATCCCCCGAAGACGAGGGTGATGCCGTTGCTATGCCTGCTATCATATTTTCGGCTGCGGCTATGGCTTCCTCAGCCTTTTCTGTATTATCAGCCGCACTTCCCGTCTTACCGAGAGCTGCCGATACGGCTTCCTTTACTTCATCTGAAGAAAGCCCTTCGCTTCTTTTTATCTGCTCATACATCTGCATTGCAAGCGAATTAAGACCGAGGCTCTGCTCCGTAAGCTGTTTTGCCACATCTGTCACCGCAAGATCCGAAAAATAGCTTAAGGTGCTGTTCCCTGTCTCCGAAGAAAAAAGCCCGCCGGTATTCTGCATACTCTTTATCACCTGTTCCCAGAGATATGATTCAAATTCCTTGCAGGCATCAAGAGTCTCCGTGTCGCTTTCGGCCCTCTTTGCAAGTTCCGCCTTTCTCTGCGCATTCTGCGTGGTTGCCAGGCTCTTTGTATAGTCTGTAAGACTGCTTATGTCAAGGTTGCTTATATCCATGCTTTACATCCTTACTGCTTTAACTGATTGGCCTGTCCCATCATGGTATCCGTGGTGGTTATGGCTCTGGAATTTGCTTCGTAAGCCCTTTGCGCTATGATGAGATTTACCATTTCATCCGCAAGCTGTACGTTTGACCCTTCCGTATATCCCTGTGCCACGGTGCTCTTTTTGATATTCGTGGCAGTTGCTTCATTTATCGGAGCGCCGCTGGCAGCACTCTGAACATATTTTGAATCTCCCTTCTTCTCAAGGCCTGAAGGATTGTTGAACTGCCAGAGACCTATCTTTATATTAAGGGATTGGGGATTTCCGTCTTTATCCGGATAGAAAAATTCTCCGTCCGAAGAAGCGGATATATTGCTTGCAGTATAATCCTTGTTGAAAACTATGGGTTTTCCCTTCGTATCCAGTACCGGCTCACCGTCCGCATTGGTAAGGTTGAGTCCGTTTGAACCGATGGATATATTGAAATTCCCGTTTCTTGTATAAGCTGTTCCGCCGTTTGCGGTACGTATCCCGAAAAGTCCGTCTCCCTCTATCGCAAATGCAAAGTTATTTGCAGATTCAAGGAAAGCACCCTGTCTGAAAACAGTCGTTATGGATGAGGAACGCACGCCTAAGCCCACCTGTGAATCTATGGGTTTTGTATCACCGTTTGCGGATGTGGTCCTTGTCTGGAGCTCCTGATAAAGAAGGCTCTTGAACTCATTCTGATTGGTCTTATAACCTGTGGTGTTCACATTCGCTATGTTATTGGATATCGTATCCACCGCTGTCTGCTGTGCAAGCATTCCGGTGGCTGCCGACCATAATGATCTTACCATATCATACCTCCTTTACCTTAAGCTTATCCGTTAAGCCGTCCGAGCTGATTTGCCGCTATCTGCATCGACGTATCTATCGTCTGTATTATCTTCTGGTTTGCCTCATACTGTCTTGAGACACTTATCATCTCTACCATTTCCGGTACAATGTCCACATTTGACGTTTCAAGATATCCCTGAAGCACCCTTGCATCCGTGGCATCCTTGGTCCTTGCGCCTTCCACGGGATAATAATAATTCTCCCCGTAATGCTCCAGATAATCATAATCTTCAAAATCGGTAAGCTTTAAACGCGTTATCTGCTTTCCGTCCTGGGATATGTACCCCTGCCCGTCAACCTTAAAATCCTTTACGGGATCAAGCTTTATCCTTGTGCTCTGTCCGTTCGCGCCGGCACCCATCACATAATCACCGTCGGTGGTCACAAGATAACCTTCCCTGGTGAGCTGAAAATTTCCGTCTCTGGTATACATCGTGGATGTGGCTCCGGCCTTGTTTGTAAATTCAACGGTAAAGAAGCCTTTACCGCCGAGGGCCATATCCACCGGTATGTCGGTTACCTGAAGAGCACCCTCCGACCAGTCTGTATAGCTTTCTCCTATTTTTACTCCGGGATTGGCAGGACCGATGCGCCTGCCGTAATAATAACTTTCAGAACCGTCCTTTATCTTATCCACAAGGACGGTATCGAACGACTGACTTGTAAGGCCTTCTTTTTTGAAGCCCGTAGTGTCGGAATTTGCAAGATTATTTGTCAGCGTATCCATACGCTGCTGTTCCTGTATCATTCCGGTATATGCTGTATAAAGTCCCTTAAGCACAGACAGACCCTCCAACTGCTAAAGTATAACCGGCCTCCGTGCCCTGTATCAACTGCCGGCGCATCCCGGCACCGGCCCTTTGACAGTATATCGGCATGATCAGTAAAAAACTTAACCCCTTAGCCCGCATCCTCATTATATCCGGCAAGGAATTCTATATATCTGCCGGTACCTATGGCCACACAGGTCATAGGTTCGTCAGCTGTCATGGTATTGATATGGGTACGTTCTTCTATGAGTTCCTCAAGACCGCGGAGCATGGCTCCTCCGCCGGTGAGCACTATGCCCCTGTCAACGATATCTCCCGCAAGTTCCGGAGGTGTCTTTTCAAGCACGGCGCATATGGTATCAAGTATCTGAGTGGTTGCTTCCTTAAGCGCCTCCTGGGTTTCATCCGACGATACCCTTATGGTCTCGGGAAGACCGGTTATCAGATTTCTACCGCGCACATCCATGTAATCAACCTCTGCGCGCTTGAATGCCGTACCGATATTTATCTTTATATCCTCTGCTGTTCTGTCACCTACAAGGAGATTGTATTTTCTTCTCATATAACGGACTATGGCCTCATCGAAATCATCTCCCGCTATCTTTATGGATGCACTTTCCACCGTACCGCCTAAAGAGATCACGGCAACATCGGTGGTTCCGCCGCCTATATCAACTATCATATTGCCCTGGGGCTTTGATATATCTATACCGGCTCCTATAGCAGCAGCAATAGGCTCCTCTATTATAGCCACTTCCCTGGCACCTGCCTGGTACGTAGCATCCTCAACAGCCTTTTTCTCCACCTCTGTTACTCCCGAAGGAACACAGACAGCTATCCTGGGCTTTCTGAAAGATTTACGCCCCATAGCCTTTACGATGAAATACTTCATCATCTGCTCAGTTACGGTATAATTCGAGATGACGCCCTGTCTTAAAGGCCTCACCGCAACGATATTTCCGGGAGTACGCCCTATCATGAGACGCGCATCCTCTCCTATCGCCTTTATCTTATTGGTATCGCGGTCAAAAGCAACCACGCTGGGCTCTTTTAATACCACGCCTTTTCCTTTAATATATACAAGTATGCTGGCTGTTCCCAGATCTATACCTACGTCCGAATAATTCATATCCCGATCCTTTCATTGTGTAAAAACGCGGATTCATTATAACAAAGTTATAATCTTTTGCAAATAGAATGTAAAAAGGCTATAATACAGCAGTAACATTTTTCAACAAAATCATTATCGGAGGTAATAGACATGGACGGGGAAACTCTTACGCCCGTAACCGAGCAGGAAACAGCAGTAACCGAGCAGGAAACAGCAGTAACCGGGCAGGAAAAAACAGTACCGGAAAGGCTCACGGCACAGCAGAGAGAAGAGATCGTAAAAGAACTTGCGGAAGCAGCCGGAAAAAAGACCGTATTAAGATCCGTGATAAGTAACGTCAACAAAGGCGGTCTTGTAACAGACTACAAGGGTGTTGAGGTCTTCATCCCGGCAAGCCTGGTTTCCGATGTATTCTCACATGATCTTGAGCAGTACAAAGATAAAGAGCTCGAATATATCATCAGCGAAGAAGATCTGACAAAGAAAAACCGTATCATCGGAGACCGTCGCGCAGTGCTTGAGGCGGAAAAAGAAAGCAAAACAAAAGCATTCTTTGACAGCACCAAGGCAGGTGATGTACTGGAAGGAACAGTAAGAAACGTAACAGATTTCGGTGTCTTTGTTGAATTCGAAGGCGCTGTGGGTCTGCTCCATATCTCCGAGATCGGCTGGGGGCATGTAGGCAAGCCTTCCGATATTTATAAAAAGGGCGACAGCGTTAAGGTAAAAGTCCTTTCCGCAGATCCCCAGACAAAAAAGGTTTCCCTCTCGGCAAAGCTTCCCGAAAATGATCCCTGGAACAAAGCCGCAGATAAATACCCTGACGGATCCATAGTCACAGGCACGGTGGCACGCATGACGGATTTCGGTGCTTTTGTGGAGCTTGAACCCGGGATAGACGCCCTGCTCCATGTATCGGAAATATCAAGCGGTCACGTTGAAAAACCTTCGGATGTATTCAAGATAGGCGAGGTCATTACCGCCACGGTAAAAGGCACGGACGTGAAAGCACGAAGGATAAGTCTTACAACAAAATAAGAAAGGAAAGAAAAAATGGCAATCAAAAACAGAAACATAGCAGTCTGCATCATTCTCTCAATCGTTACCTGCGGCATATACGCAATATACTGGGAGTATATGCTCATACAGGAATCCGATAATGTTACAGGAAATACAAGCCCCATGCATCCCCTCCTTGTTATCCTTTTGGGAATGGTTACCTGCGGCATTTACTGGATGGTATGGTTTTATCAGTGCGGTAAGCGATTCGATGACCTTGCCGCAAGAGAAGGAAGAGCCGGCGGCAACAACGCTATCCTCTACCTCTTACTTGCTATATTCGAACTCAGCTTCATAGACCTCTGCCTTATACAGAACGAACTTAATCAGCGCGCTACCGCTTAATGAAGCAAAGACTTAAAACTACGCTGTGCATATCTGCGGCTCTGCTGCTCCTTGGAGGAGTATATGCGATCGCAAATATGCACGGCTTTTCTATACCCTGCATGTTCCACCGCATCACGGGACTCAGATGCCCCGGCTGCGGGATCACACATCTCTTCATGGACCTTCTTAAGCTTGATATAAAAGCAGCTTTCATGGATAATCCGTATGCCTTTATCATACTTCCCATTCTGTCAGTCATCCTCTTGCGCCAGCTGATACTGTACATAAAAAACGGCCGTGAAGATTACAGCCGTTTTGAAAACATGATCCTTATCATGATCGTGATCTGCATGATCCCCTATATGATCATACGGAATATCATGGATTTTTAAGATATATACCCTAACATCTTATCTATTGCAACCAGATATCCCTCAAGTCCCAGACCTTTTATCTGTTCGTTGCAGACCGGAGCCGTTACAGATACTCTCCTGAATTCCTCTCTTGTGTCTATATCGGATATATGTATTTCTATCTTCGGTATATCATAGCTTGCAAGTGCATCCCTTATTGCATAGCTGTAATGTGTATAAGCCCCGGGATTGATCACTATCCCTTCGGTACCGTCGGAATATGCATCCTGTATCCTGTCTATGATGGCTCCTTCATGGTTTGACTGGAACACTTCCACTTCCACGCCTGTCTCTGCTGCCTTATCCGCTATCATCTTAAGCAGGGCATCGTAATCCTTTGTGCCGTATACCGCTTTTTCCCTTATTCCGAGGAAATTGATATTGGGTCCGTTGATTATAAGTATCTTATGCATATCTTTCATCCTTTCAGCATTTTCTTTAAAAACTGTCCTGTATAGCTGTTCTTTTTCTTTGCTATCTCCTCAGGTGTGCCGCTTGCTATAACGGTTCCTCCTCCGTCCCCGCCTTCCGGTCCCATATCTATGATATGATCTGCCGTCTTTATCACATCCAGATTGTGTTCTATGACAACCACGGTATTTCCGGCATCCGTAAGCTTCTGCAGGATCTCTATAAGCTTGCGCACATCTTCGAAATGAAGACCTGTTGTAGGTTCGTCCAGAATATAAATGGTCTTTCCGGTGCTGCGCCTTGAAAGCTCGGCAGCCAGCTTTATGCGCTGCGCCTCGCCCCCCGAAAGTTCCGTAGAAGGCTGTCCGAGCTTTACATACGAAAGTCCCACATCATAAAGCGTCTTTAGTTTATCTCTTATGGAAGGTACCGCCGAAAAGAATTCCAGCGCATCCTCCACTGTCATATCAAGCACCTCAAAGATATTCTTACCCTTATAGAGCACATCCAGTGTCTCCCTGTTATATCTTTTTCCGCCGCACACCTCACACGGAACATAAACATCAGGGAGGAAATGCATCTCTATCTTAACTATACCGTCACCGCTGCAGGCCTCGCATCTTCCGCCTTTTACATTAAAGGAAAAACGTCCTTTCTTGTAGCCTCTTGCCTTTGCATCCGCCGTTGAAGCAAAGAGATCCCTTATCAGATCAAACACTCCGGTATATGTTGCGGGATTTGATCTGGGAGTCCTTCCTATCGGAGTCTGGTCTATGGCTATCACCTTATCCAGAGCTTCAATTCCCGTGATCTTCTTATGCTTTCCGGCAACCGTATATGCACGGTTTAAGGCCCTTGCAAGCGCCTTGTAAAGTATCTCGTTTATAAGAGAACTCTTGCCGGATCCCGATACGCCGGTGACGCAGGTAAACACCCCGAGCGGTATATCCACATCTATATTTTTCAGATTATTCTCTGTTGCCCCCTTTACGGTAAGCTTTCCCGTGGGAGTTCTTCTGAGCAAAGGCACTTCTATCTTCTTTTCACCGGAAAGATATTTACCGGTGATGGAATCCTTTGCATTTATTATATCCGATACGCTTCCGGCGGCCACTATCTCTCCTCCATGTGCACCGGCTCCCGGGCCCACATCCACAAGGAAATCCGCCTCTCTCATGGTATCCTCGTCATGTTCCACTATTATCAGGGTATTTCCCAGATCCCTCAGTCCTTTAAGCGCACCAAGAAGTTTTTCATTATCTCTCTGATGCAGACCTATACTGGGCTCATCCAGTATGTAACACACGCCCACAAGACCTGAACCTATCTGTGTTGCAAGCCTTATCCTCTGTGCTTCACCGCCGGAAAGAGTAGCCGTCGCCCTTGCAAGCGTCAGATATCCGAGCCCCACCTCGTTTAAGAAACCTATCCTGGACTTTATCTCCTTTATCACCTGATCGGCTATCAGATGCTGCTGTCTTGTAAGTTCAAGCGTATCAAAACAGTCGCGCAGTTCCTCAATGGAAATAGCGGTCATCTCATAAATATTCTTATCACCGATCGTTACCGCCAAAGCTTCCGGTTTAAGCCTTTGCCCTTTACAAACCTTGCAGGGCTCTATTGACATGTATTTCTCATATTCAGCCTTGCTGGTCTCGGAATAAGTCTCCCTGTACCTTCGGTTCAGGTTTTCCACCAGGCCTTCGAAGGCTATGGGATATACTCCCGTTCCTCTCTGCCCTGTATAATGCACATTTACCTCTACATCCGTTCCGTTGATAAGTATATTCCTTATCCTGTCCGGAAGATCACACCAGGGTGTATCAAGGGAAAATTTAAACTTTTTGACCAGCGCCTTTAAAAGAGCATTTGAAAAGCTGCCCTCCTGATTTGCAGACTGCCAGCCCATTACGGCTATACAGCCTTCGTTTATGGATCTGGTGGGATCCGGTATCATTGACTCTTCCGTAAATTCCATCTTTATCCCGAGACCGGCACATTCAGGGCAGGCGCCAAAGGGATTATTGAAGGAAAAGGTCCTGGGCTCTATCTCCTGTATGCTGATGCCGCAGTCAGGACAGGAAAAAGATCTGGAAAAATTCATCCTTTCCCCGCCTATAACATCCACCACCAGCAGACCTTCCGCTATATCAAGAACATTCTCGATGGAATCCGCAAGTCTCTTGCCTATGCCGTCTTTTATCACCAGTCTGTCCACAACCACTTCTATGTTGTGCTTTATATTCTTATCAAGCTTTATCTCCTCATCCAGCTCGTAGAGACTGCCGTCTATCTCGGCCCTTACGTATCCGGATCTTCTCATCTGCTCCAGCACCTTTTCATGACGGCCTTTCTTGCCTCTTACTACAGGGGCAAGGAGCTGTATCTTAGTGCCCTCCGGCAGGGTCATTATCTGATCCGTCATCTGGTCAACACTCTGGCGCATGATAGGCTTTCCGCAGTTCGGGCAGTGCGGTATGCCGGCTCTCGCATAAAGAAGTCTCAGATAATCATATATTTCTGTTACGGTACCCACAGTGGACCTTGGATTTTTATTTGTTGATTTCTGGTCTATACTTATTGCAGGAGAAAGACCCTCTATCTTATCCACCGCCGGTTTTTCCATCTGGCCCAAAAACTGTCTCGCATACGAAGACAGTGATTCCATATATCTCCTCTGCCCTTCCGCATATATGGTATCAAAAGCAAGGGATGATTTTCCGGAACCTGAAAGTCCCGTAAATACCACCATCTTATCCCTCGGGATCACAAGATCCACATTTTTGAGATTATGCTCCCTCGCCCCCGTGATCCTTATGGTCTGGGATGCCGGAAGCATCTTAAGCTTTTTTTCGGTTTCCGATTCTTTATATGACATGATCTTTTCCTTAACTGTGTTTTTCCTGTCTGGTCCTTCTTGCACGTTTCACCGGTCTTTCCTTATAGGAATCCGTGGCTCCGGCTTTATATTTCTTAAGCTCCGCAAGGCTGTCCCTGAGTTCAGCCGCATTTTCGAAATCCAGTTCCGCCGCAGCCTTCTTCATCTGCTTTTCCGTCTTCGCTATGAGGGCATCCAGCTCATCCGCGCTCATTGATTCGGGATCCTTTTCAAGGGTAAGCTTTGTGGATTCTATAGCCTTGCTCACAGCTATAAGATCCCTGACCGCCTTCTTTATAGTGGTGGGCTTTATGCCGTGCTCCTCATTATACTTCATCTGTATACTGCGGCGTCTGTTGGTCTCCTCAATACAGGTCTTCATGGAATCCGTAATGTTATCGGCATACATGATAACATGACCTTCGGAATTTCTGGCAGCTCTTCCCACTGTCTGTATAAGGGATGTGGCGCTTCTTAAGAATCCTTCCTTATCCGCATCCAGTATGGCAACAAGCGTCACCTCAGGTATGTCCAGCCCCTCTCTTAAGAGATTTATCCCCACCAGTACATCAAATACATCCAGCCTTAAATCCCTTATTAACTCCGCTCTCTCCAGCGTATCCACATCCGAATGCAGGTATTTTACCCTTACTCCCGCATCATGGAGATAATCCGTCAGATCCTCCGCCATGCGCTTTGTGAGCGTGGTGATCATCACCTTGTTCTTCTTCCCCGTCTCCTTCCTTATCTCTCCCAGCAGATCGTCTATCTGGCCTTCCACAGGCCTTACGTCTATCTCGGGATCAAGAAGCCCCGTGGGTCTTATTATCTGTTCGGCACGCAGCAGCTCGTGCTCCTCTTCGTATTTTGCCGGAGTAGCGGATACAAAGAGCATCTGGTCTATCCGCTTTTCGAATTCGCTGAAATTAAGCGGCCTGTTATCAAGAGCCGACGGCAGGCGGAAGCCGTAATCCACAAGCGTCTGCTTTCTGGATCTGTCGCCTGCATACATACCTCCTATCTGCGGTATGGACATATGGCTCTCATCAACTATTATAAGAAAATCATCGGGAAAGAAATCAAAAAGACAGTACGGGGGCTCACCGGGTTTCATTCCGTTTAAATGTCTTGAATAATTCTCTATGCCGGAACATACTCCCGTTTCCCTTAACATCTCCACATCAAACGCCGTGCGCTCAGATATACGCTGGGCTTCTATCAGCTTGTCATTCTTTCTGAAGAAATCCACCCTTTCCCTGCACTCCGCTTCTATGGCTTTACATGCAGCTTCCATCTTGTCCATGGAAACCACATAATGGGATGCCGGAAAGATGCTCACATGCTCGAGTGTGCAGACGGGCTTCCTCGTTACGGAATCAAGAACGGTTATCCTGTCTATCTCATCGCCGAAAAATTCTATCCTGTATATCTTGTCTCCTCTTTCTGCAGGATTAACTTCAAGCACATCCCCATGCACCCTGAAGCAGGCTCTGTTAAGATCCAGATCATTTCTTTCATAGCGGATCTCAACAAGTTCCTTCATCACGGTATCTCTGTCCTTTTGCATTCCCGGCCGTAAAGAGACCACCATGTCCTCAAATTCCGCAGGGCTTCCCAGACCGTAGATACAGGAAACGGAAGCCACCACTATCACATCCTTACGTTCCGTAAGCGCAGCGGTAGCAGAAAGCCGCAGTTTATCTATCTCATCATTTATGGCTGAGTCTTTTTCTATATAGGTGTCAGATGAAGGCACATAAGCCTCGGGCTGATAATAATCGTAATAGGATACAAAATACTCCACCGCATTCTCCGGAAAGAATTCCTTGAATTCCCCGTAAAGCTGACCGGCAAGAGTCTTATTATGAGCTATGACAAGTGTCGGCTTCCGTAACTGTTCGATGACATTCGCCATGGTAAAGGTCTTGCCCGAGCCCGTAACCCCAAGCAGTGTTTCAAACTGATTGCCTTTTCTGAAGCCCTCCACCAGCTGTTTTATCGCCTGAGGCTGATCACCGGTAGGTTTGTATTCGGAATGCAGTTTAAATTCCATTTTTATTCCAATTCCTTCCTCAACAGCTCCAGCGCTTTTTCCAGCTGGTTATCAGTTCCATCCTTCAGATATGCATCACGGTCAAATTCCACCTTTACATCAGGCTCTATACCCACCTTGTGGATATCATTTCCGTTCGGGGTATAATAGTGGCTTACGGTAAGCTTTACAGCTGATCCGTCCTTTAATGAAAACACCTGCTGCACTATCCCTTTTCCGTATGTGGTCGTTCCGACTATAGTTCCCTTTTTGTAATCTTTTATGGCTCCCGCAAGTATCTCCGAAGCAGAAGCGCTGTCACCGTTAACAAGGACAGCCAAAGGGATATCCAGCTCCTTTGTACCATCGCTTCCGTAAAATTCCTGCTTTCCGTATTTATCTTCCGTATAGACCACTTTTCCCGCAGGAAGTATCTGACCCGCTATATCAACCACAGCCTTTAAGGAACCGCCCGGATTGCTCCTTAGATCGATCACTAACGCCTTTGCTCCCTTTTCCTTTACTTCCGCCAGCGCTTCCGCAAACTGGTCTACGGTAACCATATCGAATTCCCTTATGTATATATATCCGATATCATCCTTCATCTCCGAATCTACCGTGGGACTTTCAACTCTTCTGCGTTCCACGTCAAATTCATATTTTTTTCTTCCGTTCCCCTCTGCTCTTGATATAACGATATGTACCGTGGTTCCTTCCTCACCGCGGATAAGAGCCACCACATCATCAAGCTTCATATCGTAAACATCGGTGCCTGCCACCTCTGTTATGATATCATCTGCCTGAAGCCCTGCTTCCTCTGCGGGAGTATTCTTAATGATCCCTGATATACGGGGATAAAGATAATCTGAGGAGGAGGACACATAAGCGCCGATACCGTAATATATCCCCTGGGTATCCTTCTGCATCTCTATCCATTCCTCGGGAGAATAATAATCGGCATAGGGATCATCAAGAGACTCGATCAGACCATTGCAGAGACCGTATTCCAGATCCCCGGCGCTCACACTTTCTATATATTTTCTTTCGATTATGGTTTCTATCTCATCAAGCTTTTCATCCACAGCCTGATCGTCGTTGACATACATATTCCCCGAAACCGCCTTGTTTTCCGAAACAACGGTCTCTCTTCTGATCACCTTTACGCATAAAAAAAGACACCATGCAAAAAGAAAGATTATACAGGCCGTGAAAAAGCCTGTGACAAAGCCATTGGAATCTCCCTCATTTTCATTCTGTCTTTTATATTCTTCGTTCATTTACCTTATCCTTCTTCCTTACAGATAACTCATCGGATCAACATAATTTCCGTCTTTTCTTACACCAAAATGAAGATGATTTCCGGTGGACCTGCCGGTGCTTCCCACCGCAGCGATCTTCTGCCCCTTTTTTACGGTCGTACCCTTGGATACATAAAGAGCTGATGCATGCATATATATCGTATAAAGGCCGTCGCCATGATCTATCATGATATAATTTCCCATGCTTGATGAATATCCGGCTGCTGCAACCTTTCCGTCATAAGCGGCGAGTATGGGAGAACCGCCGGGAGCTGCGAGATCCACACCATTGTGGAATTTCTGTACACCCAGCGTAGGATGCATCCTCCAGCCGTAATTATCGGATATCCTGGTATATGAAGGCGCGGGCCATGCAAAAGCGCCGCCATTATAATGTATGCGTGTTGCCTCATCCAGCGCTTCCTTCTCTGCTGCCATCTGTGCTTCAAGTGCTTTAATTATGGAATTCTGTTCAGCGATCTCGGCATCATATTCCGCCACCGCCTGTTCCTTTGTTGCTATATCTGCCGAATATGCCTGTATCTGTTTTTCCTTTTCGCTTATCAGTGTATTGATATTGTCCTGCTCTTCTTGGGCAGCCTTTTTCGTTTCCTCTAACACTTCCTTCTGACCGTCAAGAAGCTCTTTTGTAAGTTCCACTTCCCTGATCACCGCACGATACTCTTCAAGTTTTTCCCTGTCATAATGAGAGAGACGTTCTATATAATCAGCCTTGTTTAACATATCACCAAAGCTTTCCGACTTAAGGAGCATTTCCATATATACCGAATCACCGGTTTCATACATGAAACGTATGCGTTCCTTCATGGCGCTGTACTGGGCATCCGCCTCAGCATTGGCAGCTGCAAGCTCGGCTTCCGTCTGCTCTATCTCCTTTTGCTTTTCCTCCATCTTGAGATTCAGACCGTTTATATTTTCCTGTATCTGTTCTACCTGGCCGTCCAGCTCCGTGACATAGGCAGACATCTCAGCCTTCTTGCCTTTAAGATCCTTTACCATGGCCTGAATATTCGAACGTCCGGCATTTAAGCTCTTCATCTCGGCTTCCAGGCTGCCAAGCTGTTTTTCCTTTTCGGAGATACTCTTTTTGAGCTCATCAACAGACTTTCCGTTATCCTTTTCATCAGCATAAGCAACAAGGCCTCCGCATATAAGGAGGCCCGTAACGGAAACCGCATATAATGCCGCAAGCGCAGCTTTTTTTAATGAGATGTTCTTCAAACCTCAGACCCTTAAATGTCTGCGCACGGTAAAGTAGCTTCCGAAAAAACCTATACCTACACCTACAGCGATACATACGGGAAGAAGATACTGAAAGACTTCATTCACGGGAAGAAGCTTTAATACGGAAAAGATCACATCATACCTTTCCATTATGTAGCTTATCACCTTTCCGTAAAGCAGATATACGGTACCCGCAGGAATCAGCGCTCCCACAATACCTATAAGAATTCCCTCTATCACGAAAGGAGAACGTACAAAGAAATCCGTCGCTCCCACATATTTCATTATGGCGATCTCTTCGCTGCGTACCGATATTCCGATGGTAACGGTATTCGATATAAGGAATATGGAAACTAAAAGCAGTATTGCTATGATAGCAAGCGATACATATGCGATCAGGCTGTTAAAGCCCGTGAGCATATTTGCCGTCACCTCCGAACGGTTTACCCTCCTGACGCCGTCTAAACCCTCGAGGAACTGCACCAGCTCTCCCTGTCTCGAAACATCGTTTAAATATATCTCATAATTTTCGGAATCTGCCAGGGGATTCTCTTTGAAACCATCTGCATACTCTCCGAGATATTCCGTCTTAAAACTTTCCCATGCTTCATCTGCCGAGATATAGTCAGCCCTTGCCACGGCAGTATGACCTTTTATGAGATTTCCGATCTCGGCTATCCTTTCATCGGATATGCCCTCGTCAAAGAAAACCGTTACGGAAACACCTTCTTCAGCTGTCTTTACTATGCTCCTTATGTTCCAGATCACGGAAAAGACAATGCTGAAAAGAAACAGACAGGATGCTATGGTCGCTATGGAAGCAAGGGTAAACCACTTGTTCCTGAACGTACTTGATACGCCCTGCTTTATAACGTATCCGAAAGTCCTAATTTTCATCAGTGTAATTACCTTCCTCCCTGTCGCTGACCACCACGCCCTTCTTTATTGTTATCACGCGGTGATGCATATCATTTACCGTCTTTTCGTTATGGGTAACTACCACTACCGTGGTGCCTTCCTTGTTTATCTGTTCCAGAAGATCCATTATCTCCACAGTATTCCTGGGATCGAGATTTCCCGTAGGCTCATCCGCAAGAAGTATGGCAGGTCTGTTTACCAAAGCTCTTGCAAGTGCCACTCTCTGCTGTTCACCGCCGGAAAGTTCTCCCGTTCTCGCCCTGTATTTTCCCGCAAGCCCTACCTTTCCCAGTATCTCCGGAACATTTTTTTTCATTTCGGAAGGTGAAGCCTCTACAATGCGCTGGGCAAACGCCACATTATCATATACGTTCCTGTCCGGAAGCAGTCTGAAATCCTGGAATACAACACCAAGCTTTCTTCTGAGCTTAGGTATCTTTCTTCGCGGAAGACGGCTTAAGCTGAATTCATCAACCTTTATCTCGCCCTCCGTAGGTTTTAATTCACGCAATAAAAGCCTTATGAGAGTTGATTTTCCGGATCCGCTCTCACCCACTATGAATACGAACTCACCCTTTTTTATCTCAAGATTTACATCATTTAAAGCAGGTGCGCTCTTATGTTCATAATACTTTGTCACATGATCTAAGGTAATGATGGCATCGGGTGAATTCTTTCCTTTGCCCCGCTTCTTTACGGAAGAGGATTTTTTATGTCCCTTCTCAGCCTTCTTCTCTGCAGTTCTCTCGCGTTTATATTCACGCTCGCGCCTTCCGGATTCAGCGATGGCAGCTGCTGCCTCGCTCATAGGTCTCGTATCCCTTAAGGTCTTTTCAAAGGTTTCACTTTTCTTAAGATCCCTTGTATCGGAATGATCCTCCTGATCATCATAATCCTCTGCTTCGGCATCCTCATATCCGTCATCATACGCCTCGTCATAATTATCATATTCCTGATAATCTTCCTCAAGCTCACGGATGTCTTCTTCGTCTGTTTCTGCCTCTTTACTTTTATTTCCGGCTTTTTCCTTAAGATCCGCCACTGCTGCGCGCAGCTCTTCCGAATCTTCAAGCAGTTCTCTTTTCTTCAAGTCTGATCCCTCCGGCTTTTAAAAATCCTTTGCCTGCATAAATTTCATATATTTTACCACCATCATGGCAATTTTAAATGTTATGGCATCATCAAATATCCTGAGATCCAGGCCGGTATTTTTCTGGAGTTTATCCAACCTGTAGACCAGGGTATTTCTGTGTATGAACAGCTGCCTCGATGTTTCCGAAACATTTAAGCTGTTCTCGAAGAATTTATTTATGGTCGTGACTGTTTCCTCATCAAATTCCTCCGGATCCCTGTCACCGAATATCTCATCTATAAACATCTGGCACAAAGGCATCGGCAGCTGGTATATCAGTCTTCCTATGCCAAGCTCCCTGTATGATATCACCTGCCTGTCCGGTGAGAATATCCCGCCCACATCAAGCGCGACCTTTGCCTCTTTATAGGAACGGCTCACATCCTTTATCTCATCTACGGGAGCGCCGCAGGCGATGCGGACGTCCTTTATATCCTCTTTATTCAGGTATTCTATTATCTTTGCGGCGGATTTCTTAACCTCTTCCTCTTCCGCAAACTGATCCTCTGCATCTCCCTGAAGCTCTTTAACGATCACCACGCTGTTTTCATCCACCGCGGTGACTATCTCTTTTTCTCCGGATGCACCAAAGCAGTCCTTTACCATATCCTTTACCGCAAATTCCCTTGCAGCCGGTGTCTCGGCTATGAGAACCACACGTCTGGCATTTATGGACAGATGAAGCTTCCTCGCCCTGCCGTATATATCAACCAAAAGAAGATTGTCCAACAGAAGATTCTTGATAAAATTATCTTTATCAAAACGTTCCCTGTACGCAACCAAAAGCTCTTTAAGCTGAAAAGCTGCCATCTTTCCCACAAGATATGCATTATCCGCGCTTCCGGAAACTACGAGAACATATTCCGTACGCGGACCGTCTGCGATCTTGAAATAATGATTTCCGTTGCTTTCCTGTGAATCGGCGGGAGAAGCGGCAAACTCCTTTACGGATTCGGAAAAATCAGGCGTCTTTACGTAGGTTGAAACCACAGTCCGCCCTTCAGTATCCGTAACGCAAAGCTCCGTGCGCGATATTGATGTAATCCCCTCTATGGTATTCTGAAGTATTTGGTTAGAAATCATATCCACCATTCTCCTTATGCAAAATATCCAATCAGCAACCCCTTTAGTATAATAGTTTTGCCTATACAGTAGACAATTTTAATATATATGCACAAAAAAATCCATAGTCTTTAGCACTTTTTTTATTATACTTTCACAATTCATTTTATTGACAAGGTTTAAGGCAGTGTTATAATGTAAATGTATACTAGTCTCATATGAAATCCGGAGGATTTCAGCTTTTGGTTAAGGAGGTGTGCTATGGGTGTAGGCGGTATCAGAGATGTGATCACTTCATCTGCCATGGAATATGCCCAGGGTAAGGTCATGAACGATGTGGGCACAGCGATGCTCTCAAAGTCGCTTGATCTTCAGGAGTCTCAGGGCGCCCAGCTCACAAAGATGATGGAGATGTCCGTCAATCCCGCAGTGGGCGGCAATTTTGACATGAGCGTATAATACATATTCGTCAGGATCATATATCATGACAAGCAAAAAACCGCATTACGCGGTTTTTTTATTGCATCTCTAAGCCTTTTAACAGCTCTTTATTATGCCGCCCTCGAGACTTATCTTCCTCAATTTGTAAAGATGTCCCACCGCACGTTTGAATTCATTTTTACTCATTCCGGTTTCACGCCTTATTATCTCGGGATCTGCTTTTTCCGTGAATGGCAGGGTTCCGCCGTAAGAATCAAGAAGGCTTAATATCTTCTCCATATCCGGCTCCATCTGCAGATATGCCTTATCCCTGACACTTAAGTTTAGTTTTCCATCATCCCTTACGTTTACAACCCTCGCCCTTACTCTCTTTCCGGGTTCAAGACCATCCCCGAAACTCTCCGTCCTGGGTATTATGGCAGAATACTTCATATCAACCGCTGCGAAAATGCCGAAGGTGTCGCTTTTTTCATAAAGCAGCGCTTCCACATCATCTCCCGCCTCATAGGGCGGATCACAGCTTAAGAACGGATACACATTCATGGTTGCCGCGAGCCTTCCGCTCTTATCCGTATAAAGAGCCACCAACACCTCATCCCCTTCTTTCACCCTGTAGGTCTGTCCCGCAAAAGGAAGAAGAAGATCCTTTGGAAGCCCCCAATCCAGAAATGCTCCGATACGTGTCACCTGTACCACTTTAAGGAGAGCCGTGCCGCCTGCCATAATGAGAGGCTCCTTAACCGTGGCGACAGGTCTGTCTTCCGAATCTTTGTAAATGAAAACTTCAAGGACGCTGCCTGTATCCGTCCCCTCCGGAACTTCCTTTAAAGGCAGCAGCACCTTATCTTCCGGTGTATCTGCTTCCGCAAGATATACTCCGAAATCCACTTTTTTTACAACAGTAAGTTTTTGTTTTTCACCAAGCTTTATCATCAGATAAAGTCCGCCTTTCCTATTTTGCCGACACTACCTCATTCATGTTCCTGAGGATCTCCTCTTCATTAAAAGGCTTACTGATAAAGCGTCTGGCTCCGGCACGCAGGGCACGTATCAGCTTATCCTGCTGCCCGGCAGCCGTGATCATGCAGGCCTTGGCATCGGGATCCAGCTTCAGGATCTCCTCCAACGCTGTCAGGCCGTCCATTTCCGGCATTGTTATATCCAGTGTCACCGCATCCGGGCGGAGTGTATGATAAGCCTTCACTCCGTTTATGCCGTTCTCGGCCTCCCCTACCACCTGAAAACCGCCTTTTTCCAGGATGTTCTTAAGCATCTGGCGTGACATACGTGAATCATCTACGATAAGAACCCTCGCTCCGTTGTTTGCCGCACCGCTCTCCGTATGATCGTGGATGATGCTGCCGGTCTTTATCGGTGTTTCACCCGGAACAAAATCCGCATTCACTGAGATCAACAGCTCCAGTCTTTTATCTTCAATGACCACGGGAAGTACATAGAAATCACCCGTTGCCTTTTGTCCCGGAAAGCCAAGAGGCGGCTCCATATCGACGTCCAGCTTCTTTACGCTCATTGCACTGGCAAAAAGACCGCTGGTCACGTTAATGAACTCTCCGACAGAATCATAGACATCCTCGACCGCATTTTTTAAATCCTGTCCCGCAAACCCGCTTGCCACCTTAAGGAATGCACCCTGATCTTCTTTTTCTCCGATGGCAATAAAGATCGAGGCATCCCCCGACATCTCCTGGCTTGCCAGATGCTCATATGCGTACTCTTTTGCGCGATATGCCTTTTCGATGTAAAAATCTCTGGAAACAAAACGCATGATATTACGTAAAAACAGCCCGGCTATATCAACAATATGGCTTTTGGCTGTAGCAATGTAGATCGGAAGCAGCTCATCTATATCATCCCTCTTTAATGCCTCCATTTCCGCTTCGGTAAAGCCACTCTGTTTCCTGAAATCCACCAGATAGTTATCAAGCTTTTCCTTTGTGATATCGGTCATGTCGGTAATAAGCTGCACAAACTGAAGATAGGAATCACCCTGTCTGGCTAAGAGCTCTCCTACCTGGGAATCCTTCAAAAGTCCCATCTCCACGGCTATATCACCAAAACGGCGGTCCTGTGTCATCTGCTGTCTGTTGATATCTTTTACCTGCTCTTCCGTAAGCAGCCCCTCTTCCACGGCAATGGTGCCGAGCCTTACACGAACCGACATCTGCTCATTGATAAGAGTTTCATAATCAAAATCATTGATCTCTTTCTTTTCCAAAAGATACTTTCCGAATAACTGACAAAACATCTGCTATACCTCCGTTGAACTGATGTATCATTACCCCCGTCCCCGATGGGTCTTTACCATTATACCACAGACATGCCCCAAATCATCTGTCATATGATACCATCTTGCCGATGTTGTGGTTTGACCCTGTAAGTCCGGTGGCGCAGTTGCAGCAATCGTTTCTCGCCCTCCAGCAGCAGGCAGAGATCTTCTTCCGTGGGTTCTTTCCGGCCATACAGGAGCAATTCGTAAATACTGCAAAAGCCCGTTGCCTCTTCGCCAACCTGTTCGCTTGCCCGGTTTGCAAATTCTTCGAGTGTCTCGCCGTCTTCACGCACCAGATGCATGCGTTTCAAGGCATCTATGTTGCGGCGGCACAGCCATAGTCCTTTTTCGCGGGCGTTCATCCGGTCATAGCGGATCCTGCGGATCAGCTGATCGATGGCCAATAGCAGCAATACCAGAAGCAGACCGGCCAAGATGGGGATGACGATATGATACCAGTGCAGGATAAAGCGTGGTGCTTCCTCTTCTTCCGTTTCTTCGGAAAGTTCGTTTTCGGAGAGGGAATGGGAGGATGCGCCTTCTATGTGTGTGCAGCGTTCTTCGATGGTGGACCAGCGTACAAAGCGTTGTTTGCCCGGAGTGGGTTCAAAGACCAGCCAGCCGATGCCTTCCAGATAGACTTCCGGCCATGCGTGCGCATAGGAAGAGAGCACGGTTGCCTTACTGCCGGTGATCGCACCGGAGGGGACGCAGAATCCCTGTACATATCTTGCCGGCAGGCCATAGGCACGGGCCAGCAGAACAAAAGCCGTCGCGTAATAACTGCAATAGCCATCCTGCTTTTCCAGGATCAGGTAATCCAGAAAATCCG